>JBDZUV010000009.1:0-36513 GCA_040255345.1 Actinomycetota bacterium | reverse complement strand
GCGAAGAAGGTCGCTGCCGACGAGACGGCACCCACCGAGAAGGCCCCGGCGATGGGGGGCCCGGCAATGAAGAGTCCGGCGAAGCGGTCGGCGGCTTCCGGGACCACACGCGCCGACGAGCCGGCGTTCTCCGTCGTCGCTGACCCCGATGAAGATCTCTGGGATGCCGACTGGGACGACCTGGGGTCGTTCGCCGACGACCCCGGCCCGGCGGGGGCGGGTGCTCACGACGACGCCGCGCACCATCTCGCCAACGAGGGCGTTGAGCTCTTCCAGAACGCCGCGCTCGAGTTGATCGCCGCGGCCCGCAACGCGCTGGACGCGGCCGAAGAGCTCGTCGCCGACCCGAGAGGGATCGGCATGGCCCTGGAGTCGCTGCGCGACCTGGCCTCCGATGCGTTGCGTGCGGCCAGGCCCCGTCATTCCCGGTCGGACGCCGAGCCCGGCGACGACGGTGACGACTTCCAGGCGATCCGGGTCGAAGATGACTGACCCGCGACCGGCGCCCCGCAACCTGGTGTGCGGTCTCGACCTGGGAGGCACCAAGCTCCTCGGGGTCGTCCTCGACACCGCCGCGCCCCTCGACGGTGCCGACGATCGATTCGGCATCCTGCTCTCCAAGCGGGTTCCCACCCCCCACGCCGGCGCCGACGCGCTCGTCGATGCCATGACCGCTCTCGTCGCCGACCTGCGCGATCAGGCCCGCAGCGAACTCGGCGCGGACGTCACGGCGGTGGGACTCGGCGCTCCTGGTCTGGTCGACCGTGACGGCGTCATGCACACCGGTCCGAACCTGCCGGGTATCGGCCGTATCGGTTTCGCCGAACGGCTCACCGCGGCGACCGGGTTGCCCACGGCGGTCGACAACGACGCCACCTGCGCGGCCTGGGCCGAACACGAACGGGGTGCCTGGGGTGGCCACAACCACACACTGTTCCTCACCCTCGGCACCGGTATCGGCGCCGGCGTCACGGTCAAGGGTGAACTCCTGCGCGGCGCGAACGGCTTCGGGGGAGAGGCCGGTCACATGGTGATCGACCCGAACGGGCCGCCGTGTCCGTGTGGCCGGCACGGCTGCTGGGAGCGCTACGCGTCGGGCAGCGGGCTCGCCCGGATCGCCCGGGACGCGGCCGAAGGCGGCCGTGCGCCGCGGGTGGTCGAGTTGGCCGGCGGCGACCCCGAGGATGTGCGGGGCGAACACGTCACCCGTGCCGCACACGAAGGTGCCGCCGGCGCGCACGAGATCATGGCCCGCTTCGGCTGGTGGGTGGCCCTCGGCATCGCCAACCTGGTCGCCGTACTCGACTCGGAGATGGTCATCATCGGCGGCGGCCTCATCGAAGCGGGCGACATCGTGATGGAACCGATCCGCGAGGCGTTCGCCGGTCTGGTCATCGGCGCGCAGGTTCGACCCGAGGTGCCGATCGAACGGGCGACGATGGGGGAGTGGGCCGGCGGTATCGGCGCGGCGCTGTTGGCCGCGCAACGCACCGCCTAGAAAACCCGAACACCCCTCGCCGGGTCGTCACCGTTATCGTGGGTGGAATGGAGTTTCGTCGCATCACCAACCTGCCGCCGTACGTGTTCACGATCATCGACGGATTGAAGATCGCCGCACGGCACGCCGGTGAGGACGTGATCGACCTCGGCTTCGGCAACCCCGACCTCCCCTCGCCCGAGGTGGCCGTCGAGAAGCTGTGCGAAGCTGCTCACAACTCCCGCAACCATCGCTATTCGTCGTCGAGGGGGATCCCCAAGCTGCGCGAAGCAGTGGCGGCGCTGTACCGACGACGGTTCGACGTCGACCTCGACCCCGACACCGAGGTGATCGCGACGATCGGGGCGAAAGAGGGGTTCTCGCACCTGATGTGGGTGCTGCTCGCCCAGGGTGACGCGGCGCTGGTGCCGTCACCGTCGTATCCGATCCACATCTGGGGCCCGCTGTTCGCGGGCGCGGACGTGCGCGAGATCCCGATGGGCGACGACGAGGACTTCTTCGAGAACGTCCAGGAGGCCTATCGCTACTCGTGGCCGAAACCCCGCGTGATCGTGCTGTCGTTCCCGCACAACCCGACGACCACGTGTGTGGATCTGGAGTTCATGCAGCGGATCGTGGATTTCGCCCGTGAGAACAACGTCGTGCTGGTGCACGACAACGCTTACGCGGAGCTGGGTTTCGATGGCTATGAGCCGCCGAGC
Source organism: Actinomycetota bacterium (assembly GCA_040255345.1). GTDB lineage: Bacteria > Actinomycetota > Acidimicrobiia > Acidimicrobiales > Iamiaceae > JAFDWI01. The sequence continues at coordinate 34,314 of JBDZUV010000009.1, read as the reverse complement.
ATCATGCAGGCCGAAGGCGCGAAGGAGTGCGCGGTCGAGTTGTACTCGCTGACCAAGTCGTTCTCGATGGCCGGCTGGCGCATGGCTTTTGTGGTGGGGAATCCCGAGATCGTCGCCGCGCTCACCAAGCTCAAGAGCTACCTCGACTACGGGACGTTCCAACCGATCCAGATCGCGTCGACGGTCACGCTGAACGAGGATCCGGATCATCCACTCGAGGTGCAGCCGATCTACCAGTCACGTCGCGATGTGCTGTGTGACGGGTTGAACCGCATCGGCTGGGAGCTCACCCCGCCCCAGGGCACGATGTTCGTATGGGCTCCGATACCCGAGCCGTACCGCGAGATGGGGTCGGTGGAGTTCGCGTCGTATCTGGTCAGAGAGGCGAACGTCGCCACCTCGCCCGGCGTCGGCTTCGGTCCCGGCGGCGACGGACATGTGCGCTTCGCGTTGATCGAGAACGAACAGCGCATCGCCCAGGGCGTCCGCAATCTCCGCAAGGCCCTGGTCAAGCTCCACTGAACTGCTTTCGAGTTTGGGCGGTAACCGTCTCGCGCTGCCGAACCTGGACGTGGCACACGTGTCCGCACATGGACGGGTGAAGTGTGCAAAGAACGAACCGACGAGCCATGACCACGGTGCAGGTCGGTCGTGCTGCTCGATCGCCACGGCGGCCACGGTGACCCCTACGGTCACTGGCAGCTCCGACGAGAACAGGTTCTAGGCTCGCTCCCCATGACCATGCCCAGCGACGTTGCCGTGATCGACACGATGATCGGGTTTCCCCACCCCGACATGAAGGCGACCTACCGGTTCATCACCGACCAGACCAAGGACGCGGAGTCCAAGGACGACTTCGAGTTCCCGGCGGAGTACCTGTTCGGTGACGTGCCCGACAAGAAGCTACGCGACGTCGACGATCCGATCGCGTTGACGGTGGGGGAGATGGACCGGTGGGGGGTGGCCCAGGGCCTGGTGGGCGTGTCGACGGCGGAAGATTCCCAGGGGGTCGAGGCGCTTCGGCGCTACCCGGATCGCTTCATCCCCGCTGCGCCGGTCGACCCCAACCGTGGGATGGATGCGATCCGCGACATCACCCGGCTCTACGAGACCCACGGGATCCGGGCGGTGAGCATGTTCCCGGCCGGCACGTTCCCCCAGGTGGCGATCAACGACAAGTTGATGTACCCGGTCTACGCGAAGTGCGTGGAACTGGGTCTGCCGGTGTTCGTGTGCGCGGGGATCCCGGGGCCGCGCCTCAAGTTCGCCCCGCAGCGTGTGGAGCTGATCGACGAGGTGTGCTTCGACTTCCCCGAACTGGTCTTCGTCACCCGCCATGGCTGTGAACCGTGGACCGACCTGGCCGTGAAGCTCATGTTGAAGTGGCCGAACCTGCACTATTCGACCTCCGCGTTCGCCCCCCGGTACTACCCCAAGGCGATCGTCGACTACGCGAACACCCGCGGTGCCGACAAGATCATCTACGCCGGCTATTTCCCGATGGGGTTGTCGCTCGAACGCATCATGACCGAGATGCGCGACGTCGGCTTCAACGATGATGTCTGGCCGAAGTTCCTGCGCCAGAACGCCGCGCGCGTCCTCGGCCTCGGCAGCTGAAGCGCCGGTGTCGAGGTCGTCGACAGGAGGCTCAAGAGGCCATAGCATTCGGGATCATTTCGGATATTCATGGACCATATGCGCTACGCATCTATCGGTAAACAAGGAAGGATGACGAACCAATCCGAAGCCTGATGAGCGGGTCGCCCGGCCGTCTGGCCGCTCGGCCTCTCACGACGGGAAGACGGTGGCCCGACCGATATGGCGAATCTGGTCCTGTTGTGCAAGAAGCACCACCGTCTTGTCCCCGACGGAAGCTTCCGGATCGATACCGACGGAAACCGAGGATTCACCTTCATCGACGCGCACGATCGCCGGATCCGACCACCAGACGTGCACGCACACCACGCCGCGGCGTCCCCGACACGCCATGTGCCCGCAGCGGCGGCGGCACCCACTACTCCGCCGACCTCACCGTCACCGCCATGGCCTCAGCCAACTGAACGGTTCAGGTCTGCGGTTCGAGGCGGTAATCGGGGAAGTTGCCGTAGCGTCGTTCGTCGGCCGGGCCCTCGGTGACGGCGTGGACGAGCAGTTCGCCGCCGACGAAGGCGCCCCGCCACGACGCACCCCGGCCGCCGAACGGTTCGGCCTTGTCGCCGCGGGATCGGGTCTTGTTGATCCCGACCTTGAACGCCTGCACCTGCGAGGCGAGGCGCTGCGCGGTCTCGGGGTCGTCGCAGGCCACCGACGACACCAACGCCCCGTTCGACGCGTTCATCGCGGCGAGCAGATCGGCCTCGGTGTCGACGACGATGACCGTGTCGACCGGACCGAACGGCTCGGCGTGGTGCAGCGGCGACGACCGCGGCGGGTCGTACATCGCCATCGGTGCCAGGTACGCGGAGCGGTCCTGGCCGTCGATGAACGCACCGTCGTCCAGGCTGCCCCGGTACAGCGGCACCGCGCCGTGGTCGATCGTGGCGGCGATCTTGGCTTCGAGATCGACGATCTTCGCGGCGTTGATGAGCGGCCCGAAGTCCAGTGTCGGCGGCGCATCGTCGTCGGAGGCGACGGCGAGAGGATGGCCGAAGCGCAGATCGGCGAGCACCGGCAGGTACATGGCGAGGAACTGGTCGAACAGCGACCGTTGCACCACATAGCGCGGGTACGCGGTGCAGCGTTGTTTGCCATACGCGAAGCCGCTGCGGATCTGGCCGGCGAGGCTGTCCCAGTCGGAGAACTCCCAGATGCCCCAGGCGTTCAGCCCCTCTTGTTCGAGAATGTGGGGACGGTTCGTGTTGGCGAGCTGCGACGCGATCTGGCCGCCGGTGTCACGCCCGCCGACGAACGACACGCAGCCGATCTCGGGGGAGTTGACCAGCACCGGAGACAGGTCACTGCCGCTGCCCGACACGAGCGTGAGGGGCAGGCCTTCTTCGGCGGCGAGTGCCACGGCGAGGGTCAGGGCGTTCACGCCGCCGTCTGTCGGCGACTTCGCGATCACGGCGTTGCCGGCCAGTGCCTGGATCAGCATCGCGTGCACGAGCACCGAAAGCGGATAGTTCCACGAAGCGATGTTCGACACCGGCCCGGGCAGCGGTCGGCGGCCGGTGAGCATCACCTCGATCTCGTCGCAGTACCATTCGACCCCCGAGATCGTGCGGTCGACCCCGGTCGCGGCCTGGTCCCACGGCTTGCCGATCTCCCACACCAACAACAGGGTGAGCAGGTCGCGGTGGGCGTCGAGGCGCTCCAGCGCACGACGGACCCGGGCGCGGCGCTCATCCAGGGGCACCCGACGCCAGGTGTCGTGCTCGGCGACCGTCGCCTCCATCGCCGAACGGGCGGTTGCCGCGTCGAGCATCGGCGGCCCGACGATCTGAGACCCGTCAACCGGGGACACTGCCGGGTGGGACTCACCCTCGGCACGCCACTTCCCGCCCCAGAGGTTGCTCAGCCGGTCGGTGCCGAATGCGTCGGGGGCGACGGCGCGGGCGCGTTCGAACGCGTCGGCAAAGGTGTGGCCGGGCTTGACGTGGAGGAGATTCTCGGTCGCAGTCACCTGCGCGACACTACCGAGCGGGCAGACTGGCGGGTATGGCTGAGGACTGGTCGACCAGGCGGACCCGGGGATCTTCGGCCCGCCGGGTGCTCGACGCGGCGACGCGCAACGAAGCCGAGAAGCAGCGGCTGATCCGCGCGTCGAACTGGCGCACGCCGATCATCGTCGACACCACGATCGGGGTGCTCATCGGCATCATCGGGCTCGTGCTCGCCATCGCCTGGTCGCCGCTGCCCGGTGGGGCGATCGGCGCCGCGGGGTTGACCTACGCCGCGATCGCGATCAGCCGCGGAAGACGCTGGGCGCGGATCAGGCGAGATTCAACGAACGGGGATGTCGGAGACGGGTGACCCCAGCGAATCGAGGTCGATGATCGTATTGCCCTCATACTGGGTGGCGACGTCCAGCGTCTGTGTCAGGTCGGCGTTGAACACGGTGGTGATCGAAACGGCAGTTCGCCGTGTGGTAGGGCTCACCGCCTCCCCATCGACGATCTCTGGATCCTCGAGGACGACCGGGAAGGTACCTCGGACCTGGAGAATCACCACCTGTTGCGCGGTCTCTTGAGCATCTCCCGTGTCACCCGTCAGGTCGAGGAATTTCTTCCTGCTGCTCGTCACCGCCGTTGCGCTTTGGACGTCGTTCCCTTCTGACGCATCGAAGTCATGCACGAACTCAGCAAGCCGCGCGGTATCCATTTCCGGCGTAGCTTCCGCGATCGGTGTTGCCGAGATGGCGGTCCGAGTCTGCCCCGCGCGAGCAGACTGGGTCCGAGTCGTTGTCGAACCACATGACGTCACACCTACCAGACAGACCACTCCGAGCAGGGCGAGTCGCCGTGCTCCGATCGACCGACGGCCTATGCTCCGCTTGTCATCCTGCTCTGGTTGGGACACCTCACCAACCCTTGCCTGAGGTGCCAAGGTTTCCAGCCGCGGCAATATTGGGATTGCCGCGGCTGCAGCATATTCCATTTGTCTCGCTCTCGGCGCCCGCGGATCAGCGACGAGGCCGTGCAGTCAGATAGCGATCGATGAGGCGAGTCGTGGACGAGTCGTGGTCGCCGGCCTTGCCAGAACCGAACTCGTCGATGATGTTCACCGCGAGCTTCTTGCCCAATTCGACGCCCCACTGGTCGAACGAGTCGATGCCCCAGATGGTTCCCTGCACGAACACCTTGTGCTCATAGAGGGCGATCAGCGCGCCGAGTGAATACGGGGTGAGTTCATCGGCGAGCAGCATCGAGGTGGGCCGGTTGCCCTCGCACACCTGGTGCGGGTTGTCGGACTGTTGACCGAACGCGAGTGCCTCGGCCTGGGCGAACAGGTTCGCGATCAGCAGATCGTGGTGGTTGCCCAGGGGGTTGCGAGTGTGCAGAAAGCCGATCAGGTCGCACGGGATCAACCTGGTGCCCTGGTGGATCAGTTGGTAGAAGGCGTGCTGGCCGTTCGTGCCGGGCTCGCCCCACACGATCGGACCGGTCGTGGTGCCCACGGGTTCACCGGTGGCGGTGACGTGCTTGCCGTTGGACTCCATGTCGAGCTGTTGCAGATACGCCGGGAAGCGTTTCAGGTACAGCTCGTAGGGGAGCACGGCGTGGGTCTGCGCATCGTGGAAGTTGGCGTACCAGACACCCAGGACGCCCATCAGCACGGGCAGGTTCGCCTCGAACGGGGCGGTGCGGAAGTGTTCGTCCATCGCGTGGAAGCCGGCGAGGAACTCGGCGAACGCCTCGGGGCCGATCGCGAGCATCAGCGACAGGCCGATCGCCGAGTCGACCGAGTACCGACCGCCCACCCAGTCCCAGAACTCGAACATGTTCGCCGGGTCGATGCCGAAGGAGGCCACCCGTTCGGCGTTCGTCGACACAGCCACGAAATGCCGGGCCACCGCGTCGACATCGCCGCCGTACGCGTCGAGAAGCCACGCTCGTGCGGTGCGGGCGTTGGTGAGGGTCTCGAGGGTGCCGAACGTCTTCGACGCCACGATGAACAGGGTGCGCTTCGGGTCCAGATCACGGGTCGCCTCGGCGAAATCGGTGCCGTCGATGTTCGACACGAACCGGAAGGTCAGGTCGCGCTCGGAATAGGAGCGCAGGGCTTCATACGCCATGACCGGGCCGAGATCGGACCCGCCGATGCCGATATTGACCACCGCGGCGATCGGTTCGCCGGAATGGCCCAACCACGATCCGTTGCGGACCCGGGTGGCGAAGTCGCCCATCCGGCCCAGCACCTCGTGCACCTCGGCGACGACGTCGGTACCGTCGACGACGAGCGACGCGTCGGCGGGCAGGCGCAGGGCGGTGTGCAGCACGGCCCGGTCTTCGGAGATGTTGATGTGCTCACCGGTGAACATCGCCTCGATCCGCTCGGCCACACCGGCGGCGCGGGCGAGGTCCATGAGTAGCCCGAGGGTCGTCTCGTCGACCCGGTGCTTGGAGTAGTCGAGCTCCCACCCGGCGCCGTCGGCGACCAGGCGGTTGCCCCGGTCGGGATCGGCAGCGAACAAATCTGCGATGGTGGTGGGGTGCTCGGCCCGCGTGGCGAGTGCCTGCCATTCGGGGGTGTCGGTGATCACGGGTGCACCACGGGATCGATCCATCCGCCCAGGTCGTGGACCAGCCCGCCCGCCTCGGGCGGTCCCCAAGAGCCCTTCGCGTAGGTCCGCACCGGCACGGCGTCGTCCAGGATCGGGTCCACGACCCGCCACGCCGCTTCGACCCCGTCCTGGCGGGCGAAGAGCGCATGGTCTCCTCCGAGCGCGTCGCCGAGGAGGCGCTCGTAGGGCGGCATCACCTCGATGTGACGGGACTCGACGGCCAACTCGACGGCCTGGCCGATCATCGCCTCGCCGGGCACCTTCGTCCGGGCCCCGATGGCGATCTCCTGATCGGGGGTGACCCGGAAACGCACGTAGTTGCGGCCGCCCACGTCGTGGTCGGCGAACACCACCTGGGGCGGCTGGCGGAACTGGACGGTGACCTCGGTGACCGTGGTCGGCAGACACTTGCCGGCCCGGATCACGATCGGCACGTCGGCCCAACGCCAATTGTCGATTCCGAGGCGTACCGCGACGTAGGTCTCCCGGGTCGAACCGGGCGCCACTCCGGGCTCGTCGTGGTAACCCTCGTACTGGCCGCGCACCGCGTCGTCGACCGAGATCGGCCGGATCGACTTGAACAGGGTCGTCTTGGCGTCGCGCTGGGCTTCGCTGTTCTCGTCCGACGGCGGTTCCATGGTGAGCATGCCGAGCAGTTGCAGCATGTGGTTCTGCACGACGTCCCGGGTCGCACCGACCGCGTCGTAGAACGAACCCCGGTCGGCGACACCGAAGTCCTCGGCCATCGTGATCTGGATGCTGGCGATGTGGTGGCGGTTCCAGACCGGTTCGAGGAAGGTGTTGCCGAAGCGGAAGAACAACAGGTTCTGCACCGGTTCCTTGCCGAGGTAGTGGTCGATCCGGTAGATCCGATCCTCGGGGAACACCTCGTGCAGGGTCGCATTGAGCGCTCGTGCCGAAGCGGCGTCGCGGCCGAAGGGCTTTTCGCAGATCACCCGGGCGTTCTTCGCGCAACCGGAACCGGCCAGTCCGTTCGCGACCGTCGCGAACAGCGACGGGGGGATCGCCAGGTAGTGCAGCGGCGCGCAGGCATCGCCGAGCGCGCTCTGCAGCTCGTCGAACGTGGTCGACGAGGAGTAGTCACCGGAAACGTACGACAGCAGACCCGCCAGTCGGGTGAAGACCGCCTCGTCGATGGTGAGGTGCTCGCCGATGCTGGCCCGGGCCCGGGCGACGAGCTGATCGACGCTCCAGTCCTCCAGCGCGACCCCGATGATCGGCACATCCAGGCCGTCGCGGCGCACGAGCTGGTACAGCGCGGGGAAGATCTGTTTGTAGGCGAGGTCACCGGTCGCCCCGAAGAACACGAACGCATCGGCTCGGGTCATGACTGCTCCTGACCGGTCGACTTCTCGACATGGCCACCGAAGGAGTGACGCATCGCGGACAGGATCCGGTTCGCAAAATCGTCGTTGCCCCGGGACGCGAACCGGTTGAACAGCGCCGTGGCGAGCACCGGGGCCGGTACGCCTTCGTCGATTGCGGCGTCGAGGGTCCAGCGGCCCTCACCCGAATCGGACACCCGACCCTCGAAGCCCTCCAATCCCGGGTCGTCGAGCAGCGCATCGGCGGTGAGGTCGAGCAGCCACGAGGAGATCACCGAGCCGCGGCGCCACACCTCGGACACCTCGGAGAGATCCAGGTCGTAGCGGTAGTACTCGGGGTTCTCCAACGGCGTGGTCTCCGCGTCGCTCTCACGGGCGGTCGCCCCGGCGTTCGCTCCGGCCAGGATGTTCAGGCCTTCGGCGTAGGCCGCCATGAGGCCGTACTCGATGCCGTTGTGCACCATCTTCACGAAATGTCCCGCGCCGTGCGGACCACAGTGCAACCATCCGTGCTCGGCGGTGCTACCCGAGGCGCCCTTGCCCTCGGCACGGCCCGGGGTTCGTTCGATGTCGCCGATACCCGGGGCGAGCGATTCGAAGATCGGGCGCAGTCGATCGACCGCCTCGGGCTGACCGCCGACCATCATGCAGTAGCCACGCTCATAGCCCCACACCCCACCGGACGTGCCGACATCCAGGTAGTTGATCTCCGACGCTTCCAACTCGGTGCCGCGACGGATGTCGTCGTGGTAGCGGGAGTTGCCGCCATCGATCAGCGTGTCGCCCGCAGCGAGGAGCGGGGTCAACTCCGACGCGACCGATTCGACCACGCCTGCCGGCACCATCATCCACACGTTTCGTGGCATGGCCAGGGCGGCGGTGAGTTCTTCGAGGGAATGCACACCGACCGCGCCATCGCCGACCAGCGAGGCGACCGCCTCGGCGTCGGGGTCGTAGACGACACAACGGTGCCCCGCGTGGAGAAGTCGGCGGACCATGTTGGCGCCCATCCGACCCAGGCCGATCATTCCGAGCTCCATGCTGACCTCCTCGTGACACGTGACACGGCAAGACCCTAACGAGGCGTCAGGCGATTCCGTCGTCGTCCACGATCAGGTGCCAGGCGTCCAGACAGTCCTCGCACCGGTAGACGACCACGTCCTCGGCATGGAAGCCGCCGTCCTCGTCGGGGTGGGTGAGCAGGTGACAGACCCCGCCGCAGTCGATGCAGTCGATCTTCTCGGGGATGTCCACGCCTTCATGGCTAGCACCCACGGCACTAACATGGACCTCGTGCGCGTGGTGGCCGGATCGGCACGGGGGAGAAGACTCGTCACCCCGCGCGGCCGCACGGTGCGCCCGACGTCGGACCGCGTCCGTGAAGCGGTGGCCAATGCCCTGGGGTCGATGGGGGCGCTCGTCGGTGCGCGGGTCCTCGACCTGTTCGCCGGGAGCGGCGCTCTGGGCATCGAGGCGCTGTCGCGTGGCGCCGCGTCGGCCGATTTCGTCGAGTTGGACCGCACGACCCGAGCGGTGATCGAAGCGAACTTGGCACTGCTGGACGACGGTGCACCGACCAGGATCGTGGCGGGCACCGCCGCCGACCATCTGGCGTCGTGTGCCGCCGCTTCCTACGATCTCGTGTTCGCCGATCCTCCGTACGCGTTTGGCGACTGGACGGGTCTGTTCGACCAGCTCGGCACCGTGGTCGCGCCGGGCGGGGTGGTCGTAGCCGAATCGGACCGGTCGATCGACCCGCCGGACGGATGGGAGATCTTCAGAGCGAAGCGCTATGGAAGTACCGTGGTGCACATCAACGTCCGTAGCGCACCAGCGCCCCTCCCCGGAGCCGAACCGTGACGACCGTTCTCTACCCAGGATCCTTCGATCCGATCCACAACGGGCATGTGGAGCTCATCGAGGTGGCATCCAAGATGTTCTCCGAGGTGGTCGTCGCGGCGATGCGGAACCCGCAGAAGGGTGAGCCGCTGTTCACCTTGGCCGAGCGTGAGCAGATGATCGCCGAATCCACGGCGCATCTTCCCAACGTCAGGGTCACGCACTTCTCGTCCCTCGTGGTCGACCTCGCCCGTGACCTGGACGCGAACTTCATCATCAAGGGGCTCCGTGCCGTGTCGGACTTCGAGTCCGAGCTGCAGCAGGCGCACATGAACCACGCCATCTCCGGCGTACACACGGCGTTCCTGCCCACCGCGAGCACCCACTCGTTCGTCGCGTCCAAGTTGCTGCGCGAGATCGCCAAGTTCGGTGGTGACGTGTCCTCGATGGTGCCGCCGGCCGTCGCGAAACGTCTGGCCGAGAGGAGCTTGGAATGAGCGATCACGACCAGGTACGCAGCGAACTCGAAGAGGCGATCGAGCTCGGGTCGCTCAACGAGGCCGAGAAACTGCTGGACCGGGCCACCCAACACGTCGCGAACGCCCGGGCGATGCCGATGTCGGCGTCGGTGATGATCAACCGCGACGAACTGCTCGACCTGCTCGAAGAGGCCCAGGAGCGGTTACCCGAGGAACTCAAGGCGGCACGGTGGCTGCTCAAGGAACGTGAGGAATTTCTCTCCCGCACCCGTCGTGAAGGTGACGACATCGTCGAGGCGGCCCGGGCACGGGCCGCACGGATGGTGCAGCGTTCCGAGGTCGTCGCCGAGGCCGAGCGGCGCGCGCGACGGATCGTCGACGAGGCCGAGTCGAACGCCCGGACCATCCGGATGCAGTGTGAGGACTTCTGCGACCAGCGACTCGCTCAGTTCGAGATCGTGCTGGAACGCACGATGAAGATGGTCACCGCGGGCCGCGAGCATCTCGCGGCGCCGGTGATGCACCCGCCGAGTCAGCCGGCGATCGGACCGGATGGCCGCGAAGACGAAACCGAGGCCGCGTCGACGTTCTTCGACCAGGACGCTGATGCCGACGACGCCGAGACGTGACCGGGGAACCCGGCCGGTATCTCCGGGTGCGGGATCTCCTGCACGAACCGGGGGTCCAGCGCCACGACGAGGGCCGCTTCGCGCTGGAGCCGGCGGGACTCACCTCGGCGGCACTACGTGACGACCGCGACGTCACCTACCGGTTGACCCTCGAGGCGCGGGGAAACCGGGTGACGGTGCGCGGCACCGCCCGAGGCGAGTGGTCCGGCCCGTGCCGACGTTGTCTCGAACAGACCGACGGCGACGTCGTCGCCCAGATCGACGAGATCTTCGAGACCCGGCACTCGATGGGCGAGACCTGGCCGATCACGGACGGGGTCATCGACCTGGAACCGGTGCTCCGCGAGGCGCTCCTGTTGGAGCTGCCGCTCGCGCCCCTGTGCCGCGAAGACTGTCCCGGACCGGCCCCCGACCGCTACCCGACATCGACCGTCGACGCCGAGGCGGTCGAAGACCCACCGCGTGACCCGCGCTGGGCAGCACTGGCCGACCTGAACGTCGATGACCTGAACGTCGATGACCTGAAGGTCGATGGCACGGAGGGGACCGACCCATGAAGAACCACACCGATGTCGACATCCGCTGGACCGCCGGTGGCGTCGCCCACATCCGCGCGGCGAGCTGGGAGGACCTCGGCTTCGGTCAGGGCTTCGCCTGCGCCAGAGACAACCTCGGCACGATCTGGGACATGGCCACCAAGGTCTGCTCGGAGCGGTCCCGCCATTGGGGACCCGGGCCCGACGGCAACTTCGTCGCGTCGGATCTGGGGTATCTGGCGCTGGGCATGACCCGACGGGCCGAAGCGCTACGTGCTGCCCAGCCGGTCGAGATCACCGAACTCGTCGCCGGCTACGTCGCCGGAGCCAATGCGTGGCTCGCCGAGGCACAGAGCGAGCACCTGGTGCCCGAGTGGTGCGCCGATGCCGCGTGGCTCACCCCGCTCGACGAGCTGGACCTGTACCGGATGCTCGTCGACACCGCGCTGATGGCCAGCGGTCGCAACCTCGTCGGCCTGATCGGTCGGGCCGAGGCGCCCGGCCCGGACGGCCCGCAGGCGCCCGCCCCGATGAGCGCGCTGTCGTCCGCGAACGCCGCGAGCAACGGGTGGGCGTTCGGCCGGGACGCCACCGCGAGCCGAGGCGGTCTGGTCATGGCGAACCCGCATTTCCCATGGTACGGCGAGGCGCGCTTCTGGGAGTGCCACCTCACCATTCCCGGAGAACTCGACGTGTACGGCGTCAGCCTGATCGGGCTGCCCGGGGTGCAGATCGGATTCAACGCGACGCTCGGTTGGACCCACACCTTCTCCCGGGGCAATCGCTTCACGCTGTACCGGTTGGATCTCGACCCCGACGACCCGGTCCGTTACCGCTTCGGCGACGAGACGCGCCCGATGACCGCGCACGATCACGAGGTGACGGTGGCCGATCCAGAGGGTGGCTCGACGAAGGTCCAGCGCACCCTGTGGAGGTCCCACCACGGTCCGATGGTGAATCTGCCACTGCTGGGATGGGGGAACGAGGTCGGGTTCACCTGCCGCGACGCGAATCTCGACAACACCGGGATCCTCGAGCTGTTCCTCGGGATGGACCGGGCACGGAACCTCGATGAATTCGAGGCCGTGTGCGCCGCGACCAAGGCGATGCCATGGCTGAACACCCTCGCCGCGGACTCGTCGGGCCAGGTGCTCTACGCGGATTTCTCGGCCACGCCGAACCTGACCGAGGCCGCTCAGAAGCGGTACGTGGAGCGGCTGGCGTCCGATCCGGTCGCGGCGCTGCTGGCCGAGAACCGGGTCGCGTTGCTCGACGGTTCGGACCCCGACGACGAATGGGTGGTCGAACCGGGCGCCCGCAGTCCCGGACTCGTGCCGCACGACGACCTCCCCGCGATGCGACGCACCGACGTGGTCCTCAACTGCAACGACTCGCACTGGCTGACCCATCCCGACGAACCGCTCGAGGGGTACTCGGTCATGCACGGACTCGAGCGGACGCCGCGCAGCCTGCGGACCCGCCAGAACCTGATCCAGACCCAGCACCTCGCCGCGACCGGAGCGGTCACCGCCGAGGACGCCCTCGAGGTCGTGGTTGAAGGGGCGACGTTGACCGCGCTGCTCCTCCGTGACGAGGTGGTGGCGCGGCTCCGTCGGGCCGGGGTGCATGCCGAGGCGGCCCGGGTGCTGGACGACTGGGACGGCACGGTCGGAGTCGACGCACGGGGTGCGGTGCTGTGGCGCGAGTTCCTCGCGACCTTCACCCCTGCCCAGCTCGTCGACGCGGGGCCGTTGTTCGCCCACGGATTCGATCCGGACAACCCGGTGGTGACCCCGCACGGTCTGAACCCCGACTTCGACGGCGACGACCCCGTGGTCGCGGCGATGACCGCCGCGCTGGCGGCGCTGGACGCCGCAGGGGTGGATCCCGGCGCGCCCCTCGGGACGGTCCAATGGGCCGGCCCGGAGCGGATCGGGGTCCCCGGGGGCTGCGAGGTCGAAGGGGTCGCGAACGTGCTCGGCGCGATCGGCGCGCTGGCGAGCCAGTCGTTGGTACCGGTGCCCGACGGTCCCGAGCCGTTCCCGGCTCGAGGCACGGGGACCGGCCTCGGGCCGGGCGGTTACCAGGTCGACTACGGTACGAGCAGCCTGATGGCCTTCGAGTTGACCGCCGACGGTCCACGCGGCATCGGCCTGCTCACCTACGGCCAGTCCGAGGATTTCACCGCCGAGGGTGCCGCCGAGGGAGCCCGCGCGCTCGCGGAGGGGCGGTTCCGACAACTCCGCTTCACCGACCAGGCGATCGAGGACGACCCGGAGTTGAGTCGCCGGACGCTCCGCCGGTAGATTCTCTGCGATGGCCGTCCCCAAGAAGAAGACCTCGAAGTCGAAGACCCGCAGCCGCCGGGCTTCCGCGTGGCGGCTCGACGTGCCGGCGCGGAGCGTGTGCCCGCGGTGTGGCTCGGCCAAGACGCCGCACGTGGTGTGCGGCAACTGTGGCTGGTACGGCGGACGCCAGGCCGTTGACGTCGGCTGATCAGACCCGCAACGATCCGTCTCTTCCCATCGCGTTGGACGCGATGGGCGGTGACCACGCACCCGGAGCGATCGTCGAAGGCGCGCGGCGCGCCAAGGACGAACTCGGGCTCGACGTGCTGCTGGTGGGCCGGCGCGCGGAGCTGGGTGACGTGGGCGACCTCGAGGTGCTCGAAGCCTCCGAGGTGATCGCCATGGACGCGGACGCCGGTACCAGCGTGCGGACCATGAAGGACTCGTCGTTGGTGCGCGCCGCCGAGGCGGTGCGCGACGGCCGGGCCAGTGCCATGGTGTCGGCCGGCAACACCGGCGCGACCATGGCGAGCGCCCTGTTGCGCATGGGGAGGTTGTCGAAGGTCGCCCGACCGGCGATCGCGACGCCGATCCCGGTGCCCGGCTCGGCGACCCCGACGGTGTTGCTGGACGCCGGCGCGAACGCGGAGTGCAAGCCCGAATGGCTCGTGCAGTTCGCCCAGATGGGAGCGGTGTTCGCCCGACGGCGCTACGGCGTCGCCTCGCCCCGGGTCGGCCTGTTGTCGATCGGCGAGGAACCGTCGAAGGGCACGCCGCTGGTCAAGCAGACCCACGGTCTGTTGCAGACGGCCGAGCTCTCGGGCGCGACGTTCGTCGGCAACGTCGAAGGACGCGACCTGATGGGCGGTGGGGTCGACGTGGTCGTGACCGACGGATTCACCGGGAACGTCGCGCTCAAGACCCTCGAAGGCGGCATGAAGACACTCATCGGTGCGATCCTGGCCGCGTTCGACACCGACGACACGACGCGAGCGGCCGCCGAGAACCTGATGCCGGCCCTGCTCCCGTTGTACGGCACGCTCGACCCCGATGCCACCGGTGGCGCGATGCTCCTCGGGGTGAAGGGGGTCTGTGTGATCTCGCACGGCTCGTCGTCGGCCACCGCCGTGGTGAATGCGCTGCGGGTGGCCCACCGATCGGTCGCCGATCACCTCGTCGAAGCGGTCGGCGCTTCGGTCCTTCCCGGCTGAGGCGTATTCACAAGCGCACAAGCTGCGGATCCGCTATGCTGCGACGCGCCGCGATGACCGTTGCACGCCAACCCCGAGGAGGCAACCCGTGTCGGCCCAGACTGGAGAGAAGATGACCCGTGACGAGATTCTCGATCTCGTGCGTGACCGGCTCGCCGACATTCTCGAGATCGACGCCGCCTCGATCTCCGAGGGTGATTCCTTCGCGGACGATCTCGACGCGGATTCGCTCGCGCTGATCGAGCTCGTCGAAGCGATCGAGGAAGAGGTCGGCGAGCGGGCCGAAGGCTTTCGGATCGACGACGACGACCTGGAAGACCTCAAGACCGTGCGCGACGCCGTCGACTACGTCCACACCAATCTGGGGTCCTGATCACCACCGGCACGTCAGCGGCGCTGTGTGATCGACTCGGCTGGGACTTCGGGGATCCCGGTCTGCTGGAGCGCGCGCTCACCCACCGTTCCTGGTGTGCAGAGCACCCGGGATCGCTCTCGAACGAACGCCTGGAGTTTCTCGGTGACGCCGTCCTGGGCATGGCGATCACCGACGAGCTCATCCGCCGGCATCCCGACCGGAGCGAAGGTTGGCTCTCGCGCGCCCGGTCGGATCTGGTGCGCGCAGGGACGCTGTATGCGGTCGCCGTCGAGCTGTCACTCGGCGAATTCATCCGCCTCGGCAAGGGCGAGGAACTCACCGGCGGCCGTGAGAAGCCGTCGATCCTCGCCGATGCCGTCGAGGCGGTGATCGGCGCGGTCTATCTCGATGGGGGGTTCCCGGCGGCCGACGCGGTGATCGGCCGACACTTCGGGCCGCGGTTGGACGAACAGGCCGCGCTCCACGAGGCCGTCGACATGCCGGCTCCGGCCGACCACAAGTCCCGTCTGCAGGAGCTGTGCGCCCGGGGCGGCGGGCCGATACCCGTGTACACCTGGATCGAATCGGGGCCCGAACACGAAAAGACGTTCTCTGTCGAGGTGATCCTCGACGGGATCTCGCTCGCCGTCGGTGCGGGCCGGTCCAAGAAACAGGCCGAACAGGATGCCGCCGCGCACGCGCTGGCGATCCTCGAAGGACGCGCGGCCGATCCGACTTCCCAACCATCGTCCAACGAGGTGCCCAGTGGCTGAACTTCCCGAGATCGAAACCCTTCGACACGACCTCGAGCGTGAGGTCGCGGGCAAGAAGATCAAGTCCGTGGCGTTCGCGGGCATGAAGAGCCTGAAGCGGCACACCAACCGCAAGCAGGTCACCACCAAGCTCGAAGGCGCCAAGATCTCGACCGTACGCCGACGCGGCACCCTGGTGACCTTCAAGCTCGACAACGGGCATCTGTTCGTCATCGACCTCAGCCGGGGTGGTCACGTGCGCAAAGCCGGACCGAAGGACCCGTTCGATCCGAACACCCAGGCCACGTTCACCTTCACCCAGGGCGGCCAGGTGCGCATCATCGACGCCGGCGACGGCGAACTGCAGATGTCGGTCACCGAGGCGGATGCGATCGAAGAGCAGTACCCTGAGCTGGCAGAGGAGGGCATCGACCCGGTGGCGACACCGATGAGCTGGGTCGTGTTCGCGAGCCTGCTGCGCAACAACGACGTGAAGTTGAAGTTGTTGCTGACCGATCCCACCCGGCTGGTCGGCATCGGGCCGCTGTACTCCGACGAGATCCTCTGGGAGGCCGGGCTGAAGGCGGATCGCATCGCCAGCCGGCTGTCGACCCAGGAGGAGCGACGTCTCCATCGCTCGATCGTGGAGATCATGCACAACGCCATCAAGCACCGGGGTACCTCGATCGGTGACGATCCCTTCGTGGATCTCGCCGGAGCACCGGGCGGTTACGGGGAGTACCTCGACGTCTATGAACGCTCGGGTCAGGCCTGTCGACGTTGTCGGGGCGTCATCGCCAAGCGGCGCGTGTCGAACCGCCCGACCTTCGCCTGCCCCGATTGCCAGGTCTGATCGCCGTCTCGTGTTCCTCAAGACGCTCACCCTGAAGGGCTTCAAGTCCTTTGCGGAGACCACGACGCTGAAGCTGGAGCCCGGTGTCACCGTCGTGGTGGGTCCGAACGGCAGCGGCAAGTCGAACATCGTGGATGCGATCGGCTGGGTACTGGGAGCCCAGGCGCCGTCGACCGTGCGGTCGGCGAAGATGGACGACGTCATCTTCGCGGGCACCGCGAAGAAGTCGGCCCTGGGGCGGGCCGAGGTCGCCCTGACGATCGACAACTCGTCGGGGCTCCTGCCGATCGAGTTCACCGAGGTGACCATCACCCGCACGTTGTTCCGCAGCGGCGATTCGGAGTACGCGATCAACGGCGTCCCCTGTCGACTCCTCGACGTCCAGGAGCTGCTCAGCGACACCGGCATGGGGCGACAGCGTCACATCATCATCTCCCAGGGACAGATCGACGCCGTCCTCAACGCCCGCCCCGAAGACCGGCGCCTCGTCATCGAGGAAGCCGCAGGTGTGCTCAAGTTCCGTCGTCGCAAGGAAAAGGCCGAGCGACGACTCGCCGCCACCGAGGCGAACCTGACGCGGCTCGAGGATCTGCGCCGGGAGGTGGCCCGTGAACTGCGCCCGCTCGAGCGGCAGGCCGATGCGGCGCGCCGCCACCAGGGGCTCGCGGATGAACTCCGCGCCTTGCGGATCCACCTGTCGGGCCGTGATCTGCACCGCCTCAGAACCCAGCTCGCGACCACCGCGTCACGGACGGCCGAAGCGACCCGTCTCGAGTCGGAACTGCTCGCCGCGCTGGCACAGCTCGACACCGACCTGCTCGCCGCGGAGTCGGAGTTGCTCGCGGCGGGCGGTCAGGACCTCGCCGACAGCCTCGGGCGCTGTGATTCGCTCCGCGAGAAGGCGCGCGGTCAGCGTGCGCTCGTGAGCGAGCGTCGGCGGAGGCTCGAGGGAGAGGTGGTGAACGAGATGGACACCGAGGTGATCGCCACGCTCGAGGCCGAAGCCGCTCAGGTGGCCGACGAAATCGCCGCGGTCGAAGCCGAACGCGCCAGCCTCAGCGGAGGTCGACACGAGATCGACGAGGCGGTCGACGATCTCGAGGCCGCCCGCCTGCGGTTCGCCGAGCAATGGGACGACTCCGACGTGCCGTCGGTGTCGCGTGCCGCCGAGGTGAGAGGCGAGTTGGCCGCGCTGCGCGCGGCGCAGGCGCGTGGTGCCGCGGAACTCGAGCGGGTTCTCGAGCGTCTCACGGCAGCTCGCACCCGGGCCACCCGCCTCGACGAAGAAGGGACCCGGCTGCGCGAACGGGCCCAGCGACTCGAAGACGAAGTTCCCGAGTTGGTCCGCAAGCTCGAAGCGGCGACCGAGCGGGTCGCCCGCGACGCGGCGGCGGCCGATGCGGCGACCCAGGCGAGCCGCGACGCGGAGCGTGCACTCGCGGCCTGGACGGCCCGTGCGGAGACGATGGAATCCGCGCTCGATGCGGCTCGTGCCCGGGCCGGTGTCGAACACCTCGCCGACCTGCAGGGCATGGTCGGGACGCTCCTGGATGTGGTCGAGGTCGACGACGGGTTCCAGGCGGCGTTCGAGGCGGGAGCGGGAGAGGCGATCGCCGCGGTGGTCGTCGAACGCGTGTCCTCGGCACGCGAAGCACTCCGCCTGTTGCAGGACGGACACCTGGATGGGTCGGTCCTGGCACTGGAGGGCGCCGGTGCCGCGGTCGATCCACCCGACGCGGCGCCGGGCACCGAACGCCTCCGAGGGCATGTCCGGGGCCTGCGGCCGGGCGTCGATGCGCTGCTCGACGAGTTGGTCGGCAATGTGCTCGTCGCGGGCGACTGGTCCGATGCGATCGAGGCGGTGGTCGCCGTCCCCGGCTCGTTGGTCGTCACCACCGAGGGGGGACGCTTCGCGCCGACCGGGTGGCGGATCGCCACCGACGGCACCGGCGCGACCGGTGCGGCCCTCGAACAGGCCCGGGCGAAGGCGGCGGACGCGGCGCAGGTCGCCGCGGCGGCCCGCACTGCCGCGACCGAACAGATTGCGACGAGTGTCGCGGCGCGCGAAGCGGTCCGGAGCGGGCAGCGGGCCGTCGACGAGGCGTCGACCGAACTCACCTCGCTGCAGTCGAGAATCGGACGTCTGGGACCCGACCACGACGACGCACGTCGCGAGGTCGAGGGGTTGCAGGTCGACGAAACGCGCCTGCACGCCGCGCTCGCCCAGGACGTCGCCCGGATCGCCACCCTCGAAGCGGCCCTCCCCGGCCTCGAGGCCGAGGAGACCCGGATCGCCGATGAGGCCCGGCGGCGGGGTGAGGCGCACGCCGAGATCGAGGCGCGGGCGGTCGACGTCGCGACCCTGCGGTCCAATCTCGACGCCCGCTCGGCCCATCTGAGTGAGCGGCTGGACGGGCTCCGACGACGTGCCGCGGAGATCGAGGATCGGCTCGCGCGCGACGATGCCCGGCGACGAAATGCCGAACAGCGACGCAACGCGCGGGACCGCGCGTTCGGGGTCCTGGCACGCATCGACACGGCCATCACCGCGAGCCTCGAAGCATTGGACCTGGCCGCGGAGGAACTCCGGCGGCGGCGCCGGCTCCAGAACGAACGCGTCCGCGACGAAACCGAACGCCTGGAGCGTCTCCGCGCGTTGCGTGCCCGCACCGAGGGCCAACTCGCCGAGTGCCGGACCACCAAGGAGAAGGTGGCGCTCGAGGCGACCGAAGCGCGGGTCCGGGCCGAGCAGGTGGTCGAGTCGTTGCGGGTCGAACTCGACGCCGACCCCGAATCGGCCATGTCGGCTCCGTGTCCGGAACTCGCCGAGAACGTGACGCCGATCGCGCGGGTCCGTGAACTCGAGCGGGAGCTGCGTCGTATGGGAACGATCAATCCGCTCGCCGTCGCCGAATTCACCGAGAAGGCCGAACGCCACGAATTTCTCTCGGGTCAGCTCGACGACGTGCGTGGTTCGCGCCGCGAACTCGACAAGGTGATCAGAGAGGTCGACGCCCAGATCGCGGGAACGTTCACCGCTGCGTTCGCCGATGTACGCGCGAATTTCGTCGACCTGTTCACCACGCTGTTCCCCGGCGGCGCCGGTGACCTGACCTTGACCGACCCCGAGCATCCTCTGGACACCGGGGTCGAGATCGCCGCCCGCCCGTCGGGGAAGAACGTGCGCACCCTGTCGCTGCTCTCGGGCGGTGAACGGTCGCTCGTGGCACTGGCGTTCCTGTTCGCGGTCTTCCGCTCTCGTTCGTCACCCTTCTACGTCATGGACGAGGTCGAAGCCGCACTCGACGATGTGAACCTGCACCGCTTCCTGGATCTCGTCTCCGAGTTCCGCTCGACGGCGCAACTCATCGTCGTTTCGCACCAGAAGCGGACGATGGAAGCCGCGGATGCACTCTTCGGCGTGACGATGCAGCCGGGCGGCGCCTCGAAGGTCGTGTCCGAACGTGTGGGGAGAGACGGATCGCCGCGGGACGGTGCCGCGTGACCCCGGGGCACCGCGCCGCAGACGGGAGGAAGACCCGATGACCTCGTCGGGACCGCGCCGGGCCGCGCACCTGGTGGGTTGCGGGCTGCTGGTCGGCCTGCTGCTCGCGTCCTGCAGTGGGGGAGGAGGCGGCGGCGACGCCCGGAGCGACGCTGATCCGTCCGTGACCACCGTGGCCGCCCGCGAGGTCGGTGTGCTCACCGTGAAATCGCTGCACTCGCCCACGGGGGAGCAGTACACCTACGACACGTCGGGCGACACCATCACGGTCTCGGCACCGAAGTCGAATCACGCCGTCGAACTCGCGGCCGACCTCGAAGACGGCAAGGGGGTCATCGGGGAGGCATTCTGGGAAACCGGCCAGACCCGACGGTCCGACCAGCAGGTGTGCGTCCGCCTCGATTCGGTGGTCGATGCCTCGACGACCCGGGCCGCGCAGGAACTTCTCGACGAACCGACGTTGCGGCAGCTTCCCGGGGTCGCGCTACGCGTCAGTCCGGGAGTCGACGGTGCCCCGACGTACGCGCTCACGGTGACCCAGCGGCTCAAGGACGCCGCCATCTGGGGGTTCGAGGTCACGGGACTCCGCATCGACACTGCCGACGACTTCTCGTCCGCCGAAGCGACCGTCCTGGGCACGGTCGATTTCGAGAACGTCGTGGGGCGTGTCGAGAAACTCGGCACGCCCGAGATGGCGACCGACATGAAGCCTCCACCGTGGAACCTGTGCGCCCGCGTCATCGGCACGACCGTCACGCTGAAGTTGTGGTCCGGTGGCTCCTCGGCCCCGTCGTGGTCCGATCCCGAGGCCACCGGTGAGGTCAAACTGCCACGACAATGGGTGTTCGACGGCTACGCGGGTGGTTACGAACAGGGACTCGCGCCCGGGCGGACCTCGAAGTTCGTCGGACTGCGGGTCACCTCGCCGTACTGACCGCGCCGGGTCACAGCATCCGGTCCTGCCACAACAGGCTCGCACCGGCGGCGAGCAGCGCCAGCCCGAACGCTCCCATGACGAACCAGCCGTCGATGTCGACCTTGCGGGTGCGATACCCGACCGACGTGCCGATCTTGGTGTACACCTCGCGGATCTCGGCCTCGCTTGCTGCCGTGTAGGCGTGGCCACCGGAATCGCCGGCGATCTTCGCCAGCGCGGAGCGGTCCACGTCGACGGGGATCTCACCCGCGTAGCCGGGAATCGTCACCGTCCCGTGGTCGGTGCCGAACGCGATCGTGTCGATCGGGACCTTGGCCTCACGTGCGGCGGTGACCGCCTGGGAGTTCGACCGTCCACTCTGGGTCGCGCCGTCGGACAGCAGCACGATCCGGGCAGGAACCGGTGACCCGTCGGGGGCGGGCGGCACGGTCTCGATCGCCGACAACGACGCGAAGATGCCCTCGCCGATCGCCGTGCTCTCGCCCATGCGGAGATTCTCGACGGCACGCTTCGCCACGTCGCGGTCCTGCGTGGGTTCCACCAGAACCGACGCGGCGCCGTGGAACGACACGATTCCGACGTTGAAGCGCTCGGGGACCCTCGACAGGAAGGCCTGGGCGGCGGTCTTGGCGGCTTCGATCCGAGTGGGCGCGACATCGGTTGCAGCCATCGACAACGACGTGTCGACCGCGAGGATCACCGTGCCCCGATTCGTCGGTACCCTGCGCTTGGTCTGGGGTTGGGCGAGCGCGGCGACCATGGCGACGAGCGCGCAGGCGAAGAACACGGCCCCGACGTGGCGTTTCCAGTCGTGCCCCCTGGGTACGACCGTCTTCAACAGGTCGAGGTTCGTGAACTTGGCAGCGACCTTGGGTCGGTCGAGTTGGATCGCCACGTAGCCGGCGACGACCGCCGCGACGACGATCGACAACCACCAGCGGTCCGGGGCGCCCCAACTCAACGCGAAGATCACTGCGTGATCCTCACGGCACCGACCCGCACGGCGCCGGGGCCCATCATGCGACGACGGCGCAACGCGACGTAGCGTACGAGGTCGGCCACCCAGTCGCGGTCGGTGCGCAACTGCAGATGTTCCACCCCCGCGCCTCGCAGGGTCGCCGCCATTTCGGCCCGTTGCGCCTCGGCCGCTGCCCGGTAGCGCACGCGGAGCGAGGCCGAGGAGGTGTCGACTCGCATGCTGCGCCCGGTCTCCGGGTCGTACAGGGCGACCGGGCCCACGTCGGGAAGCTCCAATTCGCGCGGGTCGACGATCTCGATGGCGAGCACTTCGTGACGTGTGGCCAGCATGCGGAGAGGCCGCCTCCAGTCGGCGTCGGAGAGAAAATCGGAGATGACCACGACCAGACCACGCCGATGGAGCATCGGGGCGAGGCGCTCGAGACTCCGGGCGAGATCGACGGTGCCGCCCTCGCCGGCCCGTCGGCCGTCGGCCACCAGGTGGAGAATCTGCATCAGGTGGCTGCGGCCGCCCCGGGCGGGGATCAACCGATCACATCCCGGGTCGATGGACAGCGCGCCGATCCGATTGCCGGTGCGGGCGGTGAGAAAGCCGACGGCACCGGTCGCGGCGAGCGCGAGATCGGCCTTGGTGCACCGGGCCGTGCCGAAGTCCAGACTGCCCGAACGATCCAACACGACCCACGTCTCGAGTTCACGATCGGCGATCGTGGCGCGCAGATACGGCGTCTGCATGCGTGCGGTCACGTTCCAGTCGATTCTGCGGACGTCGTCACCGGCGACGTAGCGCCGGGTCTCACCCAGTTCGGATCCGTGGCCGGGGACCAGCCCGAGATGATCGCCGTGCAACATGCCGTCCAAGCGGTGGGTGACGGTCAACTCCAGGCGGCGCAGAATCTCTTCGGTCCGGGAGTCTCGGCTCCCCGCGACCGGCGTCACGACGCGTGGTCGCCGGGTACCGGCACCGGGGGCGCCCACGGTGCCGGCTGCTCCTGTGGCGGTGGGACCATCGAGGGACGGCCGTCCTCGGCAGGAGCGATCCGGGGTGCGGGGACCGTCGAGAGCACCTTGGCGAGGATCTGGTCGACGGTCACCGACTCCGCGAGTGCCTCATAGGACGGCACCAGACGGTGCCGCAGCACATCGGGTGCCACGTCGAAGACATCCTGGGGCAGCACGTAGTCACGCCCGCGCAGGAGGGCCAACGCCCGTCCGGCTGCGACGAGGCCGAGACTCGCACGTGGGCTCGCGCCGTAGGTCAGATAGGGCGTGATCGCCTCGAGGCGGTAGTCGCCGGGTCGCCGGGTCGCGAAGACCAGGTGCACCGCGTAGTCGACCACGGAATGATCCACGTAGACCTCGTCGACCGCGTCCTGGAGCACGACCAGCCGGTCGGCATCGATGACCTGGCTCGGCACCGGTGGTCGCACGCCGATCCGGTGGACGATCTCGACCTCTTCGGCCAGGCTCGGGTAGTCGACGACGACCTTCATCAGGAACCGGTCGCGTTGGGCCTCGGGGAGTTGGTAGACGCCCTCGGACTCGATCGGATTCTGCGTGGCCAACACCAGGAACGGCCGGGGGACCTCGAAGGTCCGCCCACCGATCGTGACCTGGTGTTCTGCCATGACCTCGAGCAGCGCGGACTGGACCTTCGCCGGCGCACGGTTGATCTCGTCGGCCAGGACGAAGTTGGCGAAGACCGGGCCGAGTTCCACATCGAAGGTCTCGGTCGATGCCCGGTACACACGGGTGCCCACCACATCCGCGGGCAGCAGATCCGGCGTGAACTGGATCCGGTGGAACGTGCCGCCGACGACCGTCGCGAGGGTTTCCGCAGCGAGCGTCTTGGCGAGCCCGGGAAGTCCTTCCAACAGGCAGTGTCCCCGGGCGAGCAGGCTCACGAGCAGTCGCTCGACGACCCGGTCCTGTCCGACGATCACCTTCTTCACCTCGAACAACACTCGTTCGAGATCGCGGGCCTCGGGACTCGTCATGTCGCTTGCCATAATGTGTGCCCAACGCTACACGCCTCGGAGAAACCTCGGATATGCGCTTGTTGGTCGTCGAAGACGAAACGGACCTGGCCGAGGCGCTGGCGAAGGGGCTGCGCCGCGACGGGTATGCGGTCGATGTCGCACTCGACGGCGCGTCGGCCCTGGAGCGACTCGGGTTGAACGCGTATGACCTGGTGTGTCTCGATCTGAACCTGCCCGACATGGACGGCCTCGAGCTGTGCCGCAGGCTCCGGACCGATCCGATGCTGCGACCTCCAGAAGACGAACCGGCACCCCGGGTGCTCATGTTGACCGCGCGCGGATCACTCGCGGACCGGGTCGCCGGGTTGGACGAGGGCGCCGACGACTATCTCGCCAAGCCGTTCGCGTTCGAGGAACTCCTGGCCCGGGTGCGCACGCTGCTGCGCCGTGACGCGTCCCGGCAGGGAGCGGTGCTCGCCGTCGGCGACCTCGTCATGGACACGGCGCGTTTCTCGGTCACGCGCGCTGGTCGGCCGGTCGATCTCACCGCCAAGGAATTCGCGCTGCTGCGCTACTTCATGAGTCACCCCGACGAGGTCATGTCTCAGGAGCGGCTGTTGGAACACGTCTGGGACGAGAACACCGACCCGTTCACGAACACCGTCCGGGTCACGGTCGGCACCTTGCGGCGCAAACTCGACCAGGCGGTGGACGGTGAGGCGTCCACGCAGCCGATCGAGACGGTGGTGGGCGCCGGTTACCGACTCCGCGCCGACGGAACGTGAACGCGGGCGAGTCCGTTCCGTCCAACGGCGAGCGTCCGTCGAACGGCTGGGGTCCGCCCAACGCCCAGGGCCCGTCCAATGCCCAGGGCCCGTCCAATGCCCAGGGCCCGTCCAACGGTCAGGTCCTGTCCACGGGGAGGAGATTGCTGCCCATCGTCGGGTCGATCCGCTTCCGCCTCACGGTCGTCTATTCGCTTCTGCTGTTCGGGCTCGCGTCCCTGGTCGTCGCCGGGATCTACGTCGGTGTCGAACAGCGGATCGACGATCGACCCCTCAGCCCGGAGGATGTCGAACTCATCTACATCCCCCGCGCCGATGGCACCGCGGACCCGGCGCTGATGCCCAATGCCCGTGCCGTGCAACGCTGGGCGAACGCCCGCGCGCTGGGGACCTTCCGCGGGATCGCCCTGGCCGTGATCCCGGGACTGTTCGGGGTCAGCCTGGTCCTGGGTTGGTTCGTGGCCGGAAGGGTGCTCGCCCCGATCGGACGGATCACCGCGGTGGCGCGCGACATCCAGGTGACCGACCTCTCGCGCCGGATCGAGCTCATGGGCCCTCCCGACGAACTCCGCGAGCTCGCCGACACCTTCGACGAGATGCTCGGCCGCCTCGACGAGGCGTTCGAAGGGCAGCGACGGTTCATCCACGAGGCGTCACACGAGTTGCGCAATCCCCTGGCGGTGATCCAGGCGAACGTCGACGTGGCACTGTCGGACCCGGACCCCGACGTCGCGTCGCTGACCGAGACCGTCGAGGTCGTCCAGCGATCGACGGGCAGGATCTCCCGCCTCGTCGACGACCTGCTGGTGTACGCCGATCGGGGATCACCCGTGCACGAGCACGTGCCGGTCGATGTCGCCGGGCTGGTGGACGCCACCGTGCAGGATTTTCGCGCTTCGGCCGAGGAACGAGACCTGCATCTGGTACACGATGACGTCACGGCGGGAGTCTGGGTGCTCGGCGACGCGGTCGCGCTACGTCAGGTGCTCGCCAATCTGCTCGCCAACGCGATCCGGCTCGCACCCCGGGGCACCGACATCGTCATCGGCACGGGAAGATCCGGTGACTGGGCGTGGTTCGCCGTCGACGACGCCGGGCCGGGAATACCCGAAGAGCACCGCGACCAGGTGTTCAAGCGCTTCTGGCGGGGATCACCCCAACGGGCCCGTGCGGAAGGCAGGAGCGGACTGGGTTTGACGATCGCCCGCCAGATCGTCGAGGGGCATCGTGGCCAGGTTCGGGTGTTGGCGTCGGATCGTGGGGGCTCGACCTTCGTGGTCTGGCTGCCGGCCACCGATGCATCGGGCCTCGCTCCCGAGCCACCTGATGGTCCACCGGGACCGGCCTCGATGTGACGGTTCTCGGGCGAGCACGGTCGGTCTCGTCGCGACCCGTCTCACCCGACGATGCACGGATTGCGCAGGACGCCGATGCCGCCGATCTCGACCTCGACGACGTCGTCGTCGGCGAGAAAGATCGGTGGCGTCCGCGCGAACCCGACGCCTGCAGGGGTGCCGGTGGCGATGACGTCGCCGGCGCGCAGGGTGGAGAATCGCGACAGGTACGAGATGAGTGCCGCCACGCCGTGGATCATCTCGGCGGTGCTCGATTCCTGGAGCGTCGTGCCGTTCACCCGACAGGTGATCGGCAGTGACTGGGGGTCGGGAATCTCGTCGGCGGTGACCAGCCAGGGACCGAGTGGGCAGAACGTGTCGAAGGATTTCGACCGCGACCACTGCCCGTCGGAGAACTGGGCGTCGCGGGCCGACACGTCGTTGCAGCACGTGTAACCGAGCACGTGGCCGAGGGCGTCGTCGACCGTGACGTCGCGGGTCTCGGCCGCGATGACCACGGCGAGTTCGGCCTCGTAGTCGACCTGGGTGCTCTGTCCGGCCGACCACCGGATCGCCTCGCCGGGACCGATCACCGACTGGGGGAGCTTCGCAAATGTGATCGGGGTGTCCGGTTCGACCATGCCGGATTCTCGGGCGTGGTCGGCGTAGTTCAGGCCGACCGCGATGATCGAGCCCGGGCGGGCGATCGGTGCCAGCAGGCGGACGTGGTCGCGCGCGACGGGCTCGTGGCCGGTGTGGGGGAGGGTCGAAGGATCATCCAGCAGGACCGCCAGTGGCGAGGAGATGTCGACGGCGAGTGGATGGACCCGGTCGGCCTCGATCCGAGCGAGACGTTCGGCACCGTCCAGGTCGATGCGGGCGATCTTCATGGGGCGCTCCGGTTCTCGGCGGGTGGTGGCCGTCGGGCGGCGTCGCCGGACCGGGCGATCGCCGCGCCCAGATGGCGCACCAGTTGGGATTCGGCGTCTTGGATCGTGCCGTCGGCCCGCGGGCCCACGTTCAACAACAGGTTCCCGCCGGCGGCTCGCACCTGACGATAGAGGGTGACCAGTTCGTCCGGTGCGATGCGCAGGTCGTCGGTCTCGACGGCGTTGTAGCCGAAGCCGGCTCCCAGACCACGGGTGGTCTCCCAGGGGGCGTCGAACTTCGGCCCGGGCAGCGAGTACTCGGGGGTGCGGAAATCCGCGAGGCGATGCCGACCGGGCAGGAAGGGCCGGTCGGGCCCGCGGGAGGCCGACAGCGCCACCGCGCCGTTCAGTACCCGGCGCACGAACGGCCGTCCGATACCGGGGAGGGGTGGGTCCCACCGGTCGTTGATCACGGCATCGGGTACCGCTCGGAGCAGGCGGTTCTTGAAGGCGGCGACGTCGAATCCCTTCGGGGTGCCGATGTCGGCCCACACGACACTCGGCGCGTAGCGCTCGACCAGCTCGTCGAGTTGTGCGGTGACATACGTGACGTACGCCGGGGACGTGGGGATGCACGCCGGCGTGTCGACGAGTTCACGGATCGGTTCGTGGTGCACCGACCAGTCCAGCCCCGTGGAGTAGTAGACACCGAACCGGAGCCCGACCGCGCGCACCGCTTCGGCCAGCTCGCCGACGAGATCCCTCGGCGAGCACCATCCCGAGCGAACCGGATGGCGGACCGCGGTCGGCCACAGGCAGTACCCGTCGTGGTGCTTGGTGACCAGTACCACGTAACCGGCGCCGCTCGCCGCGAACAACTCGGCCCACCGGTGCGGGTCCCAGTCGTGAAGGCCGGCCTCGAAGCGTTCCTTGAAGTCGTCATAGGGCGCGTCGCCCCAGACCTCGTGGTGATGCCGCGCGGTCGCACTTCCCGGGATCGTCATGGCGTTGCGATACCACTCGGCGTAGGGCATGCGCGCGCCGAGGTGGCGAGGATCCGAACGGAGCAGTTCGGGCACCGACGCACCGGGGGCGAGGGTCGGCGCGAACGCGGGAACGGCGAAGGGGCCCCAGTGGACGAAGATCCCCAGCCCGGCCTGCGGGAACCATGGGGGCAGGTCGCGGGTCATCGGTCTTCGTGTTCGTGGAGCACGAGTGCCATCGTCGCGGTCGGGGCCCACGGCGCGGACCCCTCGGCGATGTTCGGGAGAGCGGGACGAATCGGCGGAGTATAGGCAACGCGCCGCCGCGTTGCAGGGTCTTCCCTTGGGTGGCTCCGAGGTGTCGGGAACGCCGATTCGTCAGATGACCGGGTAGGTCACCGCGGTGCCCGCGACGACCGGGGCGGGGCCCCACGCACCGAGGCGGTGTTCGGTGACCGCTGTGCCGATCACGTGGGTGACGTCGTGGCCCCGGGCGACCAGGTTGTCGGACACGATCGTGCGATGACAGCGCCAGGGCACCGCCTCGGCACACATGCAGGCGACGGGTCCGTCGAGACCGATGAGCTCGCGCAGGCCGGCCTCGAAGTCGGGCGTGGTCGTGTAGTCGGCGTAGTTGCGGAACGACCGGTTACGCCACGCGGCGTTCAGGTCTTCGTCGACCTGCCGCTGGCGGCCGCGCCGCCCTCCGAGTGCTGCGAGGTGGACGTAGTTGACCCCCGTTCGTGCCAACGACGCGGCGAGCGCCTCGGCGTGGAACTGGGGGTTGCGATTCGACCCCGGGATCGACCGGATGTCGGCGAGCGTCGCGACATCGTGTTCGGCGAGCAGCGCGCAGAACTCGTCGCTGGTTCGGGTGGAGTGACCGATGGTGAACAAGTGCGTGACGACCATTGTATCGCGTCTCGCCATCCCAGACAGCGCAAGGGCGAAATTGCCAGGCAGGCAGAAAAACTGACAATGATGTTGTCAAGGTCGGGGGCTGCGGCTAACATCCTGGGTGCAAGTCCTCATCCGTCCCACAAGGAGGCCAGACATGTTGCTGCGCACCGATCCGTTCCGTGACCTCGATGCACTCGCCCAGGAGGCGTTCGGCACGCGGGCCCGCCCGTCGTCGGTCCCGATGGACGCGTTCCGCAAGGGCGACACGTTCACGGTCCGATTCGACCTGCCCGGGGTCGAGCCCGACTCCATCGACCTGACCGTCGAGAAGGACGCGTTGACCGTGTCCGCCGAGCGCAACTGGACCGCAGATGACGACACCCAGGTCGTGGCCGCGGAACGCCGCCAGGGCGCGTATCGCCGTCAGCTGTTCCTGGGCAAGGGACTCGACGCCGACAAGGTCACCGCCGACTACACCAACGGGGTG
The DNA here is from genome assembly GCA_040255345.1 of Actinomycetota bacterium. Lineage (GTDB taxonomy): Bacteria > Actinomycetota > Acidimicrobiia > Acidimicrobiales > Iamiaceae > JAFDWI01. The sequence continues at coordinate 5,046 of JBDZUV010000009.1, read as the reverse complement.
CTCACGGTGACCATCCCGGTGGCCGAGCAGGCCAAGCCTCGCAGGGTGACCGTGACCACCGGCGCCGCACCGGCGATCGAGACGACCGCCGCCTGAAGCACGGGCTCAGTCGCCGAGCAGGCGGCCGAGCCCGTCGCGCCACCCGGACCGGACCTCCGCCGCCGTGCGCTCGTGCACGGTGTGCTGGAGGTCCCAGGCCTCGAAGGAGGTGAGCGAGTCGACGAGGGCCACGCGCGCGTCCGCGGCGCCGGCCGACAGACCGGTCAGCTCCGGGGCGAAGTGCCGGCGGATCTGGTCGATGAAGCTCGCCCGGGCCCGGGCGAGCGGCGCCGCCAGGCCCGGTTGGTCGTAGGCCCGGGCACGCGCCAGTCGGGCGATCGGCGCGATGGCGTCGTAGAGACGGGCGCGGGCCTCGGCGTAGGTCTCGATCCGCTCCGCTCGGGATCCCTCGCCGATGTGGGGGATCTCGAACAGCGATTCGTAGCGGGTGAAGTACCGCTCGACGGTCTGGTTCTTCAGATCCTCGAGGCCGTCGAAATAGCGGAACAGTGACGACACCGACACCCCGGCGCGTTCCGCGATCGCATCGGCACCGGGTAGCCCGGTCCCTTCGGCCAGCAGGTCGAACAAGGCGTCGACGACGGCCTCGCGGTTCCGACTGCGCCGCGCGCGGCGGCCGTCCTCGATGGTGGCTGACGAATCGGGCACGGCCAGCACGTTACCGCGCCCTGGAACTATTGCGATGTCATCTCGCAATAGCGCGTCGGGACGGCTAAGGTGGGCGACCCGAGTGTTCCGAACGCGACGAGAAGGGGCAGGGAGATGGCACAGGCGACGCGGCATCGACGCATCGAGGCATCGCCCGGGGAGATCTGGGAAGTGCTCGCCGACTACGGCGCGCTGGCGACCTGGGCACCCAACGTGAGCCATTCGACGGTCACCACGGCGACGAGTGACGGGCCCGGCGCGACCCGGCGGGTGCAGGCGGGGCGCAAGGTGCTGCTCGAACGGGTCGTCGACTGGGAGCCCGCGCTCACCCTGGCCTATGAGATCGACGGCCTGCCCGGAGCGGTCCGCCGCGCCGAGAACCGATGGCGTCTCGAGCCGGTCGAGGGCGGCACCGAGGTGTCGCTCACCTCGACGGTGGACGCCGGCAGTCGGCCGCCCCAGAAGCTCGTCGCGGCGGTCGTGGCGCGGGTCCTCGCCCGAGTGTCCGACCAACTCCTCGACAGCCTCGACCAGCGCATGGAAGCCGGCGCCCGTGACTGACCCCGTTGCCGACGCCCGGCCCGACATCGTCATCATCATGACCGACGAAGAGCGGGCCACGCCTCCCTATGAACGCGCGGCCGCCGGGCCCCGCGCTGCAGCGCTGGCCCGGTGGCGTGCGGACACGCTCGTCGGACGAGCGTGGTTCGACGAGCACGGCGTGAGCTTTGCCCGCCATTACACCGGGTCGGTCGCGTGTGTGCCGTCACGCCCGACCATCTTCACCGGCCAGTATCCCGATCTGCACGGGGTGACCCAGACCGATGGCCTGGGAAAGATGGCCGACGACTCGCGGCTGCGTTGGCTGCGACCCGGTGAGGTTCCGACCCTTGGCAACTGGTTCCGTGCGGCGGGATACGACACCCACTACGACGGCAAGTGGCACATCTCCCACGCGGACCTCATCGATCCCGCCACCGGATCGCCCCTGGCGACCAATGACGCCCAGGGGCACGTCGACGCCTCGGCGGTGCAGCAGTATCTCGACGCCGATCCGCTCGGCGGATTCGGCTTCTCCGGTTGGGTCGGTCCCGAACCCCACGGGGGTCGGCTGGCCGACAGCGGATACGTGCGCGACCCGTTGATCGCCGCACGCGTGGTGCACTGGCTCGAGGACCGCTATGCACGGCGCCGCGCCGGTGACGTCGACGCGCAGCGACCGTTCCTGCTCGTCGCCAGCTTCGTGAACCCCCACGACATCGTGCTGTTCCCGATCTGGATGCGCGACAATCCCCTCGAAGCATCGGCTCTCGACCCGCCGACGGTGCCCGCGCCCACGACGGCCGACGAGGACCTGTCGACCAAGCCGGCCGCCCAGATCGCGTACCGCACGTCGTATCCGACCGCGTACGGTCCCGCGCCCGCCGTCAGACGCATCTACGACAACAACGCGCAGGCCTACCGCGACCTGTACCACCGGCTGCACGCCGAGGTCGACGCCCCGATCGACCGGGTCCGTCGGGCCGTCACCGAGGGAGGCGGCGACGCCGTGCTCGTGCGCACCGCCGATCACGGCGACCTGCTCGGCGCCCACGGCGGTCTGCACCAGAAGTGGTTCAACCTGTACGACGAAGCGACGCGGATCCCGTTCGTGATCGCCCGGGTCGGCTCCACCGAGACCGCCCCGCGCACCGTCGACGCACCCACGTCGCACCTCGACATCGTGCCCACCCTGCTCGCCGCTGCCGGGATCGACCCGGAAGCGACCGCGGCGGTCCTCGCCGAGGACTTCACCGAGGTCCACCCGCTGCCTGGCCGCAATCTGATGGCGGTCGTCGACGGCGAGGAACCGGTCGACGAGAACCGGCACGTGTACCTGATGACCCGCGACAACATGCTCGAAGGCGATTCGCTCGCCTCGGGCCTCGCCCGCAAGTTCGGACGGGTCGAGCACCCGCCCAGGCCGTTGCGGATCCAGGTGCCCGCACACGTCGGGGCGAACTTCGAAGCCGTCGTGTCCCGCGTCGACGACAGCGACGGCGGCGCCGGGCACCTGTGGAAGCTGGTCCGTACCTACGACGATCCGGCGACCTGGACCGAGCCCTTCGTGCGGCATCTGGCCGCGAGCCCGCCGACGGGGGATCGGTACCGCAGTGAGCCCCTGGCCGATCAGTGGGAGCTCTACGACCTCGACGACGACCCGATCGAGGCGGTCAATCACGCCGACGACCCCGCCACCGCCGAGGTCCGCAGGGTCCTCGAGCAGCGTCTCGTGGCCGAGCGCACGCGGTCGATCCCGGAGCGGAACGACCCCTGGCCCTACGAACGCCGTCACCCGACCTCTCCGGACCGACGCAGAGCCCGGCCACCCGCCCGCGCCGTGCGGGCGTTGTTGCACAAGCTCGGCATGCACCCCGACGACGACACCGCCGCGGCGCTACCGAACCTCGTCGGCCACCGGGTCCTCATCGTCGCCACCAATCACGGCGTGCTCGACGTCGGCAAACCCACCGGCGTGTTCGCGTCGGAGATGACCGTGCCCTACTACGCGTTCATCGACGCGGGCGCCGAGGTCGACGTGGCCTCACCGGCGGGCGGGACGATCCCGGTCGACCCGCTGTCGCTGCGAGGGCCCCTGCGCACCGCGGCCGACGACCGCTTCCTCGCCGACGACCCCTTCCGCGCCAAGGTCACCGAGTCGCTCGCCGTCGGTGATCTGGACGCCGAGGACTATTCGATCGTGTATCTCGCCGGCGGGTGGGGTGCTGCGTTCGACCTGGGCCAGTCCGATGCGCTCGGCGCGCTGGTCACCGCCGCCAACGCGAACGGCGCGGCGATCGGGGGGATCTGCCATGGGCCGCTCGGCCTGTTGCGGGCCACCGACACCGAGGGTCGTCCGCTGGTGGCGGGCCGCCGGATCTCGGCGGTCACCGACAAACAGGTCGGCGAACTCGGGATCGAAGCCACGCCGCTGCATCCCGAGACCGAACTGCGCCGCCAGGGTGCGGCGTTCGAATCCACCGAGGCGTTCAGAGACGTGTTCGCCAACCACTGGGTCATCGACGGCAATCTCGTGACCGGCCAGAACCAGAACGCCGGTCCGATGGTCGCCCGTGAACTGGCCCACCTCGCCGTGACGAAGGGGAGCTGAGACATGCCGACGCCACAATGGTTCAAGGGCCGGATCGCCAACACCCACACCGAGTCCGAGCCGTACTTCGCGACCCCACCCCACCCCGGCGCAGACGCACCGAACGTGGTGGTGGTGCTCCTGGACGACACCGGGTTCGCCCAGCTCGGGTGCTACGGGTCCGACATCGACACGCCGCACATCGACGCGTTGGCGCGCAACGGACTCCAGTTCACGAACTTCCACGTCACGCCCCTGTGTTCGCCGACCCGGGCGTCGCTGCTCACCGGACGCTCCCAGCATGCGGTCGGGATGCGGGCCCTGTCGAACTTCGACACCGGGTTTCCGAACCAGTTGGGGCACATCTCGAACCATGCGGCCACGGTCGCCGAGGTGCTGCGCGCCGAGGGATACGGCACGTTCTGCACCGGCAAGTGGCACCTGGCACCGATGGAACAGTGCTCGGCAGCCGGCCCGTTCGATCAGTGGCCGCTCGGCCGGGGCTTCGACCGGTTCTACGGATTCCTCGAGGGTGAGACCGACCAGTTCCATCCCGACCTCACCTGCGACAATCACCCGGTCGACCCGCCCGCAGGTCCCGAGGACGGCTACCACCTGTCCGAGGACCTCGTCGACAATCTGCTGAGGATGATCTCGGACTCCCGTGGTGTGCGACCCGATCGTCCCTTCTTCGCGTACCTGCCCTTCGGCGCGACCCACGCACCGCACCAGGCCCCCCCGGAGTATCTGGCCAAATACCGCGGGCGCTACGACGACGGGTGGGACGTGCACCGTGAGGCCTGCTTCGCCCGCCAACTCGAACTCGGGGTCGTTCCGGCGCACACGAAACTCGCGCCGCGCAACCCCGGAGTGGAGCCCTGGGACACGTTGCCCGAGAACCAGCAGCGCCTCGCCGCCAGGCTGCAGGAGGCGTTCGCGGCTTTTCTGGATCACACCGACGACCAGGTCGGGCGGCTCGTGGCGGGTCTGGAGCATCTCGGGGTTCTGGACGACACGATCCTCGTGGTGATGGCCGACAACGGTGCCTCGCAGGAGGGTGGCCCCTACGGCGTCATGCACGAGATGAAGTTCTTCAACGGCATTCTCGAGACCCCCGATCAGGCCATCGAGCGCATCGAAGACATCGGCGGCCCGCACAGCCACACGAACTACCCCTGGGGGTGGGCCCAGTGCGGCAACACTCCCTT
>JBDZUV010000134.1:0-8436 GCA_040255345.1 Actinomycetota bacterium | reverse complement strand
CGAGATCCGGCCCCTTGGCTGCCGTGGCGAACCGGACCGTGTCCGGGTGCAGGTGATGTCCGTCGACGATCAGTTCACAGCTCACACCCGGGTCGGCGAGACACGCGCCGAATGCGCCGGGCTCCCGGTGATGGAACGGCGACATCGCGTTGCCCAGATGCGTCGCCGACGTCGCGCCCGCAGCGATCGCGGTGTGCACGACTTCGGCCGGCGCGTCGGTGTGGCCGACCGCGACGGCCACCCCGGCGCGGCGCAACACCGGGATCGCTTCGAGGACCCCGGCACGCTCGGGAGCGACCGTGATGACCCGTAGCCAACCGCCGGCTGCGGTGAGCAGCGCGCCGACGGCGTTCGTCGACGCGTCGATCATCGTCGACGGATCGATCGCGCCGCAGCGGGACGTCGACAGGAACGGCCCCTCCAGGTGGATGCCCGCGACCTGCTCGGCCAGCCCGGTCGTCGGGTCGTCGAGCCAGCCGGCGATGCGGCGAAGCTGGGTGACCAGTCGGTCGATCGGGGCGGAGACCAGGCTGATCAGCGACGTCGTCGTCCCGTGGGCGCGATGGAACGCGAGCGCGGCGCGGACCTGGTCGAGGTCGGCGGCCATCAGGCTCGCCCCGCCACCGCCGTGACAATGCAGGTCGACCGCGCCGGGCAGAATCCAGGCGCCGGTGCAGTCGGCCGAACCGGTCGCCTTGTCGGCCGATTCGATCGAGGTGATCACACCGTCGTCGATGGTGACCCGCACATCTTCGACACCACCGTCGGAGGTGACGACATGGTCGGCGCCGACGACGAACGTCATCGAATCATGGCTCGCGGTGCTCGAAATGGCCGTCGAGCACCGTCCGCAGCGATTCCACCGACCAGCCGGCCTTGCGCCATCCGGCCAATGCGGCGCCGACCCATCCGGCATCGTCACGGAACGAAGCGACACGGATGTCGGTGACGGCCCGACCGTCGAGTCGGCGCGTGACCCCGGCGATCAACGGCGCCATCAGGTCGTCCCCGGCGTTCACAAGGCCCCCACCGACCACGAGTGCCCGGGGCGCGAACAGCATCGTCGACCACTCCAGGCCATCGGCGAGCGCCTCGACGGCCTCATCCCAGATCTTGCGGGCGACCGGATCGGTGGAGAGCAGACCGTGGACAGCGGCGGCGTCGACCGAATCCTGGGAGGTACCGGTGGCATCGGCGTAGCGGCGGGCGATCGCCGTCGTCGACGCGACCTCATCGAGCGACTTCCCGGCGTACGGCCCTGATCGGACCCGCATGCGGCCCAGGTCCCCGGCGCCGACATGGTCGGCGACCACCGTGCCCGACTGGGCTCCCGCGGCGACGATGCTCGCGCCGATCGACACGAACAGCAGCGTGCCCTCGACCACCGAGCGCGAGCCCAGATTCGCCTCGGCCGACGCGGCGACCCGCGCCGCGTGACGCACGATCACCTCGACGGGCACCGCCTCGGAGATCCGGTCGGCGACGGCGACGTCATGCCAGGGCAGGGTCGCCGAGTACTGCACCACGCCGTGGTATTCGTCGACCTGTCCGGGTACGGCGACCACCAGACACGCCGGGTTCATCCCCGCCGCCACGGCGGCGCCGTGCACGTCGACGGCGATGCGCACGAGACGTTCGATGCTCCACGGCTCGGTCGACCTGGCGGTCTCGAAGCGGTGCACGTCGCAGCGACCGGGCCCGACGACGGCCGTCTTCACCAGGGTGCTGCCGACATCGATCGCCAGCACCACGTCGTTCTCGGTCGGGGCCACGGCAGGTCCGGAAACGGTCACGGCAACCGAGTCTGCCAAAGCCGATGGCAGATCATGCAGTGCACCTGACGGCCGCCACGGCAGGCACGACCGCCGGTTGCCGGTTCACCGCCGGGCCGGTCGGTAGAGTCCATCGACGGTGAAGACCACGACCCGTGCCCGTTGGATCGTGGTGGCGATCGTGGTCGCTGCACTCGCCTTGCTCGGCGCGCTCACCGGCTCCGGCGATGATGAGCCCGTCGCGGCGCCGTCGACCATGACCGTGTCGGCCACGACCGTGTCGGCCACGGCGACACCCACGCCGGCCCTCTCGACCACGGTTGCGTCGACGCAGCCGGCCCCGACGGCGACCCCGCCGAGCACCCCGGCACCGACCACCTCGCCGGCCCCCACCACGACCGTCGCCCCGGCGGCCGGTCCCGTCGCGACGACCCGCTGGATCCTCGGCGGCATCGCGATCAAGGGGCGGGCCCCCAAGACCGGGTACGAACGGTCCGAGTTCGGACCGGCCTGGACCGACGACGTGGCCGTGGCCGGTGGCCACAACGGTTGCGACACCCGCAACGACATCCTCCGACGCGACCTGACCGTGACCTCGACCAAGCCCGGAACCCGCGACTGTGTGGTGCTCACCGGCGTCCTCCACGACCCCTACACCGGCACTCGCATCGACTTCACGCGTGGCCGACGCACCAGCTCAGCAGTCCAGATCGACCACGTCGTGGCGTTGAACGACGCCTGGCAGAAGGGCGCCCAGCAGATCGGCGAGGTCCGGCGGCGGATGCTCGCCAACGACCCGTTGAACCTGCTGGCCGTGGACGGCCCCGCGAACAATCAGAAGGGCGCGGGTGACGCCGCCACCTGGCTCCCCTCCAACAAGGCGTTCCGCTGCCGGTACGTCGCACTCCAGACCCACGTCAAGGCGCGCTACCACCTGTGGATGACCAGCGCCGAACGCGACGCGATCGTCCGGATCCTGTCGGGCTGTAGCGACGCTCAGGTCGGCGCCATCGGCTGAACCGCCGTGGCAGGTGGAGCGTCTGATCTCACCGGCAGTGCCCGTCCGCGCCACCACCGCCATGCGAACTCGATCGTGGTCGCTGCCAGCAGCACCGCGCAGACCTCGACGCCGACCCGGTAACGGGTGTTGCCGAAGGTGAAGCCGACGACCGCGACCGTGATCGCGAACTGGGCGCCCAGTGGGTACAGCCCGTAGCGCCGCCGACGCCAGATCACCGCTCCACCGATGGCGAGCGCCCCGACGATCCACCAGCTCCATTGCTGCAACGCCACGACCGCGAGCGATCCGCGGTTCTCCCAGACGTGGTCGACCCGCCGTTGCTGACCCGGACGCCACAGTCCCCAGGTCCGTCCTTCCCGCGCCAGGACCACCTTGGGAAGGCGGTCGAGGTGGTCGCCCATGTAGTCGAAGGCGGCGTCACGGTAGATGCCGTCCTGTTCGGCGATGTTGACGTCCCGGCCGGCCGGGGGAAGGATCCGCTCGAGGCACTTGAACTGGTTGAGACCCATCGACGAGCCGTAGTAGGTCAGCGAACAGTTCCCCTGCGCCAGGGTCTGGCCCGCACCGGTCGACATCACGACGACCTGGTCGAACCGCATCGTGTTGAACACGACCCACGGGGCGAAGCTCGCCAGCGGAATCAACGCGCCGACGGCGATCATGGCCGACCGGCGCCGCAGATCGCCGTTTGTCGCGCTCCACACTGCGGGTACCAGCACGAGAGGAAACAGCAGTAACGATTCGGGTCGTGCCGAAGACGCCGCGGTCAGCGCAACGGCGAGCAGGATCAGCCACCGCCACCGGTGGTCGGCGCGGAACCGGAAGAAGGCGAACAGCGCCAGCACGAAGCACAGCACGAACATCGTCTCGGACATGATCCGGCCGTCGTTGACCCACAGGTTCGGGTAGATCGCGGCGAGGCCACCGGCGATGAGCGCCGCCCGGTCGCCGACCACCTGGCGCATGATCCAGATGATCACGACGACCGAGACGACCCCGAGCACGGCGAGGAAGTAGCGCTGGGCGAGTGGCGTGTCCAGCCCGAGGAAGTCGAGCACCGTCAACAGGAGCACGAAGCCGGGGGGATGGTCGGCTCCGGGGATCCACGCTCCCCAGCTCGTGTACAACAACGGCTGGACGAACCAGTGACCGTTCGCGTTGTGGTGAGCCTGCCAGTAGTAGTAGAACGCGTCGCCGGTCAGTTTCTGGTCGCCGGTGACCCAGGCGACCTGGAGGAGTCGCACGACGAGCGCGACGGCAGCGATGACGGCGACGCCGATGCGGAAGACCCCGGTCGGTACGACGACGGCCGCGTCGTCCGGTGCCCGATCGGCGACCGGTGTCCGACTCGTCCGATCCATGGTGGGCGCACGCTAGGAGTTGTCGGCCCGTCCCGCAAGCACCACCCCTCGGCGATGCGTCGAGCTACTCGTGGTGGGTGGCGTTCGGGTCGCTGAGGGTGCCCATGAACACCAGACGTTCGCCGTCGGTGCGGATCGACCGGTTCGCTCCCTCGGGCACGACCGCGAGCGAACCGGCGGTCACCTCGATCTCGTCGTCGCCGATCATCATGGTGCCGCTGCCGGACAGGAACGAGAACGACGCGCCCGGACCTTCGTGTGGCGGCAGCGACTGGCCGGGTTCGAGGCCGACGAGCAGCACCTTCATCTTGTCGTCGATGTGCAGGAGCTGCACGCCCGGACCTTCGGGTGAGAATGCGACCGCGTCTTCGTAGTTGGGCCAGTTCGGCATCGGGGACCTCTCCATCGAGTGCAGTGGGATGGACCGGGCCGGCTCCGACACCCGGTTCACTCCGCATTCGAGCACACGTGCTCCCTCGGCACAACGTGGCCATCGTCCCACACCCGGCTCCGATCGCCTCGGGGAACATATGCGCACTCGGCACGGTTGACACCTTCGCGACCGCGTCCGGCGGCCACTTCGACTCTCGAGGAGAAACGATGAAACTCGCCCGCCGTGTCGCCCAGGCCGCGTTTGGAGCTCCTTTCATCTGGATGGGCTACAAGGCCGCTTCCGAACCGGGCGGACGGATCGCGGCGGCCGAGAAGCTGGGCGTTCCGTCACCTGAGATCGCGGTCCGTTTCAACGGGGCCGCGATGATGGCCGGGGGCGCAGCGCTGTGCGCGAACGTGCTGCCTCGGGCCGCGGCAACCGGGATGATCGCCTCACTGATCCCCACGACGCTTGCCGGCCACGCGTTTTGGACGATGGACGCCGAGGACCCTGCCCGAGCCATGCAGTTCAGCCATGCGCTCAAGAATCTCATGCTCACCGCTGCCCTCGCTCAGATCGCGCTGCGCGACTGACGCCCGGTGGCCTGATCTGGCGCCGCCGCCGACACGGCGCGGCCCGGGGCATGCGAGACTGGGCGCCATGTCGACGCTGACCACGGCCCCGCTCGCCGAACTCCAGGCTCTGTACGAAGACCTGCACGCCAACCCCGAACTGTCCTTCCAGGAGCACCGCACCGCGGGGATCGTCGCAGACCGGCTCGAGGCAGTCGGCTACACGGTGACCCGCAACGTCGGGCGCACCGGCGTGGTCGGGGTCCTCGAGAACGGTGTGGGTCCGACGGTGTTGTGCCGGGCCGACATGGACGCACTGCCGGTCACCGAAGAGACCGGCCTGGCCTATGCGAGTACCGCGCGGGGCACCGACCCCGACGGCAACGACGTCGGCGTCGCCCATGCCTGTGGGCATGATCTGCACGTGACCTGGCTGCTCGGCGCCGCCGAAGAGCTGCTGGCGCGCCGTGGCGAATGGTCGGGTCGTCTGGTGTTGGTGTTCCAGCCCGCCGAGGAGATCGGTGGGGGCGCCGAGGCGATGGTCGCTGATGACTTCTTCGAGCGTTTCGGCACCCCCGATGTGACCCTCGGCCAACACACCGCGCCCGCGCCGGCGGGCTGGATCCTGCAGCGCTCGGGCCCCGCGATGGCCAGCGCCGACATGTTGCAGGTCACCCTGCACGGTCGTGGTGGGCACGGCTCGACACCGCAGTTCACGATCGACCCGGCGGTGCTGGCCGCGTCGGTGATCCTGCGACTGCAGACGATCACCTCCCGCGAGATCGACCCGTTGGAGACCGCGGTGGTCACGGTCGGGTCGGTCCGGGTGGGCACCAAGGCGAACGTGATCGGCGACGACGCCGTGCTCGCGCTGAGCGTCCGCACCTATTCGGACTTCGTGCGGAACCAGGTGCTCGCCGCGATCGAACGCATCGTGAAGGGCGAGTGCGCCACGGCGGGTTGCCCCACCGAACCCGAGATCGTCCAGCAAGAGTCGCTCCCGCTGCTCAGCAACGACGCCGAGGCGATCGGCCGGGTCGCCGACGCGCTGACCGCGCACTTCGGCGAAGGCGCCGTCGTCGAGTCGCCGCTGATCACCGGCAGTGAGGACTTCGGACACTTCGCCACCGCGGCGGGCTGCCCGAGTGCGTTCTGGTTCGTCGGGGTCACCGACCCCGAGAAGGTCTCGAAAGCGCTCGCCGAGGGTCGCTACGCCGAGGACATCGCCTACAACCACTCTCCCCGGTTCGCCCCGGATGCCGACCTGGCACTGGGGATCGGCATCGAGGCGATGACCCACGCCGCGCTCGCCTGGTTGGGGACCGGCGACGTACGACCGGGGTAGCGTCTTCGACGACGAGCGCACCGGTCTCTCGAAAGGCTCCCCCGATGGCCACTCCCCTCGCAGACGCCCCGTACTGCAACCCCTTCGCGGCCGCACTTGCCACCGATGCGGTCGGCAACGCGGTGGGGAGTCCACTGTTCTCCGACCTTCGACGGGAGGTCGCGCAGCTGAGTGCGCAGAGTCCCGTGTTGCGGACCGACATGGGGGCGCTGGTCACCGGGTACGACGAGGTGCACGCCGCCCTCGGCGACAAGCGCTTGCGGAGCGGCATTCCCGAGCTGGTCGGCCTGCAGGGCGTCCCTGCGGACTCGGCGGGTGCCGGGATCGCGAATTCGGTGCTCGCCGCGGAGGGTCCACGCCATATCCGCCTGCGTCGTCTGGTCACCAAGTCGCTCACGCCCCGAGCCGTCGAGGTGCAGCGTCCGCTCATCGCGGACATCGCGAACGAGCTGATCGACGCCTTCGACCCTGACGGGTGCGAGTTCATGTCGGCGTTCGCCGATCATCTCCCCATCAGGGTGATCAGCCACATTCTCGGCGTCCCCGACGCGGACCACACCGAGTTCGCCCGCTGGAACCAGGCGATCACCTGGACGCTGTCGCTCGCGGTCACCGAGCACGCCGAAGAGATCCAGTGGGGTCTGAGCAACCTGGTCGAATACGTGACCGCACTCGTCCAGGACCGCACCGACCATCCCCGCGACGACCTGGTCACCTCCCTGGTGAAGGTGGGGCGTGAAGACCAGCAGTACGAAGCGGGCGACGTCGAACACATGATCATGGCGATGCTGTTCGCCGGGCACGACACGACCCGCAACCAGCTCGGTCTGTCGATGTGGTTGTTCGCCACGTTCCCCGAACAGTGGCAGCGGTTGCGCGACGACCCGGGTCTGACGTCGCAGGCCGTCGAGGAGGTCCTCCGATTCAAGGGCGCCGTCGACGCCGCGCCGCGTTTCGCCACCGAAGACGTCGAGCTGGGCGGCTACGTCATCCCCGCGGGCACGTTCGTGACGGTGGGGCTCGGCCACTCGAACCTCGACCCGGAGATGTTCGACGAGCCGATGACCTTCGACGTCTGCCCCGCGCGGGAGTCGATGAACACCTTCGGCGGCGGACGCCACTACTGTCTCGGCGCGAACCTCGCCCGTGCCGAGTTGCAGGAAGCGTTCACGGCGCTGGCGAACCGGTTCGCCGTGATCGAGCTCGCCGGAGATCCGGTGTGGCGGCCACCGATCGGCATCTACGGACCCGACCGGCTGCCGCTCACCTTCTCCTAGGTTCGGCCACGGCCCCATCGACCACCGAGCCCGATTCGGAGACCCGGACATGCCCATGCCCCGCCGCCCGCGACCCACACCGGTCCGCTCCCTGATCGTCGGGGCACTGGTTGCCGGGCTGGCGGTGACCTCGTGCAGTGGTGGAAGTTCCGACGACGGCGCCTCTGGTCCGGCGGCGACGTCGACCACGGCAATGACCGCAGGGGGCGACTGGGACGGTGAGATCTCCGCGCTCACCTACAACGTGGCCGGGTTGCCCGAGGCGTTGTCGGGCTCGAACCCGGAGGTGAACACCGCGCAGATCGGTCCGAAGCTGAACGCGTTCGACCTGGTGTTGCTGCAGGAGACCTGGAAGACCCCGGATCCGAACCCGCTCGCTCCGACCCGGGTGTACCACGAGATCCTCGAGAAGGCGAGTACGCACAGCTACCAGGCGGCGATGCCCGCCCAGCCGCTGGGCACGAATGCGGATCGGCCCTCGGCGCTGCTGGCCGACGGGCTCGGCTTCTTGTCGAACTTCCCGCTCGGTGAGGTGACCCACGTGCCCTGGGACGGCTGCTTCGGGGGTGCGGACACCTCCGATCACGGCGCCGCGGACTGTCTGGCCTTCAAGGGTTTCGCGGTCACCACGATCACGCCGGCCGACGGGGTGGTGATCGACGTGTACAACCTCCACGGCGAAGCGGGCAGCAGCGAGAGCGACCAGCCGCTCCAG
>JBDZUV010000133.1:0-8460 GCA_040255345.1 Actinomycetota bacterium | reverse complement strand
CACGGCGACGGCGAGCCGCCCCGTCGTCGCCGTGGCGATCCTCACCGCTTCGGCCACCGCGGTCTCGTCGTCGACCGATCCGGGGGCGATCGTCGCCGGCGGAGCGGTCGGGAACTCGGCGGCGAGCGCTTCGGCCGCGGCCGCGAGTTTGTCGGCGGTGCGGCCCATGAGGGTCACCTGTGCCCCGTCGCGTGCCAGGAGCCTGGCGGTGGCGAAGCCGATGCCGCTGCCGCCTCCGGTGATCAAGGCGCCCGATCCGGCGAAGGGCCCAGAGGACGGCGCGGTGTTGTCGGTCGATGTGGTGGTCATGGCGTCGAGTCTGCCCGGTGCGCAGGCGTGGGGGTGACGGGGGTGAGACACCCCGTCGGTAGCATCGCGCCGATGACCGCGCCCGGCGCCGCCCGTTCCTCGGACCAGGCCGTCGCCACCGATGGGTCGACGCCGGTCATCGGGCGCGCCGGTGAGGTGTCTGCGTACCGGGTGGCCTGCGTGCTGGGGCTCGTGGCGCTGGCGGTGCTCGCGTGGTGGACCCAGCGCGGCTTCTGGTTCGTCGCAGACGAGTGGGACGTGCTCGCCCACTACGTCGACGGGTCGCTGCTGACGCCGTACAACGGGCACCTGTCGGTCGTTCCCGTGGCCGTCTATCAGGCACTCGCGCACACCGTCGGGATCAGTTCCTACCGGCCCTACGGCACGATCGGGATCGTGGTGTTCCTGGCGATCCCGGTCGCGCTCGCGCTCACGCACCGCCGCATCGTCGACGCCCGCCTCGTCGGTGTCGCGGCGTTGGGCGTCGCATGGTCGTGGGGTGCTCAGACCAATCTGCTGTACGGATTCCTGATCAACTTCGACATTCCGATCGTCATGCTGGTGGTCGCCTGGTGGCTGATCCGGCGCGACCGGTTGTCGGCAGATCTGTGGGCGACGGCGGCGTTGACCGTTGCGCTGGCGTCCTCGAGTGTGGGCGTGGTCGTCGCCTTCGCGGTCGGGCTGGAGTTGGTGCTGCGACGGGTCCCGGTGCGGCGACTGGTCACGTTCGCACCGCCGGTGATCGCGTGGGCGGTCTGGTGGCTGTTCCGTCACGAAGCGACCAAACCGGCGACCTTGGGCGCCAAGGCGAGCTACGCCTGGCACATGACGGTCGCGATCCTCGCCGGGTTCACCGCGGGTTGGCGGCCGGGGGCGGCGCTGGTCGCCGTCGCGCTCATCGTGATCCTCGTCGTGGCGCACCGACGCTGGCGGACGGTCGACGCGCACGTCGTCGCGGCGCTCGCCGCGGCGGTGGCGTTCGTCGCGCTCACCGCGTACAGCCGGGCCGGTGACCTCGCGCTGAACCCGACCGACAGCCCCCGCTACGTCTTCCTGGGGCAGTTCCTGTTGATCGCCGCGCTGTTGTGGTGCGTGCGGGGACGGGCCGTGGCGAGCGGTGTCCCCGTCGCGGCGATGGCGGTGGTGGTGCTCGGCGCGGTCGGTCTGGTCGGCCACCTCGATGCGCACCGCGATTTCGTACTCGACTATCAGCAACGTACGCGACCGGTCCTGGCCGCGACCGAAGCCGCCGGCGCCCACGCCGACGGGGCGCGGATCCTGCCGTTGAACCTCATCCCGGTGACCGTCGAGCAGTACCTGCGGCTGGTCGACGAGGTCGGGTCACCGGTCCTCGATCTGCCGCTGGACGAACTGGGCAGCAGATCGGCACGTCGACAGGCCGACGCACTGTTGCTCGCGGATGAGTCGGTGACGTTGCAGGCGAGCCCCGGGACGAGACGGTGTGTCGCCGGGCCGGGGCCGGTCCCGCCGCCCGGCACGAAGCTCGAGCCTGGTGACCGATATCAGATCTGGACCTCTTCGGCGAAGACGGTCGATGTGAGACTTCGTCGTTTCGCCGACGCCGGCGACGGCCACGCGATCGGCAGCATGCACCCCGCCGAACGCGGCGTCCTCGCACTTCCCGCCGACGGATCCGAGCGCCCGTGGACTCTCGAACCGGCCCCGTCACTGCAGGTGTGCCGCATCGACTGAAGTGCCCCGCTCCCCGATCGAGGGAGCGTCGGGGCGGTTCCGTCGCGCACGGGCAGAGGCTGTCGGGCTGTTAGAACGGAGCGATGGCATTGCGCATCGAGGACTACGCGCTGCTCAGCGACCTGTCGAGCTGCGCGCTGGTCGGCAACGACGGTTCGATCGACTGGCTGACCTTTCCCCGCTTCGATTCGCAGGCACCGTTCGCGGCACTGCTCGGCAACGCGCACGACAACGGCCGGTGGCTGCTCGCCCCGAGCGAACCGGTCGAGTCGGTCGAACGCCACTACCGGGATTCGTCCCTCGTGCTCGAAACGGTCTTCCACACCGCATCGGGTGTGGTCGCGGTGATCGACTGCATGCCTCCCGGCGACGACCGGCACGACCTGATCCGGGTCGTGCGGGGCATCGAGGGCACCGTGCACATGCAGATGCATCTGACGATCCGCTTCGATTACGGCAGCATCATCCCCTGGGTGCGCCAGGTGCCCGGTGGGACCGAGGCGATCGGCGGACCCGACGCGTTGCGTCTTTCGACCCCGGTCGACCTGCACGGCGAAGACCTCGCGACCGTCGCCGCCTTCGACGTCCACGACGGTTCCCAGGTGCCCTTCAGTCTGACGTGGTTCCACTCGAGCGAGACCGCCCCACAGCCCATCGATGCGATCACCGCCGTGGCCACCACCGAGGCGTGGTGGGCGGACTGGTCCTCGGGGTGCACCTATGTGGGCGACTACGCGGACGAGGTGCGACGTTCTGCGACGGTCCTGAAGGGGCTGACCCTGGAACGCACGGGTGGACTCGTCGCGGCGGCCACCACGTCGCTGCCCGAAGAGCTCGGTGGGGAGCGCAACTGGGACTACCGCTACTGCTGGCTGCGGGACGCGACCTTCTCGTTGATGGCACTGCAGAACGCCGGTTTCGATGCTGAGGCGGCGGCGTGGCGTGACTGGCTGTTGCGCGCGGTCGCCGGTGATCCGGCCCAGCTCCAGATCATGTACGGTCCGGCCGGCGAGCGGCGGCTGACCGAGAACGAGGTCGGCTGGTTGGCGGGCTACGAGGGCTCCGCTCCGGTTCGGATCGGCAACGCCGCGCACGGCCAGTTCCAACTCGACGTCTACGGCGAGGTGCTCGACGCGCTGCACCAGAGCGCGGTCGACGGCGCGGTGATCGACGCCAACACCTGGTCGCTGTCGCGCAATCTCATCGCCTTCGTGCGCGATCACTGGCAGGACCCTGATGACGGCATCTGGGAGATGCGCGGGAAGCGCCGACATTTCACGCATTCGAAGGTGATGGCCTGGGTGGCGGTCGACCGGGCGATCTCCACGGTCGAACACTTCGGTTCCGATCAGTTGCATCTGCACGCGACGGCTCATCACCGCGAGGTCGATCTGGGTGCCTGGCGGGAGCTGCGTGCCGAGATCGCCGAGGACGTCCTCGCGAACGGGGTCGACGCCGACGGGGCGTTCGTGCAGTCCTACGGCTCGACCGACTACGACGCGGCGTTGCTGCTGGTGCCCCTGGTCGGGTTTCTCCCGCCCGACGACGATCGGGTGGCCGCGACCGTGAAGGCGGTCGAAGACCATCTACTCGTCGACGGGTTCGTGCGGCGTTACGTCAACACCGACGAAGACGGCCTGGCCGGTGACGAAGCGACGTTCCTGATGTGTTCGTTCTGGCTGGCCGACAACTACGCCCTGCTGGGACGCCTCGACGAGGCGGTCGAGCTGTTCGAGCGGCTCGCCGGCCTCTGCAACGACGTGGGGCTGCTGTCAGAGGAGTACGACCCGGTGACCGGCCGCATGCTCGGAAACTTTCCCCAGGCGTTCTCCCACGTGTCGTTGATCAACTCGGCCGGCAACATCTTCGCGGCGCGTCAGAAGCGACAGAAGGCGACCGACGGGTTCACCGGGGCGGCCGACAAGCGCCGGACGCACCCGAATTGAACTCCGTCGGGGGCTCGTCCGCTCCGGTGGTGTCGGCGGCCGAGCGACGCGCGCCGATCTCGACAACGACCCATCTGACGGCCGACGTCACCACGACGAACAGCGGACCGAGCAGGATCGGGTCGAGCGCCAGGCGGAACCGGGCGTTCTCGTAGAAGTCGAAGGCGACCGAAGCGACCGCGACCACGGCGACCGTGAAACCGATCCACGCCCGGATCTCGTCGCCCGGCCCGCCACGACGGCGCAGCGTGCGCCAACCCGACACGGCGCCTCGCCACAGCGCCAACACGAGCGCGGCGGCCATGGTGACCAGGACCGGAAGACGATCGAGTCCACCCACCATGAACGCCGTGGCGGTCTGCGGCGCCGTTCCTCCCACGTCGTAGGACACGTGGATGGGGCCCAGGATCGGCTTGTACAGCGTCTCGAGCACCGCGAACGAGTCGGCCGACGGATGGTCGAACGCCGCCGGCCAACTGACGAAGACCGCGGCACCCTGCGCGACCGACTTCAGATAATTGCCCGGTTCGGCCCGGATCGCCGCGATCGAATCGTCGAACGCCTGTCGGTAGATCGGTTCGAAACAGAGGGCGTTCAGGTTCGGTTCGCCGGTGGTCTTGCGGAGTGCGGCCAGTGCCGAGGTGCCGGTGGCGGGAACGCAGGTCGCGAGGGCCGGACGTCGCCGTTCGTACACGCCGTACTGCTCGTAGGGCTTCACCGACGCGAGCTCCGAGAGGGTCCCCTGCCGCTGCAGGCGGGTGAGGGTGGCCGCAGGCAGCGTGGTGACCGCGATGCGCTTCAGGTTCACCCCGACATAGCTCGAGTAGCCGACGTTGCCGAAGCGCACGTTCAGGAATGCCAGGTTCGCGACCACGAGAGCGACGACCAGCACGGCAGGCGCCACGAGACGCAACGACAAGGTCCCGGCCCGCCTCGCCACCACGAGGGCCAGTGCCAGACCTCCGATCAGCCACAGCGGGTGCAGCAGCGTGCGCGTCGACACCCCGATGAGCAGCACGACACAGAACGGTACGAAGCGGCCGATGCCGGGTGCGGCGACGAAGCGGGCGAAGCTGAACACCGACGCGGTGACCAGGAACGTGACCGCGGTTTCGTATCTGAGAAACGACTCGCTGGAGATGAGCAGCGGGTTGCTCCCCACGAGCACCACGGCCACGGTCGCCTGCCAGCGCCGCGCTCCGAGGCGACCGAGCAGGTCCCAGAGCATCAGGACCGTCGCCAGGCTCGCGGCGATCCAGACGAGCTGGAAGGTGAGCGCCGCGGGCAGCGGCGACCACGCCCTGACCGCACCGACGTAGAAGTTCCACAGCGGCGGTTGGATGTTCACCTGGGTGAAGGCGGCGAACGGGTTCGCCTCGAGGATCGGCTCGTCGATGAGTTGGAGTTGACCGACCAGGTGATCGTGAAACCGTAGACCGGTCGCCCAGAGCACCGCGCGCAGACCGAAGAAGCAGGCGACGACGATCGACAGATGCGCGCGCACCCCCCACGGCGCACCGCGACCGATGTTCACTTGCCCGGTGGACCGAGTGCGACGGCATAGGAGGACTCCACCCAATCGAGCATCGACGCGGACCAGGCGACGAGTTCGTCATCGCTCACACCGGGAACGTCGAACGCAGCGTGCACGGGAAGTCCTGCTCCACGCGCCCAGCGCGCCCAGTAGTCGATCACCGACGCGAAGTGCCACTGTTCTCTTGTCGTGTCCAGTGTCGGGGTTCGTGCAGCGATCGTCTTGGTCGCGAAGACCATGAACTCCTCGCCCGACGAGATCGACTCGAGTGCGCTCCGGACCGCGGGGTCGAGTTCGAGGTGCTCGCCGCGCGCGTGGACCGCGTCGACCGCGCGGCTGATCCGCCGGGTCGCCGACTCCAGGCGTGCGCGGTCGCGGGCGTCGAAGGGCAACGACGCACGGGTGATCACCCGGAACCCCTCAGGTGGGGCCACGACATTGGTCCGGTAGATGAGCAGTCTCGGGGCCTGTTCAGCAGGGTCGCACGGCGTGTAGGCACGCTCGTAGGCCGCAGCGAGATCAAAGGACTGGCAGGTCCTGATATGTGCCTGATCGAGCGCCAGCATGAGCGCGTTGGTCGGCACGTTCACCGAGGCCGCCGTGGCCACCGGATTCACCACCCCATGGCCACGCAACGCATCGACGACGGGCGGCCCGAGTCGGCGGGCGATCTCGACGGCGTCGTCGGTGCCGCCGGGTAGCGACGCCGGAATCGACGCGTGTGGGATGCTCGCCACGGCGACGAATCCGGCCGCGACGGCCGTCGCGGAGTACGAGATCGGCAGCGGCCGCCGTGGCAGACACCGGACCACGGCAAAGGCGAGCGCGAAGGTCACGAACATCGCGATCGGCCAGCTCGACAGGTAGTACCACTGGTAGAGGAGCTCGCCCGGCGAACGCACCATGTTGGCGAACGCGATCAGCATGACCATCCCGGCGAACACCACCGCACCCGCCGCGGCCCGATCGCGCCGTCGCACACACACCCAGGCGAGCCCGACTGCGGTGACGACGAGGACCACGGCGACCGCGATCTGTGATCCGGTCGCGGGGGTGATGCCCGAGAAGGGGTCCATGAACCGATCGAGCCCGCCGCGGAACCAGAACGGCCACCGCGTGAACAGCGTCATGGTCGTTGCCAATGCCGCGCTGATCGACGTGGCCGGATCGGGCTGTTGCCGCCACGATCGCCACAAGTTGGTCAGGTTTCCCGGATCGTGGGTGATCTCTCCGATGATCGGCGGGAGCCAGGCGATGACCGTGACGACGACCGCCACCAGCACGGACCGAACCGTGCGCCGCCGACCCGCCGCCCATGCAGAACGGTCGCGATGGCGCACCCGGAGCAGGGCGATCAGCCAGATGCCGATGGCCGCGAACGAGATGGCGGGAACGACGAAGGTGAGGACGAGGTGGTCGAGAAACAGAAAGTTGGCGACGAGCGCCAACGCCGGGAGAGCCCGGTCGTCGCCGGCGACGACCGCCCACGCGATGAACAGGAACGACGCGAAGGCGGGGACGATCATGATCATCGGAGTCGGGTTGTGCAACATGCCGGTTCCGAGGCTCCAGTTCAGGATCGCGAGAAACAGAAACGTGCCCGCAGCGGCTCCGGTGCCGACGGCTCTGCGGACACACCATCCGGCGAGCAGCATCCAACCGATGTTGAGGGCCGCCATCGCGAGCAACGGTCCCCAGGTCACCCCGAACAGACGGGTCGGTCCCCACAACCACCACAGTGACCATGGTGCGGGAAAGAACGCCGGGAAGGTCGACGTGCTCGCACCGGCGGCGAACATCCCGACCAGCCGCGGGTCGGTACCCACCGAATCGCGTGCATGGAGCACGGTGAGCGCGGCGTCGCGTGTGGGCACCCAACCGGCGGCACCCCTCCGGATCACGTCGACCACGATCGGCGTCACCATCGCGATCGCGGTGAGGTGGAACAACCGGCGGGCCCGTCGGTCGGGCGCGCTCACGTTGCTCGCGACCTCGATCTCGTTCGTGTCGGAGCGAACGTCATCGAGTCGGTCCGGCGCGACGGGCAACAGCGCACCCGTACTCGACGCGTCGGATGGCATGGCCGACGATCCTAACTTCGGTGCCCGTCACCGGCGTTCTTCCCATGGCGTCGCCCGAATCGAGGGCGCGTCGGTTCAATCGAGCATCTCCACGAAACGTTCGAGCTGGCGCAGGTTGCGGCATTCGAACACCCCGTCGCAGTGGATCCCGTAGTCCGACACGATCGAGTCGCCGGTGTCCCAGTAGCTGCGGGGTTCGGGGTTCAGCCAGTACACGTGACGGGCCCGGTGCTGCAGTTCCTTGACGACCCATGACTGGGACGCGTGGTAGTTGTTGCGGGCGTCGCCCAGCAGCAACACGGTGGTCTTGGGGCCGACCTCGGTGCCCCAGCGTTCATGGAACATCTCGAACGCGTGGCCGTAGTCGGAATGGCCGTCGACCCAGACGACGTCAGCCTCGGTGTTGACCCGGTGCACCGCTTCGGTGACGTCTTCGACCCCGTCGAAGAACGAAGTGACCTCGTCGATGCCGTCGATGAACACGAACGAGCGGACCTTCGAGAACTGACTGGCGATCGCGTGCACCAACATGAGCGTGAAGCGGGCGAAGGATGCGACCGACCCGGAGATGTCGGCGATCACGAAGATCTCGGGTTTCGTCGGCCGCGGGTACCGGAACTGTGGCTCCGCGGGCACCCCGCCGTAGCTGAGCGAGTGACGTACCGTCGCCCTGAAATCGAGGGGGCCCTTGCGGCCGTGGCGACGTTTGCGGGCGAGGCGCACCGCGAGGCGGCGGGCGAGGGGCTGCAGGGCCTTCTTGATCCCGTCCATCTCGTCACGGGACGCGTGCATGAAGTCGACGTCTTCGGGCAGCGGTTTGCGGAGCGTCTTGGCCATCGCGTCGATCCCGCGGTCGGCGACCAGACGACGACGGATC
>JBDZUV010000008.1:9368-44263 GCA_040255345.1 Actinomycetota bacterium | reverse complement strand
ACCGACCGGTGCAACGGCGTGCGGGACGTGGAGATGCCCAACGCGCCGGCACGCAACGCCTCGGCGGCCAACCGGCGCATCGCGGCACAGTCCCCGGCCGTCGCCGGCTCGTTCGCCGCGCCCCGCTCTCCCATCACGTACGCGCGCAGCGCGCCATGGGGAACCTGGGTTCCGATGTCCATCACGTAGCGGCGCCGCTCCAGCGCATCGAGGTATTCGGCGAAGGTCTCCCACTCCCACCGGATGCCCGCGGTCAGCGCGGAACCGGGAATGTCCTCGACTCCTTCCATCAGTCCGATCAGCCAGTCGTGGCGGTCCGGTGCCGCTGGCGCGAAGCCCACGCCGCAGTTGCCCATGACCACCGTGGTCACCCCGTGCCAGCCCGACGGGGTCAACTCCGCGTCCCAGGTCGCCTGGGCGTCGTAGTGGGTGTGCATGTCGACCCAACCGGGAGTGACGACGCGCCCGTCCGCATCGATCTCGCGGCGTGCGGCACCGACGTCGGTGCCGACCGCGGTGATCGACGCGCCGTCGATCGCGACGTCCGCGTGGAACGGCTCACCGCCCGAACCGTTGACCACCAGCCCGTTGCGAATCACGAGGTCGTGCATGTGAGTGCATCCTACGGGCGCGTCGATGGCTTCCGGGAGGCGACCAGAATGGGCCGGGTCAGCCGTTGGGGTGCGCCGCCCGGTAGCGCTCCCGTGATGCCCGGATCTCCTCCCAGGCGGCCGCCGAACCCTCGGTGCCCCGGGTCGTCGTCGACTTGGCGGGTTCGAGGTCTTTGTACACGTCGAAGAAGTGGATCAGCTCGGCGACCAGATGGGTCGGGAGGTGGTCGATCTCGGTGATGGTCTCGACGCGTACGTCGAGGGCGGGTTCGCAGATGATCTTGGCGTCGGGCCCCGCCTCGTCCTCCATCCACAGCACGCCGATGGGTCGGGCGGTCACCCAGCAGCCCGGGAACGTCGGGTCGTCGAGCAGCACCATGGCGTCGAGCGGGTCGCCGTCTTCGGCGAGGGTGTCGGGGATGAAGCCGTAGTCCGAGGGATACACCGTCGCGGAGAACAGGCGGCGGTCGAGGCGGATCACGCCGGTTTCGTGGTCGACCTCGTACTTGTTACGGCTGCCGCGGGGAATCTCGACGATGACATCGATGGTGGTTTCGTTCTCGGACATCGGGCCAGTATCGCAGCCGGGTCTGGGGAATCGCGAGAGCTCCGACCGCAGCGAGACCCGGGTCGACGTGGTGCCATCGGGCCAGTCGACCCTGGCGGGTTCGTGGCGGGCCGACCGAGGTGGTTGCCGAGTGCTGCCGATCGTCGGATCCCGGGCGAAGCGTCGTCGCTACGCACTGGCACCGCATCTCCCGACTTCCGGCGGGGTGATCCGCAGCGCGAGACGCCGCGAGCGGCGGCGAGGCGCCTGAGCGGCGGCTGGCATGGATCGCTCAGGCGTCTCCTAGTGTTGACGCCGACCACGGGTTCGCCATCGTCGACGGACCGCGCCAACGAGAGGAAAGACGTGATGGCAGCATCAGCAACCGCGACATGGAACGGCTCGATCGACGAGGGATCGGGGACGATGACGACCGGAACGGGTCTGTCTGGCACGTTCTCCAAGGCGTCCCGGTTCGCCGACGGCGACGGCACCAACCCCGAGGAGTTGCTGGGCGCCGCGCATGCGGGTTGCTTCTCGCAGTTCCTGGCGCTGCTGCTCTCCCAGGGCGGCACTCCTCCGAATTCGATCGAGACGAGTGCCAAGGTGTCGATCGTGGTCGGCGACGACGGCCCCACGATCACCAAGATCGACCTGACCTCGACCGTCGACGCCGACGTCTCGGCGGAGAAGATCGACGAGTTGGGTGCGAACGCCAAGGCGAACTGCCCGGTCTCCAAGGCGCTCGCCGGCGTCGCCGACGTCACCTTGTCGATCTCCAAGGCCTGAAGTTCGCGGTACCCGTTCGGCCGGTCCGGAACGGCCGGGTCGTGGGTTCTGGCAGAATCGCCTTGCATGAACGACAACCCCGCCGAGCCGGACCGCCGTATCGAAACCACCCGCATGATCGCCGCGTCACCCGCGGCGATCTTCGCGTTGCTGTGCGATCCACGAGGCCATGTCGCGATCGACTCGTCCGGCATGTTGCAGTCCGCAGAGGGTGACCCGGTGAGCGCGGTGGGCGACTCCTTCGTCGTGCACATGGACCGCGAGGCGCTCAACGACTACCCCGAGTTGGGTCGCTACGACGTCACGGTGAAGATCACCCGGTTCGAGCCCGACACCGAGATCGCCTGGACGATCCTCTCCCAGATGGATCCGCCGCTCGGTCACGTGTACGGCTATCACCTCGAAGGCACCGACGGGGGCGCCGCGGTGACGAGCTACTACGACTGGTCCGACGCCCATGAGGTGTGGCGCGATTCGGGGGTCTTCCCGGTGCTGGACGAGGGCGCGTTACGCGCGACCCTCGGGATCCTCGCCCGCCACGTCACCTCCTGAGCTGGGCCCGGGCGGGGCGGTCGCCGGCGCGGGCGACTGCGGTCGACGATCGGGGCGGGGGTTGCGACACGGGCCGGGCCGATGACTAGTCTTCATCGGGTCGTAACAGAACCGCAACATGAACGCGATGTGCCAGGAGTCCTCTGACGTGAGCGCCGACCCGACCACCGACCACCGTGAAGCCACGACCGTCCCCGGGCGGCGTGGGTCCCGCCGCCCTCGGGCGCGTTGGGCGACCGCCGCACTGCTCGCCGTGGCCGTGCTGGGGTTCTCCGCCGTGAGTTGCACCCCCGAGGAGGTGGCGTCGATCGCCGTGTCGAATGCCTTCGAGCCGGCTCGGCGCGATTGCGCCATGCGGATCGTCGAGCGCGAATCGAACTATCGGGCCGACGCCCTCAGCTCGGATTGGTTGAACATCGGTCTGTTCCAGATCAACCACGTGCATGCGGATTGGATCCGTCGGACCTACGGCTATGAGTTCAAGGATCTGTTCGATGCCAACAAGAACGCCCGGGTCGCCCGCGGGCTGTCCGATTCGGCCCAGAGCTACTACGGCGACCGGTGGCAGCCCTGGCGTTACGGCGGCCAGGTCATCCGCAACGGCCCCTGCCCCGCCTGACGGGCCCACTCGGTCGACACCCGGCACCGCGCCGGCTTCTGCACCCGCACCTGCACCGGCAGCCTCTGCGTACCCGAACCGGGGTGAAATACGCCTCGTCGCGCACGTTCCGCGTGTTTTTGCGCACATCATCTCCCGAAGTCGGGCTTGTCGGATCGGCCGGTCAGCGGAAGTTGCGCGAACGCAGAGGACCGAGGTCCAGATGCAACTCGGTGATCTTCTCGGCGACCACGTTCACCACCCCTTCGGCCCGCTCGAGTCTGCCCCGCACGATCAGGGCGGGTGCACCGCGTGCCACCGCCCGGTAACGCATCCAGCAACCTCTCGAGGCGATCACGTTCACCAGCCCGGTCTCGTCCTCGAGGTTGATGAACATCGTGCCCCCGGCGGTGGCGGGACGTTGCCGGTGGGTCACGACCCCCGCCACGAGCACCTTGTTGCTCACGGGGTCGGGTGGGCCGGTCGGTTCTGCTCGTCGGGGCTTCGCCAGGTGTGAGTCGTGGGTGTTGCTCGGTGGGTCGGACTGCGCCGCGTCGCTTGCAGACTCGGGCAGACCGGCGGTCGTGCTCGCTTCGGCTGCGTCGTCCGTGTGCCGGCGTCGAGACCGCTCCGCCTGACGACTGCGCAGCGCTGCCGGATCGTTCCGGTGCTCGGATCCGTCGTCGGGGATGGGCACGGTGGCGAGGCGGGCTGCGGGCGTCACGCCCATCCGGTCGAGCTCGTCACGGATGAACCGGGTCGGATGCCCGGTGGCACTCACTCCCGTCGCCACCAGGTCGGCGACGGCCTCTTCGCTCGCCGACATGCCCGGCAACATCGGTGCGTCGGTGCCCGTCACGATGCCGGGCAGACGCCCCGGTCGGGACTGGGCCGCGGCGCCGGCCGCCCACAACGCCTGTCGCCGGTTGCGGCCATCGCCTGCGCGTCGGTCCGCCCTCTCCCGCCGGTTGCGCCCATCCCCTTTCCCGGAATTCGGAGCGAAAAGGTTGCCATTCGACCTTTTCCCGCCGGATTTCGCTGCGGGGGGAGGGGTGGACGAGGGCACCGCGCCGGCAAGCGCGAGCGACTCGAGTTGGGCCTGATTCAGCCCGGTCCGCCGAGCCAGATCCGCCAGGTCATCGAACGGGCCGTTGGCCTCGCGCTCGGCCACGATCGCCTCTGCCAGGTCGTCACCGATGCCCCGGACCGACGACAACCCGAGCCGCACCGCGACGCCGTTGTGCGACTCGGTGTACGGCTCCAAGGTGGCGTGCGCGACCGAGCGCACCAGATCCGGGCCCTGCACGGTCACCCCGTGGCGCCGCGCGTCCTGGCAGAGGGTGTGCGGTGAGTAGAACCCCATCGGCTGCGCGTTGAGCAGCGCCGCGCAGAACGCGGCGGGTTCGTGCAGTTTGATCCACGACGACGAATACACCAGATAGGCGAAACTCACCGCGTGGGATTCGGGGAATCCGTAGTCGGCGAACGACACCAGCTTGTGCCAGATGTCTTCGGCGACCGCGCCGGTGATACCCCGGGCGGCCATCCCGGTGAACAGTCGAGAACGCAGGCGGTCCATGCGGGCGCGGCTGCGCTTGGATCCCATCGCCTGACGTAGCTCGTCGGCTTCGGTGGCACTGAACCCGGCCGCGTCGATGGCGATCTGCATGAACTGCTCCTGGAACAGCGGCACGCCCAGGGTCTTGGCGAGCGCGGATCTGAGCAGCGGATGCGCGTAGGTCACCTCCTCGGTGCCGTTGCGCCGACGGATGTAGGGGTGGACCGACCCGCCCTGGATCGGCCCGGGTCGGATGAGGGCCACCTCCACCACCAGGTCGTAGAAGGTGCGGGGTTTCAGACGCGGCAGGGTGGCCATCTGGGCGCGGGACTCGACCTGGAACACGCCGATCGAATCGGCCCGGCACAGCATCTCGTAGACGGCGTCCTCCTGTTCGAGAGCGGCGAGGTCCAACTCGTAACCCCGGTGCTCGGCGATCAGATCGACGGCGTGGTGCAGGGCGGTGAGCATGCCCAGGCCCAACAGGTCGAACTTGACCAGGCCGGCCGCGGCGCAGTCGTCCTTGTCCCACTGCAGCACGGTGCGCCCTGGCATGCGGGCGTGCTCGACCGGGCACACCTCGATGACCGGCCGGTCACAGATCACCATGCCGCCCGAATGGATGCCCAGGTGCCGGGGCGCGCCCTGGGTCTGGCGGGCGAGATCCAGCACCTCGGGTGGGATCGAATGCTCGCCGGAGCGCAGCGTCTCCCCCCGCCACGCGCTGCGGGACGCATTGCTCTGGGACTCGGGCGGGCTGTCGGTAGCTGAGCGACCCGGGTTGCCCGGGGGGGTCTCGGCCAGGGAGCCCCACCGGTCGACCTGTTTGGCCCAGGCGTCCTGCTGGCCCGGTGCGTAGCCGAGTGCGCGGGCCATGTCGCGCACCGCGGAGCGGCCCCGGTAGGTGATGACGTTGGCGACCTGGGCGGCGTGATGACGCCCGTAGCGCTCGTAGACGTACTGGATGACCTCTTCGCGGCGTCCCGATTCGATGTCGAGGTCGATGTCGGGCGGACCGTCACGGGCGGGTGACAGGAACCGTTCGAACAGCAACCCCAGGCGCACCGCGTCGGCGCGGGTGATCCCGAGTGAGAAACACACCGCCGAGTTCGCCGCGGATCCGCGTCCCTGACAGAAGATGTTCATCTCGGCGCAGAAGCGCACGATGTCCCACACGACGAGGAAGTAGCCGGGGAACCCGAGCTGCTCGATGACGGCGAGCTCGTGGTCGAGTTGTTCCCATGCCCGCGCCGTGGTCCCTGCGCGCGCCGTGGTTCCCGTGGTCGCTGCGGCCCTGCCCTGGTGCTCGTCGAAATTCGGTGGGAAGAGGTGGCCATTCGACCTTTTCGCTCCAGATTTCGGGACGGGGGTGGTGTCTGGGCGGGGGCCGTAGCGGCGGGTCGCCCCTTCGGTGACCAGATGACGCAGGTAGCTCATCTCGTCCATGCCGTCGGGGCACGGGAACGGGGGCAACGCGGGCGCGACCAGCGCCAGGTCGAACGCGCACGCGCGGGCCACCTCGACGGTCGTCTCCACCGCACCGGGATACCGGGCGAAGCGGCGTTGCTGTTCGACCCCCGAGCGCAGATGCGCGCCCGCGGACGCGGGCAGCCACCCGTCCAGATCGTCCAGGCTGCGTCGGGCGCGCACCGCGGCCAGCGCGGTGGCGAGTGGCTGTTGGCGTGGGGTGGCGTAGTGCACGTTGTTGGTGGCGACCACCTCCACCCCGGCACGCACCGCGAGCTCGGCCAGCGCGTCGTTGCGGTGGCCGTCCAGGGGTTGGCCGTGATCCCACAACTCCACCGCCACCCGATCGCGGCCGAACAGCTCGACGAGCCGGGCCAGCTCCCGAGCGGCGGCGGCCGGGCCGTGCGCCTCGAGCGCGGCGGGCACCGTCCCCTTGCGGCATCCGGTGAGGGCGATCACGTCGCCGCCGAGGTCGGCGAGGTCGGCGAGCGTCTGACGGGGCGCGCCCTTTGCCCCGGCGAGTTGGGCCAGGCTGAGGCGACGGCACACCGAGCGGTAGCCGTCGGGTCCGGTGGCCAGCAACACGAGGTGGCCGCCTGCGGGATCTGGCGCGTTGGGGTCGGGTCGAGTGGGCAGGTCCAGGGTCACCTCGGCGCCGAAGACGGTCGGCAGACCGACCTCGCGGGCGGCTTCGGCGAAGCGCACCACCCCGTAGAAGCCGTCGTGGTCACAGAGCGCGAGGGCCTCCAGACCCAACCGGTCGGCTTCGTCGACGAGCTCGGAGGGAGCCGATGCGCCGTCGAGGAAACTGAAGTGCGAGTGGCAGTGCAGCTCGGCGTAGGGCACGATCGGGGGGCCGACCCGGGCCCGGTTCGGCCCGGAGCGTGCAGAAGGACCGTTCGCAGCGCCTGCCCGGCGGGGCGCCACCGGGGCGCGGCCCGACAGGCGAGCCTCGAGTTCTCCCCACGGCACGGACGCATTGGTGAATCCCACCATCCCAGTCTATCGAACAGATGTTCGATAGACTTTTCGCCTCATCCGCGGCGGCTCATCCGATCAGCGGACGACCTCGCCGGTAGAAAGAGCGCACGACCAGAAGCACGGATCAGACGCTCGGGTCTCGAGATCGGCGGCCGTCCTGCCCCGGCCGCCATGGCCGAAGGGCCCGCGGTCGCGCCGGCTCACCTCGACCGAGCGAACCGGTAGCGGGTCTGGGCGAAGTCACCCTTGGCGAAGGCGAGGACCTTCGTCGGGTGGACGGCGAACACCAGTGCGACCCCGCCCGCCCCCACGAACGCTCCGTCGGCCACGTCGAAGTGCCAGTCGCCGTCGTAGTCGGCCTCCCAGGCGTCGGCCAGGCGCTGCAGGCCGTGCTCGTCGGTGACGCGCTCGGCGAGCCCTTCGACGACCACGTCGAGTCCCGACTTCCAGCGGTTGGTGCCGGTGGTCAGCGCGCAGTGCGCATCGTGCGCCAGATTCACGGCCTTCTGTTCGCCCGCACCGGTGCAGAAGTGCAGCGCCGAGTCACGCCACACCGCGGGCAGCGGTGTGACATGGGGTCGACCGTCCGCGCGCACCGTCGACAGCCAGAACAACTCGGCGTCGCGGATCACCCCGAGCGTCTGGGCCCACGGGGTGGGGCGAGCATCGGGGGCGCCGTAACGCGCGTCCAATGCTGCGATCGGTTCACTCTCGTCCATGCTCGGCTCCTCGGGTTCTCGGGTTCTCGGGTTCTCGGTATTGCGGTCGTCAGATTCGACGGATTCGCCACCGACGAGTCATCGGTCGC
The DNA here is from genome assembly GCA_040255345.1 of Actinomycetota bacterium. GTDB lineage: Bacteria > Actinomycetota > Acidimicrobiia > Acidimicrobiales > Iamiaceae > JAFDWI01. Next base: position 36,352 of record JBDZUV010000008.1, on the reverse strand, counting down.
CGGGTTCGCTCCCGGCTCGGACCCCATCGTCGCGCCCTCGACGGGGACGCGTCCGGGAGCCCACGTGACGCGCGCAGGTGGGAGCGCGGGACCCTAGGATCATTGCCGCCGGCCGGATCATCATCTGAGAAAAGGGGACCATCGTGGACGTTGCAGCGCTCGCCGCGCACCTCGCACGTATCGACGACGTCGGCTACACGATCGTTCACGATGCGATCGAGACCGACCTGCTCGACGAGCTCACCGAGACGCTCGAGCGGCTCGAAACCGACCTGCAGATCGCCCCTGGCGACAACGTCTTCGAGGGCCACCACACCGTCCGCATCTACAACCTGCTGGCGCACGGTCAGGTGTTCACCCGCATCCCGGTCCACCCCGAGGTCCTGGGTGTGGTCGAGGGGGTGCTCGACGACGGCTGCCTGATCTCGTCGCTGTCGTCGATCGGCATCGACCCGGGAGAGACCGCGCAGCTCATCCACGCGGACGACCAGCTCATCCCTCTTCCCAAGCCACATGTGCCGGTGGTGTGCAACACGATGTGGGCGCTCACCGACTTCACCGAGGCGAACGGTGCCACCCGCCTCGTCCCCGGTTCGCACCGCGCCGCCGACAACCCGGCGCTCGATGTCGCGCACGACACGATCGCCGCCGAGATGCCACGGGGGAGCGTGTTGATCTGGCACGGCAGCCTCTGGCACGGCGGGGGCGCGAACACCAGCACGACCCGTCGTACCGGCATCGCCATGAACTACTGCGCCGGGTGGATCCGTCAGCAGGAGAACCAGCAACTCGGCCTCGACCCGACGCTGGTCGCCACGTTCCCCAAACGGCTCCAGGACCTCGTCGGCTACGGCATCTACCACGGGCTCATCGGCCACATCGACAAGCGCAAACCCCGCCACCTGCTCACCGCACGCGAGGGCGACCGCTCGGGCGATTCGAAGAGCCCGATGCTGTGGGACCGAATCTCATGATGCGGAACTGCGACCGCTGAGAAGACCGGTCGATCGGCGGGCGCCGGGATCCCAACCCCCGTACCATTCACCGGATGGAGGACGAGGCCGAGCGGGACGCGCTGATCGCACGACGGCTGAGCGAACTCGCCCCGTTCGTCATGTTCGTCGTCGCGCCCGACGGCACGATCACCTGGGCCTCCGAGCCTGTCGAGCGACTGTTCGGTCTGACCCGCGACCAGATCACCGGCACGAACATCTTCGATCATGTCGACATTCCCTGGAACGCCGACGCGATCGATTCGGTCGCCTATGCCATGGGCGCCCAGGGGTTGCAGCGTCCGATGCTCTTCAGACTGTGGCGAGGCGACGGCACGGCCGTGATCGCCGAGGTCACGGCGAACGCCCAGCGCGACGACCCCGACATCGCCGGGTTGGCGGTCTATGCCCGGCCGTGGGACGAACGCTGGGGATTCGAACAGCTCCTCGACGCGATGGCCGACGGCACGCCGTTGCCCGACGTGCTCGATCTCGTCCTCGCGGTCACCGCCACCGAGAACCTCGACGCGCAGGGCGTGTTCATCTACGACGATCCTGCATCCGGTGAGCGTCGGGTCCGTGGCCACGCCGACCTCGGCTCCGCACAGCGCGCGGCGGCTCCGGCCCCGGGGGCTCCGTGGACCACGGCCCTCCAAGACGGTCTTCCCTGCTCGGTTCCGGTGGCTGATCTGCCCGAACCGCTGGTGGCCGAGGCAGTCGAGCGCGGCCACCGTTGGTGCTGGGCCTGGCCCGTTTTCGCGTTGGACGGCTCCGGCACCTCGGGCTGCCTGGTGCTCTGGCGGAAGCTCGACGAGCCCCCCGACCACACCTGCCGCATGACGCTCCGCAGACTCGTCCGCTTCATCGCCCTGGTGTTCCGGCGAGAGGCGATGACCACGGCGCTCCGCCGTGCCGCGCTGCGTGATCCGCTCACCGGGCTCGGCAATCGATCGGCCTTCTTCGACGAGCTCGCCGACGCAACCGCCCACGACCCGCACGCGACCGGTTCCGAGCGGTTGATCGTCGTGGTCTCCATCGACCTCGACGGCTTCAAACCGGTGAACGACCGGCTCGGGCACGCCGCGGGCGACGACGTGTTGATCGCCGTGGCCGACCGGCTCCGTGCCCAGGTGCGCGACGACGATCTGGTGGCCCGCCTCGGCGGCGACGAGTTCTGCATCCTGTGCCGAAACCTCGGCGACGTCGACGCGGCGACCCATCTCGCGGAACGGATCGTCGCCGCCCTCGAGGAGCCGGTCAGCACCCGTTCGGGGACCGTGCACATCGGCGCATCGGTCGGAGTCTCGCTGTGTCATCAGGGTCGCATCACCGCCGAGGGGTTGCTGGAGGCCGCGGACCGTGCCATGTACGAGGCGAAGGCGAACGGCACGGGCAATTGGCGAATCGGTGACATCCGGGTCGGGTGAACCGATGGCGCCTGCCCGGCCACGAGACACCGAAAGCGCGTGACGGCTCGTCGCCCGGGGCATAGAGTCACGCCCCCCGATCCAGACAAGGCGATGCCCCGTCCCTCGCCGGCGCGCGGCGGACAAGGGAGGATGCGAGCATGAGGAAGGCCCGACGATTCACGCTGGGATCGGTGGTCGCGTTCACGCTGCTGGCGTCGACCGTCGCCCCGGTGCAGGCCGGCGAACCCGGCCCCGGGAGTGACCCGCCGGTCCCGGCTCCGTCCCCCCGCATCGTCGGCGGCACGCAGGCCCCCGCGGGCGCCTGGCCATCTCAGGTCGCTCTCGTGTCGTCCTCTTCTCCAGACAACTTCCAGGCGCAGTACTGCGGCGGTACCGCGATCAACCCGTCCTGGATCCTGACTGCCGCTCACTGTGTCGACGGTAAAGTGCCCGGCTCCATCGACGTGCTCACCGACACCCAGTCGCTCATTTCGGGGGGCGTACGCCATCGGGCAGCCGAACTCCGCAAGTTCCCGTACTACGACCCCTCCACCTTCGATGGCGACTACGCGCTGATCCGTATCGGGACGCCGACCGGCGTGCCGCTCCAGGTGATCGCCGCGCAGGGAGCCGACGTCGCGGCGGGCACCTCGGCGGTCACCACGGGTTGGGGGAACCTGATCCCCGATGGAAACAGCTTTCCCTACGACCTGCAGCAGGTGTCGGTGCCGATCATCTCGAACGCCACCTGTTCCAACGCCTACCCGGGGAGCATCACCGCCCGGATGATCTGTGCCGGTCGATCGCCGTATCTGCAGTACGACGCCTGTCAGGGCGACAGTGGCGGACCCCTGGTCGTTTCCCAGGGCGGCCGTTGGGTGCAGATCGGGATCACGAGTTGGGGTGACGGGTGCGCCCAGGGTTTCCCCGGTGTCTACGCCCGGGTCGCCGCCCAGTCGAACTGGATCCGGGACCAGATCCGTTTCGGGCCGCACGGCAACGCGGCGGACTTCGTGCGTGGCACCTGGCGTGATCTGTACGACGCGACACCGTCGAACACCGACCTGTTTCTCGGTGTCGCCGCGCAGAACTCGACGAGCCCGGTGGCTTGGCTCTCCCAACAGATCCAGGGTCGCATCTACCAGGCGCGCATGGGAGGGGTGACCCGGCTGTACCGGGCGTTCTTCCTGCGTGACCCCGACGCGTCGGGCATGGACTTCTGGTGGGACGCCGTCAACGACGGTTGGCCGCTGCGGCGGGTCGCCGAGTTCTTCTCGAAGTCACCGGAGTTCGTCGGGCGGTACGGCGCGTTGAACGACGGCCAGTACGTCGACCTGGTGTACCAGAACGTGCTCGGCCGGACCCCCGACGCAGGCGGACGCGCCTACTGGTTGCACCAACTCGACAGCGGCGCCAGGAACCGTGGTGAGGTCATGGTCGGGTTCTCCGAGTCGTCCGAGTACGTGGGGGCCACCAAGGCGCGGACCGACGTGTCGATCACCTACTTCGGGCTGGTTCACCGGATCCCGACCAGTTCGGATCTGACGTTCTGGTCGGCCCGGTCGAACACCTCGCTGATCTCCGCGCTGTTCGCTTCGGTCGAATACCACCAGCGTTTCTAGCGCCCGGGGGTCGGTGCCCGACGGGCCCCCGGCGCGCGGTTCAGCCATAGACCGCGGTGATCCACCAGCGGTGATGTCGCCGGGTCACGAGCAGCGCGGTCCCTTGCGCGGTGACGAGCTGCAGCCGGGCCTGACGTTGGCGTCGTTCGGGATCCCACCAGCGTTCGTCCACAGGCCAGGGCCCCGCCCATGCCGTGATGGTCGTCGACGGGCCGGCACCCCGGGGGCGATCGTCGCCGGTGAAGCGCATCGTGGTCGGCGTGCCGAGCAGTTCCCCCCGGCCGTTCACCCCGACGCCGGTTCCCTCGCCGTCCACCACCTCCACCGGCCGGGGATCGGTGAGCACCAGGGTCGGGGACGGGGCGGGGAGACGCCCGGGCCAAGGCGGGTCGCCGGGGTCGGCCTCGCCGGAGAGCGGGAGCCGACGGCGGGCACCGAGGTCGACCGTCGCGGTCGGCACCAGAGCCGTCTCGCTTCCAGGGTGGCGCCCTCCCCGAGGTTCGACCACACACACCGCGTCGGGGCCGACGAGTGCTTCGAGACGGGCGACGGCGTGTGCGGCGCGCGTCTCGGCCGCCGAGGCTCCACCCCAGAATCCCAGTTGGGCGCCTCGGGCGGCGCGCACTTCACCCGGGGCGAGCAGCACCCGGGTGATCCCGGCCGACGGCCGCGTGAGGTGCGACCCGGTCAGCCACCCGTCGGTCTGCCAGCGCACCCGCTCGGCGATGAGGACCGCCGGTGGACGGGTCTGCTCCGCGGATCGCTCCGGGCCGTCCAGCCGCCAGCGCCGCCGGTGTTCTTCGGCGTGGTCGGTCGACAGGGTGACGACGACCTGGGCACACGACAGCCCCAGATTCCCGAGGCGGTCGACGAACGCGTCGGCGGTTCCGCGCACGGCGAAGGCCACCGCGTCGGCCCGGGTCTCGGGAGGATCGAAGTCGAGGACGGCGTCGACCTCGTCGGGCACCGGGGTCGGCGACGACGGGGTGGGGTCCACGCCCCGGGCGAGTCGGTGGAGCCGGGTTCCCTCGGTGCCGAAACGCCCGAGCACGGCCGAGGCCGGGAGCGCCGCGACGTCGCCCAGGGTTCCCAGACCCAACTGGGCCCAGGTGGCGAGCATGTCGGGTGCGGCGCCGATCCCGAGAAGTGCCCGCAGAGGAAGTGGGGCGACGAATGACGCTGCCGTGCCCGGCGGCACGATGTTCGGCGTGTGCGGTGTCGCCGCGCGCGCGGCCAGGTGGGCGATGAGCGGGCCGTCGGCCACGCCGACCCGGACCGTCGAGCGGTCGGGGTCGCCGATCGTCTCGGTCACCGCATGGTGGATCCGGGTCGCGAGTGCGTCGTCACCGCCGAAGTACCGCGACGGGCCCCGGGTGCCCAGCGCAGCCGTGCCGGGTTCGACGATCTCGACCTGTGGGGTGAACGCTCCGAGCGCGGCGACGACCGGGTCGAAACAGCGGGCGTCACGGGCCGGGTCCTCGGCGATCAGCAGCAACTCGGGGCAGCGACCCTGGGCCTCACGGCGGCGTAGCCCCACCCGCACCCCGGCGGCACGGGCGGCGGGATTGGTCGCGACGATGCCCCGGTGTGACCAGACCGCCCTGGGGCGGGCGTCGTCGACGGGTCCGACATCGGGATCCGCGGCCCGGTCGGTGACCTGGTCGGTGAGACGACCGTCGCGGTGAACCGCAGCCCGGATCGGCCAGTCTGCACAGATCACCACGAGCGTGCGGGTCATGCCGATCGCTCGACGCGTTGCTCGACGCGTTGCTGGGAGCGATCGCCGTGTGACCGGGCAGCGAACGGCACCGGGGCGGCCACTGCGTCGGCGACCGACGCGACGGTGCCGTCGGGCCCGGGAAGCCACAACCTGGTGCTGCGACGCCGTCCGGGTAGTCGTTTGCCTTCGATGACGACCTCGACCGGTCGACCGGCGAGCCGACCGGTGCCGACGCCGAGTCCCTGCCAGCTCTCGGCCCGGGTGGCCGACCGGAGGTCGGCGACGGCATCGAAGGGGCCGGTCGGGCCACGGCGGGAGGTGCTCGGGAAGCTTTCGTGTACCCCGATGAGCACCGCGCCCCGCTCCCGGGCGCGGGCGCGGAGGCGCCGCTCGACGGCCGCTGCCAGGCCGACCTGTGGCCCCACGAGCACCAGGTCGAACCCGTCGAGTGCGGCGGCGATGCAGTCGGCGGCTCGGCCCGCGTTGCCACCCACCTCGATGTGCACGATGTGTCCGGTCGCCACTCCCAGCTCCGCGGCCGCGCGCCAGCCCGGGCCTTCGAGCCCCAGCACGGCGAGCCACGAACCGGTCTGGCCGGCCGCGGCGGTGAGGGCGAATGCGAAGGAACGGGCGGCGTCACCGGCGGTCGTCAGGGTCGCCCCGCGGGGAAGCCCGCTGGGCAGCAGTGTGGCGAGCGCATCGACGACGGGAAGGGTCCGTTGTTCTGCGGTGGTCACCGGGCGGATCCGACCCGCCAGAGCCGGGGGGAGTGACGACGGGACGGCGGCGGGACGAGTGACACCGGACATCGACCCAGTATCGAACAGATGTTCGGCTTCGTCAACCTGTCGGTCTTCCCGATCAGGGCCGGGTCGGGCCAGACTGGGCGGGTGACGATCGGGGTCTTTCTCGTCGATGACCATGAGGTGGTGAGGCGGGGAATCACCGAGTTGTTGGGAGCGACCGACGACATCGTCGTGGTCGGCGAGGCCGCCAACGGTGACGAGGCGATGCGTCGTCTTCCCGCGGTGCAGCCCGATGTCGCCATCCTCGACATCCGCCTGGGTGATGGTGAGCGTTCCGGGGTCGAGGTCTGCCGAGAGGTCCGCTCGGCGCACCCCGACGTCGCCTGTCTGATCCTGACCTCCTATGCCGACGACGAGGCGTTCGCCGCGGCCGTGCTGGCCGGAGCGTCGGGGTATCTGCTCAAACAGATCCGGGGTTCGGAGCTCGTCGATTCGATCCGCAGCGTCGCGTCGGGGGTTTCACTGCTTCCTCCCGAGGTGGTGGATTCGACCCTGGCTCGCCTGCGTACCCCACCGGAAGATCCGCTGCGGGTGTTGACCGGCCAGGAACGCAAGGTGTTGGACCTCATCGCCGAAGGCCGCACCAATCGCCAGATCGCCGACGAGTTGCGACTGGCCGAGAAGACCGTGAAGAACTACGTGTCGAACATGCTCGCCAAACTCGGGCTGCACAGTCGTACCGAGGCGGCGACGATGGCCGTCCGCCTCGAAGAACGTCGTCACCGCCACCCGGGCGGCTGAACCGCTGCGGGCTGTCTGATCGTCGACCTGGCGCGGGCCGGGAGTGCACCGGGCGGACCGGTTGCTCTTCGGGCGTCAGGTGACGCTGGTCAGGTGATGATGGTCAGGTGACGGTGATCAGATGACGGTGGTCAGGTGAGGGGATGACGGGTGAGGCGGGCGAGCAGTGCCGGGTCGGCGCCGTGGCCGTAGGCCGACACGACGGTGCCCCGTGCATCGCACTCGGGGCAGAACACGCCGATCACGATCGCCTCGTCGCCGGGGTCGGATTCGCCTTCGAACCGGAAGACCCGTTCGACGGTGTACCGGTTCGGATCGTGCTCTGCGTGCGGCGCGCCCTCGTACAACCCCAGGTCGGCGGTGTACCCCTCGGCGGCGAGCAGGTTCACCGCTTCGGTCACGGTGTTGGGTGTCGATGGCATCGTCCTCACCCTAGGACCGCTCGATCCGGATTGCAGGCCAAAAGGCTCAGCCGAGGCCCAGGGCCAGGCCGGCGGCCGCGGCGACCAGGCCCACCGCCAGTGAGCCGATCACGTTGACCACCGCAGCGCGCCAGTCGCCGACCTCGATCAGGCGGCCCGACTCGAAGGTGAAGGTCGAGAACGTGGTGAACGCCCCGCAGAACCCGGTGCCCAGGGCGGTCGTCGCCGCGTCGCTCAACTCGGCGTGCAGTCCCAGGCCGGTGAGCAGCCCCAGCAGGAACGACCCGGTCATGTTCACCGTGAACGTGCCCCAGGGCAGATCGCCGCTGACCCGGTCCTGCACGAAGCCGTCGAGCAGGTAGCGCGCCGGCGCGCCGATGGCTCCGGCGACGGCGACCTCGATCCAGAGCCACAGGGTCACCGGGTGCCTCGGGCTTCCTCGATCGCGTCGGAGACGGTGTGGTCGACGGTTGTTGGGTCGATGCCCGTCAGGCCGCCGGTTGTCGGGTCGGAGGTTGGCGGGGCGACGACCGCGTGGCCCGCCGCGATGCCGGCGAGCGCTGCGGCGACACCCCCGACGGCCGAGACCGCGACGTAGATCACGGCACCGCCGACGCGGTCGTGGCGGGCGAGTTGGACCGATTCGACCATGAAGGTCGAGAAGGTCGTGAACCCGCCGAGGATGCCGGTCGTCACGAACGGACGCAGTCGGGGGGCCGGGCCGAACCGCTCCACGAGAAGCACCAGGATCACGCCGAGCACGAACGACCCGACGAGGTTGACCGCGAGCGTCGTCGCGGGGAACTGCGGCGACGCCGTGGGAAACAGTTCCCCGAGCGCAGCGCGCAGCGTGGTGCCGATCGCGCCGCCGCATGCGATGGCTACGAGCACGTCGGGGCGGGCACGTCGCGGCCGGGGTGGTCGACGTGGTGCAGCCCGCGGACCGACACGGGGTTCGCCCGGATCATCGGGCGCCAGGTCGGGGTCGATCGGCAGTTCGTCGTCGATGGGGGCCATGGGCTTCCTCGTGGGGCCGGTGCCTGCCCGGTGGGTGGGCCTGGGCAGCCGTCGGCCGGGTGACTCGGGTTGTTCGAGGAGCCATCAGCCCTTCCGTCGGGCGGTTTCGGCGAGCCCCATCGCCGTGGGATGAGCTTAGCGCTCGACGCGAGTCATCCGTTCGGGTCATCGGGAAGGTTCCCGCGCCCTGCACAGGGCCCGGGGGCCTTCCCATTTCGCGCGACGATCCGGATGCGGCTTCGCGCCGCGGAAGCGACCCTGCTAGAATGTATCGTTGGCAGTCCGTGCGACGATGGCGGCGTGCCCCTGGGTTCGAGAGGGTTGGAGTGAGCGAGGAACGTAGCGAAACGGCGTCGCCGCCGCGCCCATTTTTCGACTATGTGACCAGCATCGACCCGGCGTTGTCGACGTTCGGCTGGAAGATCGTCGGGCTCGCGCATCTCGCGGTGATCGTGCCGATTCTGGGGGCGTTCCTTCCCCGGGATGCGCCGACCAAGTGGCCCTACGTCATCGGCGCGGGTGCCGTCGCGTTCGGTTTCGCCGTGGCGAACGTGATCTCGTTCATCCGGATGATCCGGTCCGGCGGCTACCGGTCGCCGACGCCGCTGTGGTCGCTCGTCGAGGTGGTGGGTGCCACGATCCTCACCGCGGTCCTCTCCTATGCGATCGGTGGCGACACCGGCATCTACCGCCCGCTCGTGTTCGTGCCGCTGCTGCTGATCGCGATGATCGGCGACCGGTGGATGATCGTGATCACCTGGCTGACCGCGACCGTGTCGGTCGCCGCCGCGGCCGTCGCGTCCGGGGTGATCGACCAGGGAGTTGCCGCATTCGTGTTGTCGTACGGGGTGGTGTGGGGGATCGCCGCGATCATGGTGCACCTGCTGGCACTGTCGGCTCTGCACTCGGACCGTCAGGTCTTCGGGCTCGCCGAGGTCGCCGGCATCGCGGCGAAGGCCAACAGCCTGGCAGAAGGGACCGAGAGGCTCCTTCCCGCCGTGTCGGAATGGGCACGTGCCGCGCGTGCCGGCGCCTACCGGGCCTTTCTCGAAGACGGGGTATGGAGCGATCTGGAATGGCTGGCTCGTTGGCCGGCGGATACGACGGTGCAGGCACCGACGGTCGCCGAGCTCGCCGATGCGCACGCGCAACGGGGCGTGGCATTCACCCCGCGGGGAGCGTTGCTGGTCGCGGAATCCGATGACGGTGAAGCGCTCGCGATCGTGCTCGAGGATCTCGAGCAACCCGCGTACGACCGGCTGATGACCCAGTTCAACCTGCAACGTATGGTGCTGCAGGTCGGGGTGCTCGTGAACCGCAGCCGGTACATCGCGCGCCTGGAAGACCTGGGCCGCACCGACGGACTCACCGGGCTGCCCAACCGGCGCGCTCTGAAGGACCGATTGGAACAGGCCCACGTCGCGGCCCGGCGCCGTGGCGAACACCTGTCGGTCGTGATGATCGACCTCGACCACTTCAAGGAATTCAACGACTCCTTCGGCCATCTCGCCGGCGATGATCTGCTGCGTGGCTACGCGACGCGCCTGCGTTCGAGATTGCGGTCGACCGACTTCGTGGCCCGTTACGGCGGCGAGGAATTTCTGGTGGTGTTGCCCGACACCGACGGCGACGGCGCGACGCGCGTCATCGCGGAACTGCGCGACGGGTTCCGTAAGGCCGACGACCTGTGCGGCGTGACCTTCTCGGCCGGGTTGGCGGTGTGGGACGGAATCGAGTCGAGCGACGACCTCATCGGTCGCGCCGACAGCGCCCTGTACGTCGCCAAGGCCGCCGGACGTGATCGGTCGGTCAGCCACGACACCGAGAACCACACGCACGCCTGATCGACCTGTCGTCACGCGCCTGCGACCACGGGTGCACTCGATCACGGCGAAACGAGATGGCGATCTGTTCACCGGCGACGGCATCATGGGGGCGATGCCCGCTGATCTCCCCGCGACCCGAACGTGAGGCGAGCGGGCGCACCGTCGATACCAGGCGAACCCGTCGGGTTCTTCGCCCGGACGTTCCGGTCGTTCGAAGTCCGCAACTTCCGCCTGTTCTTCATCGGCCAGCTCGTCTCGAACACCGGCAACTGGCTCACGATCGTCGCACTCACGCTGCTGGTGCTCCACGCCACGCACAGCGGGTTCTACGTGGGGCTGCTCACCGCGTGTCAGTTCGGACCGATCCTGTTGCTGAGTGCCTGGGCCGGGTCGATCGCCGACCGCTCAGACAAACACAAACTGTTGTTCATCACCCAGGGTGGAGAGATGGCCCAGAGCGCGGCCCTCGCGGTGCTCGCGTTCATCCCCGGCACCCCGGTATGGGCCTACTTCGTGCTCGCGGTGGCCGGTGGCGCCCTGTTGGCCTTCGACAATCCGATCCGGCGATCGTTCGTGCCCGAGATGGTGCCCCGCGAGCTGATCCCGAACGCGGTGATGTTGTACTCGACGCTCGTCAATGCCTCGCGGATCTTCGGCCCGGCGCTGGCCGGAGTGCTCGTGGTCACGCTCGGTTACGGCTGGGCGTTCACGATCGATGGTCTGAGCTATGTGGCGGTGATCGCCGCGCTCGCGATGATGCGTCGGCCGGAGTTGCGACGGCGACCGCCGGCCCCTCGGGTGAAGGGCGCGGTGCGCGAAGGCGTCCGCTACGTGCGGTCGATGCCGACGTTGTGGATCTCGTTCGTGATGCTCGCCGCGGTCGGCACGTTCAGCTACGAGTTCAATGTCGTGGTGCCGTTGTTCGTCGAACAGGGACTCGGTGGATCCGACACCGCGTACACGGTCGCGTATGCGCTGTTCAGCGTGGGTGCGCTCATCGGTGCGCTCGCCGCCGCCCACCGATCCGACGTGGACCTTCGCCTCATCGTCGCCGGCTGTGCCGCGCTCGGGGTCACGATGGTCGGCCTCGCGATGGTGCCCGATCTGACCTGGGTGTATCCGGTGATCATCGTCGTGGGCGTGGCCAGCATCATCTACATGACCACGACGACTGCGATCGTCCAGGTGCGGGCACGACCGTCGATGCACGGACGGGTCCTGGCGTTGCAGAGCGTGTTGCTGATCGGCACCAACCCGATCGGCGGCCCGATCCTGGGCGCGGTGTCGGACCGGTTCGGGGCACGGGCCCCGGTGGCGCTCGGCGCGGTCGTCGCGTTGGCGACGGCCGGCTGGGGCGCCTGGGCGATGGGACGTCACCGAGACGAACTGGTGCGGCCGCCCGACACCGATCGGCTCCCGCTGGTCGCGGCGTACGCCGACGGGGTCGGTGCCGGGCCGGCCGTCGACCGTGACCTGCTCACCCGTGACGGCGAGGGTCCCGCCGCCGGACCCAGAGTGTTCGACGACGACGTGGTCGAAGGCCGAACGTGGCCGCGCAACCCACAACCGGGCGACCCGATGCCGTCTTGACCGCACCGACTCGGTGAGGGAGCCCCGGCCCCGACACCCGACGGGCCGGCCGATCGCTCCGTTCAGCTCCAGTCGCGCACGTTCACGTGGTCGGGGTCCTCGAGATCCAACGGTGACGCGGACCGCGGTCGCGGCTCGGGCCGGTGCCGGAGGTGGATCGAGATCAGATCGCGGGCGACCGACTGCAGATCGTCGCTGATGAACTCGACCCCGTAATAGGTCGAATCGGTCGCGGTGCCGGGCCGCAACGACCGCACGACGACCTCACCGTCGACCGGGCCGATCCTGAGGGTGATGATGCCGTTCACCGTGACCGCACGGTTCACGCTGGAACTGAATCCCACGCCGTTGACCGACCAGGTCTCGGTGGTCGCCGTGACGAACTTGCGGGCTTTCCGATTGGGGTTCTTCGGTGTCGGTGCCCATTTGATCGGAACCGTGATGGGGTGGATCCTGCCGAAGGCATGTTCCGGTGGTCGCTCCGGGTCGAAGGGTTGGGATTGTGGTTCCATATCGGTCTTCGTCGGCTCAGGCCCCCACGCAAAGGGTACCCGGCGGGCAGGGCCGAGACGACGATCAGCGGTGATCCGACGAGCCCCGGCTCAAGTGCGCCAGGGCACCTGGGGAGCCGCGATGCGTTGCAGCGACGAGGAGACGGCACCGAATCGGTCGGTGTCGCGGGCGTTCCAGTCACGTTGGGCGACCGTGATCTCATCGTGGTTCCGTCCCACGAAGTTCCACCACATCGACACCCGCGCCTCGAATGGCAGGCCGCCGATCAGCATGGCGACGGCGCTGTCGTCGACCCGCAGAACGACCTCGTCACAACCGGGTTCGAGGTAGGCGAGTCTGCCGGGTTCGACCGTGGCGCCGGCGACGCGCGCGGTGGCCTCGATCTGCACGTGGCCTTCCAGCACGATCAACGCGTGCTCATGGGAAGGATGCACCGGGACGGTCGTGCTACCCGCACGGAGCCGCAGTTCGGCACCGACATGGTCGGTGTCGCGCCGCGCCGGTGACGTGCCGTTGCCGAGTGTGCCGACCAGCACGCTGGCGGTCGCGTGATCGAACTCCACCCGGGGAAGCGTGGCGTGATGTTCGAAGGCGGGTGCGCGGTGCCGGGTCGCCTCGGGTTGGGCGACCCAGAGCTGGATGCCGTGGTAGCGCCCCTGCCCGCCCCGCCACTCCTCGGCATGGGCCACGCCGTTGCCGGCGGACATCAGGTTCAACTGGCCCGGCACGATCACCTGGTCCGAACCCACCGAGTCGATGTGGCGGAGCTCACCGTCGAGCAGCCAGGTGACGGTCTGCAGCCCGATGTGCGGGTGTGGCCCGATCCCGGCATCGGCCGGGTCGGTCACCCCGACCGGGCCGATGTGATCCGCGAAACACCACGCACCCACGGTCCGCCGGGTGCGTTGGGGCAGGGCGCGCCGCACCGGGGTGCGTCCGACCATCGCTTCGCGGCTGTCGGCGACGGGGATCGACGGTGGTGCCGTGGTGGTCTTCTCGGTCACGGGCGTCTCCTCATCGGCGGCGGGGTGTCCACCACTAGTGTGCCGGAGATGTCCGAAGAAATCCGTGCCACGATCACCAACTACTGCGAACGCTTCTCGGCCGCCGATCGGGTCGGTTGGCTCGCGCTGTTCACCGACGATGCGACGGTCGAAGACCCGGTCGGCAGCCCGGTGCGGCACGGCCTCGACGAGATCGGCGCGTTCTTCGACGAGAGCCACGACGCGCCCGACTCGATCGAGTTGAAGCTGAACGCGCCGGCGATCGTCATCGGATCGGAGGCGTGGTTCGCGTTCACGATCAGGGTGAACCTGGCCGGTTCGATGTTCACGCTGCAGGCGATCGACGTGATGACCTTCGACGACTCCGCACGTATCAAGACCCAGCGTGCGTTCGTCGACCATTCCACGATGGTCCCCGAAGCCTGATCGGGCCCGCAGTCGGGTTCGGAGTCTGACCCTCGCCCGGTCTCACTCGGATCCCACCCCGGGCATCCGGACGTCCCCGGTCCCGGGGTGGAGGTGGACGCTGTTGCAGGCCGCGGCGGGTCAGGAGATGCTGAAGCTGTCGGACGACCCGAGGGTGCTGCCGGGGGTCAGGGGGCGCGCAGCGGGGTGATCACCTCGTCGACGAACCGATGGAGGTGGTCGACCTTCTCGTCCAACGAATGGGGTCCGGGCCCGTGGTACAGCCACGGCACGGTGATCACGTCGGTGACGCCCTGGTCGAACACCGGCCCCATCGCATCGGGGGTGGCGAGCACCAGTGGGGTGAGCTTCACCTCGAAGCCGTCGGGGTCACGATCGGCCGCATCGAGTTGGGCGCGCAGTCGGCCGACGAGGTCATCGATCTCGGGTGGTGCCACATTCGCACCGATCCAGCCGTCACCGCGGGTCGCGGCCCGGCGTAATGCCGCGTCCGAGTGCCCGCCCACGTAGATCGGCACGGCTACCTTCGGCGCGGGGCTCATCATCAACCGGTCGAAGTCGTAGTGGTCACCGTGGTATTCGGCCCAGCCCGGCTGCAGCGTCACCCGGATGACGTCGATGATCTCGTCGAGGCGCTTGCCCCGGGTACGCATTTCTTCGCCCAGCCAGGCGAACTCCTCGGGAATCCAGCTCAACCCCAGCCCGATGCCGATCCGGCCCTCGAACAGCGCCGCAAGTGAGCCGAGCATCTTGGCCACCAGCAGTGGTTGGCGCAGCACGACCTTGTAGACGTTGGTGTACAGCGGGATCGCATCGGTGACCGCGGCGATCGCCGGCATCGAGATGAACGGGTCGACGAAGGGCAGGTCGCCGGCCCAGAAGCGCTTGCCGTCCGCGGTGTAGGGGTAGTCGGCCGAGACGTGTTCGGGGTAGAAGACCGAGTCGGGCAGCGCGATCGCGTCCCACCCGGTCGCCTCGGCCTCCCTGGCCAGCTCGAGGATCTCCTCGGGCGGGGTCATCGCCAACGACAAGGTGAACTTCACGGCCCGTGACGCTACTTCCTGTCGGTGCCCGGATGGACCCGCCCGAACGACCCGGGCGACAGGCCCCGGCGACGACCGTTCGTGGGGAACCCCGGGTCCAGAGCTGATGAACCTGAGCGCGGAGACAGGTCACGCAGGAAACGCGCTCATGGCTCGGGGGACCACTCGGTAGGGTCGAGGGATGACGGCGTGGCTCCGTTGGTTGCTGGTCACCGCCGGATTCGTGGTGGCGACCTGGGCGGTTCGCGGGGTGCTCGGCCGACGGCTTCCTCCGGGGATCGCCCGCAACGTCGCCGCATTCCTGCCGGCATGTGCCACCACCATGAGGCGCCTGCGGCGGCACCCGGCCGTGCCCCGATGGGTGCGCTGGATGCTCGTGCTCGCGCTGGTGTGGGTGGTCTCCCCGATCGATCTCGTGCCCGAGTTCCTTCCGGTGATCGGCCCGCTCGACGATCTCGTCGTCGCCCTGGTACTCCGCTACGCCGCGCGGCGGATCCCACCTGAGGTGTTGGCCGGTGCCTGGCCCGCAGACCGCACCTTGCTGAACCGGCTGGTCGGTCATCGTCGCCACAGCACATGATCAGGCTCGTCGGTAGTCTGCGGGTCGGTGAACGCGCAACCGGCGAACGTCGAGGCGGATGCCGCGTTGTTCACCTTCACCGACGTGACGGTCGTCGGCTCCGACGGCCGACATCGGCTGCACGGAGTCGACACGGCACTTCCCACCGGCGGGGTCACCGCGCTCGTCGGACCGTCCGGATCGGGCAAGTCGACCTTGTTGCGGTGCTGCAATCGCCTCGAGGCCACCACCGGGGGAGCGATCCGGTTCCGCGGGGTGCCGCTGGAGTCGTTCGATCCACTCGACTTGCGCCGTCGGGTGGCGATGGTGTTCCAGCGTCCCACGCCGTTTGCCGGGACCGTCCGCG
Source organism: Actinomycetota bacterium (assembly GCA_040255345.1). GTDB lineage: Bacteria > Actinomycetota > Acidimicrobiia > Acidimicrobiales > Iamiaceae > JAFDWI01. The sequence continues at coordinate 20,295 of JBDZUV010000008.1, read as the reverse complement.
ACAACCTCCTGGTCGCCGCTGCCGACCTCACCGACGCCGGTGCCGGGGCGCTGCTCACCCGGGTGCACCTCGACGAGTCGTTCCTCGACCGGGACGCGACCGAGTTGTCGGGTGGCGAGGCCCAGAGGATGTGTCTCGCCCGCTCGCTCGCCGTGGAACCCGACGTGATGCTGATGGACGAGGTCACGTCCTCGGTGGACCACGTCGCCAAGGGCGTCCTCGAGTCGTTGGCGCGTGCCCTGTCCGCGGCCGGGATGTCGATCATCTGGGTCACCCACGACCTCGACCAGGCCGCCAGGCTGGCCGATCACACGGTGGTGCTGATCGACGGGCGGGTGGCCGACGATGCGACTGCGGCGGCCTATCTGAACGGTGCGTCCGATGAGTGACGACATCACCTGGGTCGGGTTGGCCTCGTCGTTGGTGCTCGTGGCCCTGGCCGTCGCGCTCTCGCGGTGGCGGAAGCTGTCGCTGGAAGCAGGGATCGTCTGGGCCTCGCTGCGGGCCCTGGCGCAGTTACTTCTCGTCGGGGTCGCGCTCGAGTTCGTCCTGCCCCGGAACCTCGCATGGTCGTGGGCGTGGGTGGCCATCATGGTGGTGTTCGCGGCGGAAACCGTGCGACGCCGGGCCGGCGAAGTGCCGGGTGTGTTCGGTCTCGCGTTGGGTGCGTTCGCATTGGCCTCCGCGGTCACGCTCGGGGTGCTTTTCGGGTTCGGGATCTTTCCGCTCGAACCCGCGACCCTGGTCACCCTGGCCGGGCTGACCGCAGGTAACTGCATGACCGCGACGGTGGTGGTGGGCCGCCGGGTGCTCGACGGGCTCCGCGACCGGCGCGACGAGGTCGAAGCGCGCCTCGCGCTCGGGCTCTCGTCGTCGGAGGCGGCCGGGCCGACGGTGCGTGACGCGTTGCGCACCGCGCTCGTCCCCCAGATCGAACGCACCAAGACCGTCGGCGTCGTGTTTCTGCCCGGCACGATGACCGGACTCATCCTGGGTGGCGCATCACCGCTGGGAGCGGTGCGGATCCAGTTGGCGGTCATGTATCTGATCCTGGGATCCGCCGCGACCACGACCGCGGTGGTGGCGCTCGGGGTCCGTCGTCGAGTGTTCACGGCCGATCATCGCCTGGTGCTCCCCCATGCCGCGACGCGGTGACGACCGCTCGGTCCGCGCCACCGTTCCCGCCGGAGTCGCTCGGGTTCTTGCGGCAACCGACCCGTGGGTTCAGCGGATCGTGCCCACGCCTGCGATGAGGGGCAGATCCAGGGCGGTGACGAACCCGGGTGCCGCCGCGTGGACCGCAGCCAGTGCATTGAGCGCGCGCATGCCGGTGGCCAGACATCCCGCCACGGCCGGCGTGCGCCCCGAGCCGTCGGTGAACCTGAACGCGGTCTCCTGATGGATCGACGGCTGACCGTCGACGATCACCTGATAGACGTCGTCGGTGTTGCCCCGCGGCCAGTCGGGGGCCGAACCTTCGCCGACCCGGTTGACGTGTTCGAGCGTGATCCGGGGTTCGCCGTCGACGATGCCGTTGATCGTGAACCGCACCGCCGCGACCGTGCCCGCCTCGAAGGTTCCGACCGCGCAGTCGACGGGGCGCTCGGTGACCCAGGTGTCCCAGGTGGTGGTGATGCCGTCCAGACCCACACCCACCGCTCGGGCGATCATCGGGACGGTCCCGCCCCAGGCGAGGATCAGCACCTCGGGCACCGACAGAATCGGTCGGTGGTCGGGCGGGTACCCGAAGCCCATCTCCTCGGCGTAGTCGCCCGTGTAGTCGGTGTAGTCGAGTAACTCCCGGGCCGTGACCGAGCGCACCTCGCCGCACAGCCCCATGAGCGTGAGCGGGAACAGGTCGTTCGCGAACCCCGGGTCGATGCCGGTCGTGAAACAGCTCGCCCCACCCGCGGCGCACGCCGCCTCGATCGGCTCGATCCAGTCGGGTGGATTCGCCGGCGCATACGGCCACACCCAGGGCGTCATGGCCGTGGAGACCACGTCGATCCCGGCGCGTAGGAACGTGCCGAGCACCTCGAGGTTCGCCTTGGGGTGCGCCGCAGTCGGGCCGTAGTGGGCCACGCCGTCGGGGCGCAACGCGATCAGCGCGTCGAGGTCGTCGGTCGCGGTGACGCCGATGGGTCCGATGCCCGCCAACTCGCCGGCGTCTCGGCCCGCTTTGGCGGGGTCGTGCACGCCCACCCCGACCAGTTCGAACGCGGGATGGCGCACGACCTCGGCGATGACCATCGTCCCGACCAGTCCGGTGCCCCAGACCACGACTCGAGTTGTCACGAACGTCCCCTTGTCGATCGGTGCCAGGCCCGCGGGCCCGAATCGACCAGCATAGAACCGTCGTGATCGCCGTTGCCGCTGCCCATGCCGCGAGCATCACGGCCGACGGATGCGTTCCGACTCCCGCGGGAGCCGCACCCGCCGGCCCGAGATCGCAGCCGGCGGGGCGGACGGGAACGTCGATCGACCATCGACGGCAGCGTTCAGACGGCGTTTCTGGCGGCGCTGTACGGTTTCGCGGCTCGATTGGTAGGGTCTGGCGGGTCGACGGGTCCGATGCCCGGCGGCGCCCCGAGCAGGGGAAGCCGGTGCGATTCCGGCACTGACCCGCAACCGTGAACCACGCAGCCCGCCCCGGGTCGGCGTGGTGAGTCGGAACACCTGCGACCGGGCAACAGGACACGGTCGCCCACGCCGGACCCCAGTTACCGGCACCGGGCGACGGCGTGCCCGATCGACGAGGAGTTCGATGTCTGCTGATCCGATGGCACGCCCGCTCACAGGAGTGTCGTCCGTTGGTGAGGGGAAGTCGGCCACGGCGCCGGCCGCATCGGTCCGCTCGGGGCGCAACCGGTCCGCGCCCGTCCGGTCCGCGCCCGCCCGTTCCGCACTGTGGCTGCCCCGGAACCTGCACCCGATCGCGTGGTGGCTGTGGGCATCGGGACTGGTCGTGGCCGCGAGTCGGACGACCAACCCGCTGGTGCTGGGCCTGATCGTCGGCGTGGCGGGATTCGTCGTCGTGAGACGCCGGGGCACCGCCCCCTGGGCGAAGGCGTTCCGGTACTACCTGATCTTCGGTGCCGTCATCATCGTCATCCGGGTCGTCAGCCGCGTGGTCTTCGGCGGTGCCGCAGCGATGGGCACCCACGTGTGGATCTCGCTCCCGCAGGTTCCCCTGCCCGGCTGGGCGGCCGGCATCAGCATCGGCGGACCCGTCACGGCAGAAGCCGTGCTCGCGGCGGCCTACGAGGGTCTGCGGCTCGCCACGATCATCGCCTGCATCGGCGCGGCGAACGCGTTGGCCAACCCCAAGCGAGCGCTGCGCGTGCTGCCGGGAGCGCTCTATGAACTCGGGGTGGCCGTGGTCATCTCGATCACGGTCGCCCCCCAGTTGATCGCCGGCGTGCAACGAGTCCGTCGTGCCCGGCGGTTGCGTGGCGGTGCCACCCGGGGTCTGCGCGCGCTGGGCACGATCGCGCTGCCGGTCCTGCATGATTCGCTCGAGCGCTCCCTGACCCTGGCCGCGGCGATGGACTCGCGAGGTTACGGACGCCGGGCCGCGGTACCGGATCCGCAGCGACGGACCACGGTGGCGCTGCTCGTCGGAGGACTCGCGGCGTTGTGCCTCGGCGTGTACGGGCTGCTCGGCGGTGGCACGTCACCACGGCTGACGTTGCCCGCCGTGGGCGCGGGCGTGGCGTTGTGCATCGGCGGCCTGGCGCTGGGCTCCCGTCGGGTCCACCACACCGAGTACGCGCCCGACCCTTGGGACGTCCCCGAGTCGCTCGTGGCCGCGGCCGGCCTCGTGTGCGCGGTCGTCTTCGTCGTCATCACACGTTTCGACGTCGCGACCCTGCACCCATCCCTGAGCCCGCTCTCGTGGCCGGCGCTCCCGCCGCCAGCGGTGCTCGCGGTGTTGATCGCCGCGACCCCTGCGGTGACGGCGCCACGCCCGCCGATCCCGCGCGTGCGTGCACCGGGCCGTCCGGTGCGTGCCACGACCCCTCGGGCGGCACCGTGATCGACTTCGACCGGGTCACGGTCACCTACGCCGGTGAACCGGCTCCGGTGTTGCGCGACGTCTCCTTCACGGTGCCCGAGGGCGAGCTGTGCCTGGTCGTGGGACGGACCGGTTCGGGCAAGTCCACGCTCCTCGGCGCGGTGAACGCGCTCGTGCCACGGTTCACCGGAGGAACGCTCGCCGGCCGCGTCACGGTTGCCGGCCGTGACACCAGTCGGTTCCAACCCCGGGACCTCGCCGACGTCGTCGGCGTGGTCGCCCAGGACCCGCTCGCCGGGTTCGTCACCGACACCGTCGCCGAAGAACTCGCCTACGGCATGGAACAGCTCGCAGTACCGGCTTCGACGATGCGCAAACGGGTCGAGGAGGTGATCGACGTCATGGGTCTCGCCGACCTGCGGGACCGGCCCTTGGCGGATCTCTCTGGTGGGCAGCAACAGCGGGTGGCGATCGGATCGGTGCTCGCCACCCAACCGGCCGTACTCGTGTTGGACGAACCGACGTCTGCGTTGGACCCGACCGCGGCCGAAGAGGTGTTGGCGACCGTGACCCGCCTGGTGCACGACCTCGGGCTGACCGTGCTCATGGCCGAGCACCGGCTCGAACGGGTCGTGCAGTACGCGGACTCGGTCGTCGTGCTCGACGGCGACGGCACGCTCCGCTTCGGGCCGCCGGCCGCGATGTTGCTCGACGCGCCGGTTGCGCCGCCGGTGATCGAACTCGGACGGCTCGCCGGGTGGGATCCGCTCCCGCTCAGCGTGCGCGACGCGCGCCGGGTGGCCGCGCCACTGCGCGACCGACTGGCCGATCGATGCGCCCCGCCCCGTCAGCATGTGGCCCCGAGTGCACCGACCGGGTCCGTGCTGCGGGCACGAGGCGTCGTGGTCACCTACGGCGACCTCGTCGCGGTGGCCGGCGTCGACGTCGATCTGGCCCCGAGTCAGGTCACCGCACTGATGGGTCGCAACGGGTCGGGTAAGTCGTCACTGTTGTGGGCCCTTCAGGGGTCGGGGCCCCGCGACGCAGGTCGCGTCGAGATCGCCGGTGGCTCCGACCGCCCGCCCGCCGGCCGAGGATCCCGTGACGTGGTGAGCCTGGTGCCCCAGACGCCGGCCGATCTGTTGTACCTCGAGACGGTCGGCGCCGAGTGCGCACAGGCCGACCGTGAATCGTCGGTGCCCGCGGGCACGACCCGGGCGCTGGTGGACCGGTTCGCGCCCGGGATCGACGACCGGCAGCACCCGAGGGATCTGTCGGAGGGCCAGAAGCTCGCACTCGTGTTGGCCGTGCAGGTGGCTCCGGCGCCGACGATCGTGCTGCTCGACGAACCGACCCGCGGGCTCGATTACGCCGCCAAGGCGCAGCTCGCCCAGGTGATCGCCAGGCTCGCCGCCGGAGGACGGTCGATCCTGGTCGCCACCCACGACGTGGAGTTCGTGGCCCGGGTCGCTGACCGGGTGCTCATCATGGCCGAAGGCGCGATCGTCGCCGACGGGCCGTGCGCCGAGGTCGTGGTGGCGTCACCGGCGTTCGCGCCGCAGGTCGCGAAGATCCTGCGACCCGAACCCTTCCTGACCGTCGACCAGGTGCGTGTGGCGCTGGCCGGGCCGGCCGGCTCGGCCGCCGTCGACCGGCCGATCACGGAGCGGTCGCCATGACCGCGCTCGACCCGTCGCGTTCTCCCGAGGCCGAGGCCGAGGCCGAGAGTGCGACCGCGACGGCGTTCGGGTTCGAGACCCGAACCGCGACCGCGCTCGTGGTGTCGACGGCCCTGACCGCGGTGTCGAAGACCGATCATCGGGTCGATGGCCGGGCATCGGTGCGGCGCGACCCGGTGGTGATCCCACTGGGTCGCTGGTCGCGGCTCACCCTCGTGATCGCCGGAGTGCTCGGGGCCATGGCCTTCTTCTGGCCGTTCCTGCTTGCGCCCGACGTGCTCGGTGACGTGTCGGTGGCACCGTTGCTGTTCGGCGTGCTGTTGATCCTCGTCGTGTTCGTCGGGGTCGCGCAGCTCGCGGAAGGGGGCATCGACGCCAAGGCCTTGGCGCTCCTCGGGGTGCTCTCGGCGGTCAATGCCGGCCTCCGCCCGCTGGGGCTCGGCACGTCGGGGGTCGAATTGGTGTTCTTCCTGTTGGTCTTGGCCGGGCGGGCCTTCGGCCCCGGGTTCGGCTTTCTGCTCGGTTGCACGAGCTTGTTCGCCTCGGCGATCATCACCGGCGGGGTGGGGCCGTGGCTGCCCTACCAGATGTTCGGCGCGGCGTTCATCGGCCTCGGCGCGGGGTTGTTGCCTCGGTGCCGGGCGCGGGCCGAGATCGTGTTGCTCGCCACCTACGGATTCGTCTCGGGCTACCTGTACGGCCTGTTGTTGAACCTGTCGTTCTGGCCCTTCGTCGTGGACCCGGGAAGTACCACCGCATACGTGCCGGGCGCGGCGAACTGGTTCAATCTGCGTCGCTACGTGATCTTCGACTCGGTCACGTCGCTCGGATGGGACACGCTGCGAGCCCTGACGAACGTGATCCTGATCGTCCTGACCGGGCCCGCCGTTTTGGCGGCCCTGCGCCGCGCGGGCCGCCGTGCCGCGTTCGAGGCCCCGGTCGAGTTCGCCCCGGCGGACCCCGGCGTCCGGCTCGAGGGCGAAGCCGACGTCGAGGCCGAGCGGGTCACTCCACCCGGAACATCTCGAACAACCCGTCGATGAGTTCGCCCATGAGCTCGATACGCGCACCGGGGCCGGGGCATTCCAACGTACGTTGACGGTCGATGGGCAGGATCGGTGCATACGCGCTCAGCAGGTAGCTGCCCACGACCGGGTCGTCGGGAGCATCGAAGGTGACCGGCGAGACCGGGTGCCCCAGCTCGGTGGCGAGCGCGAGGAAGCGCCGGAGTTTCGCGATGCATGCCCCGTAGGCGGCGCCGACGGCAACCGGGTCGGCGTCGATCTGCTCCGGCCACGGCGTGACCTGCGCCCGCGGATAGGGGTGCTCATCGAGCCACTCGAGTATGCGGACGCGTTCGGTGCCGTGCAGAAGCAGGTCGTGGCGACCGTCGTCGAGTGGATCGTGGCGGGCGATGTGGGCGATCGTGCCGACGTCGAAGCGGGAGTCACCGCCACCGACCTCATGGCCCCGCTCGATGAGCACGATTCCGAACGTTCCATCGTCGGCCTGGACGTCGGCGAGCAATCGTCGGTAGCGCGGTTCGAAGATCTGCACCGAGATCAACCCGTTGGGCAGCAGGACCGTGCCGAGCGGAAACATCGGGGTGACCGTCATCGGGGAAGGCTACCGATCGGCCCGGGTCGGTGGCGTTGCCCGCCCCTCCCGCGACCCGACGCAGTCGTCGATCCGGTGGGGGGTTCGGATTCGATACGGACGGGAACCCGCCAGAGAACGGGATGGGACCGGATGGGTAGGGTGCTCGGCCATGACGACCAACGGCGAACGACCCGACATCGACCTTCTGCTCGGGCAACTCACCCTCGACGAGAAGGCAGCGCTGTGTTCGGGTGCTGATTTCTGGCACACCCGGGCGATCGAACGCCTGGGCATCGGCGCGGTCCAGGTCGCCGACGGTCCGCACGGCCTGCGGGTGCAGACCGACGGTGGCGACCACCTCGGGATCGAGTCGTCGGCGCCGGCGACGTGCTTCCCGACGGCGGTCACGCTCGCCTCCACCTGGAACGTCGCCACGGTGCGTGGTGTGGGCGAGGCCATCGGTGCCGAAGCGCGTGCCGCCGGTCTGGCGGTGGTACTCGGACCCGGCGTGAACATCAAGCGCTCCCCGCTCTGCGGGCGCAACTTCGAGTACTTCTCGGAAGATCCCCACGTGGCCGCCGAGATGGGCACGGCATGGGTGCAGGGGCTCCAGTCGACCGGTGTCGGCGCATCGCTGAAGCACTTCGCGGTCAACAACCAGGAGACCGACCGCCTGCGAATCTCGGCCGAGGTCGACGAACGCACCCTGCGCGAGATCTACCTGGCCGCGTTCGAACCCATCGTGCGTGCGGCGGCGCCGTGGACGGTCATGTGCGCCTACAACCGGATCAACGGCACCTACGCGGCGCACGACCATTGGCTGTTGACCGAGGTGCTGCGTGACGAGTGGGGGTTCGACGGCCTGGTCGTGTCGGACTGGGGCGCGGTGGACGACCCGGCTGCGTCGGTGGCTGCCGGGTTGAATCTGGAGATGCCCTCCACGGGAAAGGCCAGCCCCGCCAGGATCGTCGCCGCCGTGGGGGACGGTTCGTTGGACGAAGCCGACCTCGACCGCTCGGTCCGACGGGTGCTGGAGCTGATCGACCGGGCGCCCCGGACGGCGCCGACCGGAGGGTTCGACCTCGACGCGCACCACGAGCTGGCACGGGCCGCGGCCGCCGAAGGGGCGGTGTTGTTGAAGAACGAAGGCGGGGCGTTGCCGCTCCGGTTCGCCGAGTCGTCCTCGCTGGCGGTGATCGGCGAATTCGCCCGCACTCCCCGCTACCAGGGGGCCGGTTCGTCGCAGGTGAATCCCACCCGGGTCGACGACGCGCTCGAGGCCTTGCGCGCCGCGGTACCCGCGGGCACGACGGTCGGCTTCGCCGCCGGCTACCCGGTCGACGACACCGCTGCGGACGCCGATGCGCTCGTCGCCGAGGCCGTCGAATGCGCTCGTGAGGCCGACGCCGTGGTGGTGTTCGCCGGGTTGCCGGCGTCGTTCGAATCCGAAGGATTCGACCGCACTCGCCTGGCCCTTCCCGACGAGCAACTCCGCCTGATCGAAGCGGTCGCGGCGGAGCGGTCCGACGTGGTGGTCGTGCTCGCCAACGGTAGCGCCGTCACCGTCGCAGATTTCGCGGGGTCGGTCGCCGCGGTGCTCGAGTGCTGGCTCGGCGGACAGGCCTCGGGGAGTGCGGTCGCCGACCTCCTGCTCGGCAAGGTGAACCCTTCGGGCAAGCTCACCGAGTCGATCCCGTACCGGCTCGAGGACACCACCGCGTACGGCAACTTTCCGGGTTCGGAACGCGAGGTGCTCTACGGCGAAGGGATCTTCGTGGGGTACCGCGGCTACGACGTCGCGGACACCGCGGTCGCGTACCCGTTCGGGTTCGGATCGTCGTACACGACGTTCGTCTACTCGGATCTGACCATCGACGTGGTGGACGGCGGTGCCGGAGCCGAGCTGGACGATCCGATCGTCGCGGTCGCGGCGACGATCACCAACTCCGGCGACGTCGCCGGTGCCGAGGTGGTGCAGCTGTACGTGGGTGCCACCGGGGCTCCCGTGCCGAGGCCGGTACGCGAACTGCGGGGATTCACCAAGGTGATGCTCGAGCCCGGCGCGAGCGAGCGGACGCACTTCGTGTTGTCGAGGCGCGATCTGGCCCGCTGGTCGATCCGCACCCACGATTGGGTGTTCGACCCCGGTAGCTACGAAGTCGCGGTGGCCGCGTCGTCGCGGGACCTGCGCCTGGTCGACACGGTCGAGCTGCCGGGCGAGCGGCCGGTGGAGCCACTCGATGCCGCTTCGACCCTGGCGGAATGGTTGGTGCACCCGGCCGGCCGTGACCGTTTGATCGAGAAGATGAAGCGCAGCCCGCTGGGCGATCTCAGCCCGATTCTCGACGACGAGTCGCTGCTGAAGGTGATCGGCCAGTTTCCGCTCCGGCGCCTGCTGCCGATGCTCGGAGGGGCATTCGGCCTCGACGAGCTCGATGCACTCATCGGAGCGGCGAACTCTGCCCCCTGAGCCGTAGGCCGCTCACTCCCCGAAGTCGGGCACCGAGGTCGTCGACACGGGAACCGTCGGCGACGGAACCGTCGTGGTCGTGGGGTCCGGCAGCGATGTCGTGGTCGTGGTCGCAGGGTCCGGTAGCGATGTCGTGGTCGTGACTCCGAGCTCGGCGAACTGCTCCTGGCAGTAGGCGGTGGCGAACAGGTCCGGCTCCAGACACAACGGAACGCTCGACTGGCCGGAGAACACCGCCGTCTGCCCTGCGCCGATGTGCCCGACGTAGCCGCCGGAGTAGCCGGGGTAGTCCCAACCGTCGGGCAACGTCGTGGAGTGAACCTGTCCAGGGTCGTCCCAGGCGGGCTCGGGATCGTCGCCGGTCCACACCTTGAAGCTCAGCTGTGATCCCTGCGTCCGTGCACACACATGCCACGGCCCCGGCTTCATGGTCGAATGGAACCCCGAGTCGTCGACCCAGAATTTGCCGACGACCGATGACAGATCGAAGCTCTGGACGCCCTTGATGGGTGCGCTCGTGTTGCTCGAATCCCAGACGTCGACCCAGAAGATCCACAACGCGCCCGCCCAGACGTTCTCGTTGACGGTGATGCCCTTCACCCCCGTCTGGTCAGGTCCGCTGGGGGCGATGCGCATCGCGACCCCTGGTTGGATGCCGGCGCCTCCCGGGGTCCCGGCCGGGGTCTCCCAGGTGTTGCAACTCTGCTGGTCGGCGAGGAAGGCCCGGTCCTCCTTCCAGAAGAACTCGCGGGTGTTGCCGAAGGTGTTCGATGCCGCAGAGCTGGCGAAGATCTCGTCGGCGTCACCCGAATAGTCGAATGTCTCCCCGTTCTTCGTGTTGATGGTCGCTCGTTCGACCGGTCCGCTCGCTTCGCCGAAGTGCGGGTTGCACGCGGCGAGGACGAACGACAGGCACACGGTGATCGCGACGAAGCCGCGTCGGCGCAGCCGAGCGTGTCCGCTGAATGTCATGGATCCCTCCCTGCTCGCTTCTGTGGATCCAACGTAGCACGAGGTCTCTGATCGTCGGCTCGGATCACCGCAGGAGTGGCCGACACCGGCATCGGGTCGGGGCAGCGATGAGGCGGATCGACCGGCGGATCGGTGACGCGCCGCCCCGGTCCGCGACCGGCGCCGGGGCGCCGCCGTGGTCGGTCGAGCGAC
>JBDZUV010000008.1:0-9268 GCA_040255345.1 Actinomycetota bacterium | reverse complement strand
GCGCCGCCCCGGTCCGCGACCGGCGCCGGGGCGCCGCCGTGGTCGGTCGAGCGACACCGGCACGTGGCTCATGGTGCGGCGTGGTCGAACGCACCTGTCGACTCGTCCTAATGTGCCCCACGTGCCACTCAGTTTCGAAGAAGCCCAGGCGCGGGTGACCGCCCCCGGGGAACGGTTCGCCATCAGCGCCGCAGAGATCGACGGTCGAACGACCAAGGTGTTCGCCAACACGCCGCCGAATCTGAAAGTGCTCGTCGACTCGGCCCGGCTGCGCGGTGACGAGACGTTCCTGGTGTACGAGGACGAGCGGTGGACCTTCGGCGAGTGGATCGACGCCGTCGACGCCTTCGCTGCGGCGCTCGTCGACACCTACGGCATCGCCAAGGGTGACCGGGTGGCGATCGCCATGCGGAACTACCCCGAATGGATCGTCGCCTGGGGTGCCGCGATCTCGGCGGGGGCGATCGTCGTGTCACTCAATGCCTGGTGGACGGCCGACGAACTGGACTACGCCCTGGACGATGCGGCGCCCGAGGTCGTGGTCGCCGACGCCGAGCGGGTCGAACGGATGGCGCCGGGTTGTGCGGCCCGTGACATCGCCCTGGTCGGGGTGCGCCTCGGTGCCGCGGCGCCCGAAGGCGTCGACCGCTTCGAAGACGTCTGCATCGAGGGTGCACCGCCCCGGCAGACCGAGATCGGCCCCGACGACGACGCGACGATCCTGTACACCTCGGGTACGACCGGTAGAGCCAAGGGGGCGGTCTCGACCCACCGCGCGGTGTTGAGCGCGCTCCTGGCCTACGGCGCCCGTGCAGCGATCGAACGTCTCCGTGTCATCGGCGGATCCCAACGGGACGGCGCCGCGACGGGCGGTGCCGATGCGGGCGGTGCCGATGCGACCAAGGCTGCGCCATCGTCGGATGTCGCCGCGGCATCCGGTATCGCCCGGCCGGTGTTCATCCTGATCGTCCCGCTGTTCCACGTGACCGGCTCGGTTCCGGTCATGTTGAGCTGCCTGTCGAGCGGGTTGAAGCTGGTGATCATGCACCACTGGGACGCGGAGCGTGCCCTCGAACTCATCGAAGCCGAACGCGTCACGAACTTCGTCGGCGTGCCCACCCAGAGTCACGACCTCGTCTCGTCGCCCCGCTTCGGCGACTTCGACACGTCGAGCCTCGTCAGTGTCGGCGGCGGCGGCGCGCCGACCCCGGCGAAGTTGGTGGCCAAGGTCGACGACTCGTTCGCCAAGGCCCGGCCCAACATCGGCTACGGCATGACCGAGACCAACTCGTACGGGCCGGGCAACTCCGGTGACGACTACGTGTCGCACCCCACGAGTACGGGCCGACTGGTGGCGATCGCCGACATCGAGGCCCGTGACCCCGACGGCAGGTCACTGCCCACCGGTGCAACGGGCGAGTTGTGGATGACCGGACCACACCTGATCCGTGGCTATTGGAACCGCCCCGACGCCACGGCCGAGACGATCGTGGACGGTTGGTTGCGGACCGGCGACATCGGCCATGTCGACGAGGACGGCTTCGTCTACGTGTCGGATCGCGCCAAGGACATGGTGCTGCGCGGCGGAGAGAACGTGTACTGCGCCGAGGTCGAGGACGCGTTGTACGAGCACCCCGACGTGTACGAGGCCGCGGTGTTCGGCATTCCCGACGAGCGGCTCGGTGAGACGGTCGCCGCGTCGGTGCTTCCCAAGCCGGGTTCGGCGGTCACCGAGGCCGAACTGCGGACGTTCGTGGCCGAACGGCTCGCCGCGTTCAAGGTGCCGGATCGGATCGACGTACGCAGCGAACCCCTGCCGCGGAACGCCGCGGGCAAGTTCCTGAAGCGGGACCTGCGCACCGAACTCACGCGGTGACTCCCGCTCCGGTGGTCGAACCGGGCGAACTGTTGCGGTCGATCCTGACCAGCCGGGTCTACGACGTCGCGATCGAGACGCCGCTCGACGTCGCCCACCGGCTGTCGGGCCGCCTGGGGTGCACGGTGTCGTTCAAACGTGAAGACCTCCAACCGGTGTTCAGCTTCAAGATCCGTGGCGCGCACAACCGCATCGCGCACCTGGGAAGGGCCGAACTCGACCGTGGGGTGATCACGGCGAGTGCGGGCAACCACGCACAGGGGGTCGCATGGTCGGCACGACACCTGGGTGTGCGCGCCCGGATCGTCATGCCCGAGACCACGCCGTCGATCAAGATCGACGCGGTGCGAGCGTTGGGCGCCGAGGTGGTGCTGGCCGGCGACAGCTTCTCGGACGCGAAGGCGCACTGTGATACGCTCGTCGCCCGGTCGGGAATGACCTTCGTGCATCCCTTCGACGACCCGCTCGTGGTCGCCGGTCAGGGCACGATCGCGGACGAGATCGTGCGACGTGCGACCGGCGGACTCGCGGCCGTGTTCGTACCCGTGGGTGGGGGCGGACTCATCGGCGGCATCGGCGCCTACCTGAAGACGGTGATGCCCCGGGTCGCCGTCATCGGGGTGGAATCGGTCGAGGCCGATGCCATGTCCCGGTCGCTCGCGGCGGGTCGCCCGGTCGAGCTCGCCGAGGTCGGCATCTTCGCCGACGGCGTCGCCGTCCGCCGGGTCGGCGACTACACGTTCGCGCTCGCCCGTGAGGTCGTCGACGAGATGATCACCGTCACCAACGCGGACGTCAGCGGTGCCATCAAGGACGTTTTCGACGACACCCGTTCGATCGTGGAACCGGCCGGCGCACTGTCGGTCGCCGGTCTGAAGCGGTGGGCCGAAGACCACGACGTGGCCGGCAGGCACCTGGTCGCGGTGCTCAGCGGCGCCAACATGAACTTCGACCGTCTGCGTTTCGTGGCCGAGCAGGCCGAGGTGGGCGAGCAACGTGAGGCGCTGTTCGCGGTGACGATCCCGGAACGTCCGGGTGCGTTCAGCGATTTCTGCGACACCCTCGGCAAGCGCGTGGTGACCGAGTTCAACTACCGGCTCCACGGTCGTCAGCGCGCCCACATCTTCGTCGGGGTCACCACCGCGTCGCGGGCCGATGCGGCCCGTCTGGCCGACGCGCTGCGCGCGGCCGGCCATGACACCATCGACCTGTCCGACAACGACGTCGCGAAGCTGCACGTGCGGCACATGGTCGGTGGCCGTGCCGCCGGGGTCGACGACGAGGTCGTCTACCGGTTCGAGTTCCCCGAGAGGGCCGGCGCGCTCATGGAGTTTCTCGCCGTGCTGGGTGGCCGCTGGAACATCAGCCTCTTCCACTACCGGAACCACGGCGCCGACGTGGGGCGGGTACTCGCCGGGTTCGAGGTGCCCGCCGACGAACGGGCGGCATTCCACACGTTTCTCGAGACCCTCGGGTATCCCTTCGGCAACGAAGCCGACAATCCCGCGTACCAGCAGTTCCTCACCGGCGCGAGCTGAGCCTCACCGCAGCCGTCGCCGTCTGCGAAGTTGTCGCACTTGCTCCCGGATACCGGGCACAACTGCGACGAGTTCGGGTGGGGTGGGTCGCCGTCGGCGAAGTTGTCGCACTTACTCCCGGATACCGGGCACAACTGCGACGAGTTCGGGTGGGGTGGGTCGGTCGGTCAGGGGGTGGGGGTGCCGACGGGGAACGAGTCGGGGCGGATGAACAGTCCGTGGGCCTCGCTCAGCAGCTCGCCCTCGCAGTGCATCGTTCCCTGCGAGTACAGCTTGCGTCCTTCGGTGTGGTCGAACCAGGCGGTGATCTCGAGCGGCTTGAACAGCGGAGTGGGCCGCCGGTAGTCGATCGAGAGGTTTGCGGTCATGCCGCCACCGGCCCCGAGCATCGTCGCCATGCCGACCAGATCGTCGTACAACAGCGCGACGACGCCGCCGTGGGCGTGATCGAACGGTGGCCCGTTGTAGGCCTCGCCCAGGGTCACCAGGCCGTGGACGGTGTTGTCGTCGTCGACGCTGATCTCGATGTCGGGCGCGAGCGGGTTCGCCGGACCCATCGCCGGTGAGAACGGGCACAGCGCCTGCAGGTCGAGGGTGGGCGCGAACGATTCGAGCGCCGAATGCCCGGTCACCCAGTACGGCCCACGGTACTGCTCCGCCGCGAGCAGATCGGCCGCGGAACGCAGATGCGCCAGTGCGTCGTCGCGCGCCGCATCGTCCACGGCACTGCTCCGACACAGCCGGATCAGCTCACGCACCGCGTCGGCGAGTGCACGGTCCTCGAGGACATGGGGGCCGGCAGCGACCTTGGCGAAGGCCGCGCTCACCGCATCGTCCGACGCGTCGGTTGCATCGGTGGCCTCCTGGGTCATGGGGTTCGAACCTACTGTCTGGCCTGCTCGCCGGTGAAGCGGTCGCCCACCCGCTCGGTCGCCGACCGTTCGCCCGCCGCGAACACGCTCGGCCCGGTCGCGAGGGTGTCGGGCCTGCCCGATGCAGCGCGACGGACGGGTCGGCACCCGAGCAGCGTCGAGTGTGGGCCGAGCGGTCGGCGGCCTGATGTTCGGTGTTCGTGACGGCACACACCAGGGAAGTGCCGGGGAACCCCCGGCATGCTACGGTGTGTTCGGTGTTCGTGACTGCGCAAACGACGGCGGCCGAGGATCTGCTCAACGAGGTCGCCGACGCCCTCGTCGCGATCGGGGTGCCCGCCGAACGTGGCGACGGTGCCCTCGTCGTTGACGGCAACCGGTTCGTGGTCGCCTTCGTCGACCGGGCCCATCCCACCCCCGCCGCACTGGCCGGTATCGTCGACGAGGCGCCGCCGCTGCGCCCCGCGATGGTGATCGCAGATCGGATCTCCGAACCGGGACGCGAGGTGCTGCGGCGCGCCGGATGGGGTTGGCTCGACCGGCGTGGCCATCTGCGACTGTGGACCCACGGGGTGCGCATCGAGGCTCCCATTCCCGGACTGGCCGACGACCCCGAGATCAAGGCCGGCAACCCGTGGACGACCGTGGGACTCGAGGTCGCGGTCGCCGCGCTGCTCGAACCGACCCGCGTCGTCTCGACCCGACACGTCGCGCCGCTCATCGGTCGCAGCGTCGGTGCGGTGCACGAGATGACCGGTCGCCTCGCCGCGATCGGGCTCATCGGCAACACGAGCCGGCTGCCGCTGCTGCCCGACCTGTTCTGGGAGACCGCCGCCCACTGGCCCGACGACGGATGGATGGGCCTGCCCGTCGAACTCGCCGAAGCCGCGACACGGGTCGGGCCCGATGTGCTCGTGCGGGTCGACGAGCGGGCCGCGACCCTGGGTGGCGCGCGGATCGCCGCGGCGGGTGACCAGCCCGCCCGCGCCTATGTCCCCAACGTCCGGGTCTACCGTCGCCTGCGCGCCCTCGCCGATCGCGACGCACCGCCCCGAATCTGGGTGCGGGTCGCACCGGTCAGGTTTCTGCCCGAGAACACCGAGCACCCCGCCGACGCCGAACACCCCTGGACGGTCGCCCATCCGCTCATCTGCGCGTTGCGCTTGGCCGCCGATCCCGCCCGCGGACGAGAGATCGTCGAAGACTGGGGCATCGTGCCCGACGGGTCCGCACCGTGATCATGTTGACCGGCCGTCGCGACGGCACCACCCACCGTGCCGTCGCGCTGCTCGCATCCCTGCCGCCACAGTTGCGTCTCATCGGTGGTCTGGCGGTGCTGTGCCGGGTCGGGGTGCCGCACCGCTCGACGGTCGACCTGGACGCGGTGACCCGGAACCTCGCCGGCATCCACGACGAGATCGCCAGCCTGGCGGTGACCGCGCCGGGCGGAGGCCAGTACACGTTCGCCGGCAACTTCGACCTGGACGTGATCGACGTGTCGCCCGAACCCACCCCGGCCCTCATCGCCGAACTCGGCGCCCACGACGAGCCGCTGAGCGATCTCGACCTCAACGTGATCGCCCACACCTGGGCCTTCGAGACGGCGACGAAACTCGATCTGGTCGCCGTCGAGGACGGGACGGGCACCGTCCTCGCCCGCGCCGACGGCCGCTTGGTCGCGTCGTCGATGGGACTGGTGACGATGAAGGTCACCACCGTGCCCCTGCGTTCGTCGTCGAAACCCGAAAAACGTGCGTCCGACCTGTACGACCTGGGTCGACTGCTGGTCGTCGGACAGATCACGACCGGCGAGCTGCGCCGGGTCCCGGTCGAGTTGCGTGAGCCGGTGACGATGCGGATCCGTCACTGGTTCTGCGACCCGACGGGACGGGACCGCACCTACCGCGAGGTGCGTCGTTTCGACGAGCCGCGACTGGACCTCGACGAGGTCGCCGACGCCGTCGACGCGCTGCTGCGTGCGCGCTAGGTCGAGCTTCGGGCCTCGGAGAGCGTCGGACGCGACCTGTGCACCGGCGGCGGTCGCCCCGCTCCCCCCGCCCGCGGAGACCTGCGGGGTGGCCGAGGGCCGGCGCGTCTGGTTCGTGAACCACCGGAATCGTCGCGCCCACCGGGCGAGGTTTCCTAGGATGCGCCGATGGCCAATCAGGATGTCGTCAGCGTCGAACGGGTCGTCCACGCTCCAGCCGCAGCGATCTTCGCGTTGCTGTCGACCCCGTCACGTCACCACGAATTCGACGGGTCGGGCACGGTGCGCGATGCCCGCCGCGTGGACGGCACCGTCGGCCTCGGCGATCGGTTCGGTATGTCGATGAAGATGGGCGTGCCCTATTCGATGGAGAGCGAAGTCGTCGAGTTCGAACAGGATCGGCTCATCGCGTGGCGCACCACCGGGCCGGGGCCGATCGGTCGGCAGGTCGGCGGCCGGGTCTGGCGGTACGAACTCGAACCGGACGACCGTGGCACGTTGGTCCGCGAGACCTGGGACATCTCGGGCGAGTCCGCGTTCAGCAGGCCGTTCGTGCGCCGCCTCGCGTCGAAGACCCTCAAGGACATGTCGGCCACACTCGATCGGCTCGAAGTGCTGCTGGGCGACTCGCCGGCCACCTGACGGGCCTCCCACCCTGAGCCCCGGTCGGGGCAACCGGGTGTGACCGGAGGCAGCACGACCTGGTCCCCGGAACGTCGACTGGCTGTCAGTCGAGTAGGGCTTCGATGTTCTCGATGGGCCGACCGACCGCGGCGCGCCCGTCGTCGGTGACCAGGATCGGACGCTCGATCAGGATCGGGTCGGCAACCAGCGTCGCGATCCACGCAGCGCGGTCACGGGGCGCATCGGCGAGGCCGAGTTCTCTGGCGCGGTCTTCGCCCATGCGGGTGATGTCCCAGGGTTCCACGCCCAACTCGGTGCAGACCCGTTCGAGTGTGGCGGCGTCGGGCGTGTCGTCGAGGTAGCGCCGCTCGGTGTAGGTGACGCCGCGGTCGTCGAGCAACGCCTTGGCCGCTCGGCTCTTCGAACAACGGGGGTTGTGCCACAGTTCCATGACGGGCAGCGTACCGCGCGCTCTCGGCGGGTCAGCCGGCGAACCGGGCGCGCCGGTGTGCGCACTAGCGGGCCGGCTGCTCGGTCACCCACAGCACGAGACCGGCCCGATGGCGGCCCAGCGCCCACTGGTACAGCTCCGCCGGCGAGACCGGTTGCGCGGTGAACAGCGGTGCGTTGCGGGCGTCGGCGCGCTGCCACCAGGTGATGATCATGCGCTGGAACGCGGGGTCGTCCACGAGGTGACCGAGGTTGCCGTGTCGTGGTTCGAACCCGTCGACCTGGTCTTGGAGCAACGACGGGATCATCGGCCCGAGGAAGGGTCGCCGCGCCGCGTCGGTGAGCTGCAGCGACGACCGGGTCTGCAACCAGCGTCCGATCCGCCGATCGAGCGCGGCGGCGCGCCCATCGGGCTGGCGCGGGAAGATCGGCGTGCGGAACACCACCGTGCCGGCGGGCGGCTCCGACGCGGCCTTGTCGGCCAGCACGATCGTGGTACGCGGCTTCGCCGCCGGTGTGGTCCCACAGTCGGGAATGAAGTCGTACAGCGACGTGTTCGGGGTCGGGTAGCAGAACGCGATGCCGTGGTCACGCAGTGCGACCAGCAGTGCGGACAAGTAGTCGGCGTTCTGGGTGAAGGTGTTCTCGAGGGTCACCGCTACCGGTTCTGTGCCGTCCAGGTGTGCGATCACCGCCGCACTCGCCTGGCCGGCGATCGTGTTCTCCTCGGGGCGGAAGGTGTAGCCGGTGTGGGAAGTCGGCAGGTTCAGGACACCGAAGACGACGGCGACGCCGAGCGCGCCGAAGGCCGTGGCGGGTGCCGCGGCGATGCCGGTCCGGCGGATGACGTTGACCAGCACCGCCAACCAGGCGAGCACCGCGGTGACCCAGACCGAGTACAGATATTCCGGCACCACCGCGGTCGTGACCGGCGCGAGGTAGATCGTCGCGATGCTCCCGAGGGTGGCCGTCGTCGAGATGGCGAGCAGAGCCAGCCCGACGCGGTCGCGCGCGCCGACGGCCAGCACCGTCAGGACACCGAACACGACGACACCCCCCACGGCGACGACCAGGTCGAACCAGGTCGTCGAACCGCCGGCGAACCCGGTGAGATGGGCGCGGTAGAAGGTCGGATCCTCGAGCGTGCCACGCAACCAGAACGGCGGCCGGCCGATCAGGCTCGCCACGACGTGCACGGCGCTGCTCATCGAGTGGATCGGAGCCGGACCGCCTTCGGCGCCGGTGACCAGCAGGCGCAGGTTGCCGGGGGAGTGGGTGACCTGTTGGACGATCGCCGGCAGCCACATCACGAACGTCACAGCCCCGGCGAGCCCCACCGCCCTGGTGAAGCGTCGCCGCCGGTCTGTTCGACCGGCGGGGTCGGCCCGGTTCGCGCGGAGATGCGAGGCGACGAAGCCCGCGCAGCCGATGAGCGCGACCGACGGCACGACCAGGGCGAGCACGAGATGATCGAGCCACGCGTAGTTGGCGGCGACGGCGAGCACGACGAGCGCGACGCGGTCGCCCACGGCGGTGCACCAGGCGGCGACCGCCACGCACAGGAACGGCACGAGCACCATCTTGAGTGGCCAGGAATCGATGAGCATCCCGGCGCCGATCGACCAGGTGAACGCCCCGACGCATGCGATCGACCACAGCGCCGTCGGCGGGTCGAGGTTGCGACACAGCAACCAGATGATCAGCACGATCCAGATGGTGTTGAGCGCGCCCATGGCGACGACCGTCCCCCAGGTCGACCCGAGCACCTTGACGGGCAGGGCGAGCCAGTAGAGCTGCCACGCGCCCGGGAAGTGCACGATGTGTTCGGCACCCGAGGCGCTCGACGCCGGCATGCCGATCAGCGGGGGATGCGCGGACAGCACGTCGGGGGCGCGCAGCGCCATGATCGCCGTGTCGCCGA
>JBDZUV010000237.1:0-1855 GCA_040255345.1 Actinomycetota bacterium | reverse complement strand
ACACACGGTGGCGGGCCCGGACACCTGATCGGGTCGGCCACCGACGCCGAGACCGATGCCCGGACGAGGGGGCCACCCGCCGGACCGTGCTGCATCGAGCAGCGCCGCGGCCGTGGCGTCCGGACGGGCGGGTCAGCCGATGAGCACGCCGGGGTTCAGGATGCCGGCCGGGTCGAGCTCGGCCTTGACGGCGCGCAGGGCCGCGGCGAAACGCTCGGGTCGTTGGCGGTCGTAGCCCGGTCGGTGGTCACGACCCACCGCGTGGTGGTGGGTGACGGTTGCGCGGTGTCGCGTCAAGACCTCCATCGCGGCCGTCTTGATCTCGTCCCACATGGCGAGCTCCGACCCGCGTCGTCCGGCTGCGACGACCGTGAAGTACGGCGCCGCGCCGTCGGGGTAGGCGTGGGTGAGCCGACAGTTGATGAGCCCCGGCGCGCCGGTGACCTCCTCGACCACCGCGCCGACGTCGGCGCGCACGTCGTGATACAACGCCTCGAGACGGTCCCAGGTCACGGCGGTCTCGAAGGTCTCGGAGATCACGCTCATCCGGGCCATCGCGTCGCGCACGTAGGGCATGCGGATGAACGCGGACCGCCACGTGTCGGCAGCGCGGTTCGAACCTTCTGTGACATCAGGGTCGTCGCCGCGCGCGGCGGTCGATCGGTCGTTCGTCGATTCGGCGGGTCGCCCACCGGCGGATCGGGCGATGTCGACCAGTAGCGCCAGCGCGTCATCGACCGGATGGTGCGCGGATTCCTCACCCAGCACCAGGACCCATTCGCCGGTGGTCGAGGCGCCCGACAGGCCCGCCTCGCCCGGGTCGAGCAGGCGGCAGTTCGCCGGGGTGCACCCGGCCTGCAGAATCGCGCGGACCGCTCCGAAGGCCGTTGCCGCGTCGGTGAAGGTGACCGAGGCCGATGCCTTGTGAGTGGGCCGGTCCTGGATGCGCATCCACGCTTCGGTGATCACCCCGAGCGTGCCTTCCGAGCCCAGGAACAGGCGGTCGGGTGACGGCCCGGCGCCGGACCCGGGCAGGCGCCACGACTCACTCACCCCGGTCGGGGTCACGACGCGCATCGACTCGACGAAGTCGTCGATGTGGGTGCGGTTGGTGGCGTAGTGCCCGCCCGAACGGGTGGCCAACCATCCCCCGAGGGTGGAGAATTCGAAACTCTGAGGGAAGTGGCGCAGGGTGTAGCCGTGCGGCCGCAGCGCATCTTCCAGCGCGGGTCCGTAGATGCCGGCCTGGATCCGCGCCGCTCGGCCCACCGGGTCGATCTCGAGCACCTGGTCGAGGCCGGACACATCCAGCGACACCACGCCCGCATGGCCGTCGCCGACGTATTCGGTGCCGCCGACCACCGATGAGCCGGCGCCGTAGGGGATCACGGCCACGTCGGCGCCGCCGGCCCAGTCCAACACGGCGACGATGTCGTCCTCGCTGCGGGGATGGGCGACCAGGTCCGGCGCGGTCGACACGTCACCGTGCAGGGCGCGCACCACGTCGCGGTAGGCCTTGCCGTAGGTGTGGCCGGCGCGGTCCGCCGGATCGCTGCTGAAGATCTCACGAAGTGAGGATGGGGGCGTGGCCCTGCAAGTGGGTAGATCCAGATCGGCAATCTCGGGCGGGGTGATCGGGTCCGTCGCCAGATCAGGAATCAGCGAGCCGTACCGTCGGCATTCGTCGTCGCTCAGCGCGGCGTCGGTGAGGCCCCACCCCCACCAAGATCGTTCGTGTGTGTCGGTCATCTTCGTGGCCCCTGTGTCGCCCCGCCGAGTCACCCTAGGACTTCGCCTTGCCGTGGCGACACCGACCATCCGCGCCGACGACGACACGGGACCGGGACTCCGCACC
>JBDZUV010000007.1:0-44283 GCA_040255345.1 Actinomycetota bacterium | reverse complement strand
GCCGCATCCACCCGGTGGTGCATCGGATCGATCACCCCGGTGGTCACGAGCACGGGTGCCTGCTCGGAGCCGGACCGGTCGTCGCGCACGTGTGGCACGAGACCGTAGAAGTGCCGACGGAACCCGGCGGTCACGGCTGCGACCGACGCGATCGTCCCCGACGGGTCGCGCCCGGCCGACGGCCCGAGCGACCGGGGGCCGCTGCGCGGTTCCGGAGCCAGCAGCGGCGCCCAACTGGACGCGTCCAAGGTCGTCTGCACGGTGTCGAGCGGTCGCACGTCCGACCCGTGGAACCGACGGACCGGCACCGGGCCGGCGGCCGGTTCGGTCTTCGCGAAGACCGGCGCCCACACCGACACGGCCGCGTCGAAACCGACGTCGACGCCGCCCACCCACACATCGGTCACGCTCGTCCGTCGGCCGACCGCCCGGCGTATCGCTTCGGATCCCCTGGTCGCGGCGAGCGACGACGGGAGGATCAGCGCCACCCGACCGCCGGTGCGCACCAGGTCGATCGCACGCAGCAGGAACAAGGCGGCCGTGTCGGCATAGCCGAGTGCGCCGATGCCGAGTTCCCGGGCGAGGCGCTCCTGTCGAGCGCGGTCACGGACGGTGCCGCCACGGAGTTGGGAACCGAACGGCGGGTTCCCGACCACCACGTCCATCTCCCCGCCCCGGCCGATCCAGGACCCGGCATCGGGATCGACGAGGCTGTCGCCCACCACCAGGTGCGCCTCGGGGACCACGTGCACCCGGCCGGTGACCTGCGCCGACCAACGGGCGATCTCGAGCCGGGTGAGCGCGACGGCCGTGGCGTCGACGTCCGCTCCGAACAACTGCTCGGACACGATCCGCCCGACCGGCGCGCCCCTGGCCTGCAGCGCTTCGGCGGTGGCGACGAGAAAGGCGCCTGCGCCACACGCGGGATCCCCGACCCGCAACGGAGCGGCAGACCGGTCGGTGTGGGAGGACGCGAGACCCGACGACGCGAGACCCGATGACGCGAGACCCGACGAGGCGAGACCCAGCGACTCGAGACCCAGCGACGCTAGACCCGACGAGGCGAGAGCCAGCGACGCGAGCTTCCCCGCGACAGGCGCCGGCGTGTAGTGGACGCCGCGGGTGTGTCGCACCGACGATGCCAGCTCTCGTTCGTAGGCCGATGCGAGTGTCGCCGGTTCGTCGCCGGGGGCGATCCGGCTGTCCCACCCGAGTTCGTCGAGCAGCGGCGTCGCGTCGTCGAGGACGCCGAGGGCGGCGAACCCCGCAGCGGCCTGCGCGATGATCGGTGCCAGGCCGACCGGCCGGATCACTCGATCCAGTCGGCCAGATCCGCGAGTCGTGGATCGTTCGACATGACCTCGACGATCGGGGTGTCGATGCCGATGCGCTTCTGCAGGCGCCGGACCTCGAGTTCCTGGTTCCACAACACCAGGGTCACGACGATGCCCGTCTCCCCCGCCCGCGCCGTGCGACCCGACCGGTGCAGGTAGGCCTTGTGGTTCTCGGGTGGGTCGTAGTGGATGACCAGGTCGATGTCGTCGATGTGGATGCCCCGTGCCGCCACGTTGGTCGCGACCAACACGGCCTGATCGCCGCTGGCGAAACGGGCCAGTGACCGCGTGCGCTCGTTCTGACGCAGGTTCCCGTGGATCGACCCGACGTCGACCCCTTCGGCACGCAGGTCGGCGACGAGACGCTCCGCTCCACGTTTGGTGTGCACGAAGATCAACGTCCGGTCGACCCCGTTGGCGAGCGCCGCCGCCACGCGCACCTTGTCCATCTGATGGACGGCGAAGAAATGGTGGACCATCCGATCGACGGTGACCGTGCTCGAGGCGACCTCGTGATGGACCGGATCGTGCTGGTAGCGGTCGATGAGCGTCGACACCCCACCGTCGAGCGTCGCCGAGAACAGCAGCGTCTGGGCGTCGTCGTCGACGTGGCGGAGCAACCATTCGACCTGCGGAAGGAACCCCATGTCGGCCATGCGATCGGCTTCGTCGACGACGACGACTTCGAGACCGCTCAACGACGTGAGCTTGCGCTCGATCAGGTCGATCAGTCGCCCGGGCGTGGCGATGACGACGTCGACGCCGCGGCGGAGCCGCTTGGCCTGCCGGTCGATGTCGGTGCCGCCGTAGACCGGACACGTCCGCACACCACACGCAGCACCGAGAGGGGCGAGTTCGTCGTCGACCTGCTGGGCCAGCTCACGGGTCGGTACCAGGATCAACCCCCGCGGATGGGTACCTCGGGGGCCGCCCAGACGCTGCAGCATCGGCAGGCCGAACGCGAGCGTCTTGCCCGAACCCGTCTTGGCCTTCCCGCACACGTCGCGACCGTCCAGCGCGTCGGAGATCGTGAGCTGCTGGATGGGGAACGGGGCTTCGATGCCCGCATCGGCGAGCGCTTCACACAGCGCCGGCGACACCCCCAGATCGGCGAACGATTTCGCTGGTGGATTGTCGCTCGGACTCGCGTCGGTCATGGATCTCCTCGGATCGCGTCGACGGCCGGGAAGATCCGGCGCCCGGTCGGCACCGCGGTTCCCATGCTACCGCGCGACCCGGGTCACGCCGGCAACTGCTCTTCGATCGCCGTGACGACCTCACGCGCATCGGGTTCGACCTGGGGGGCGAAGCGGCCGACCACGTCACCGGCCGGCGAAACGAGGAACTTCTCGAAGTTCCAACGGATGTCACCCGTGTAGCCGTCGGAATCGGGGTGGGTGGTGAGCTCGGCATAGAGCGGATCGCGCCCGTCGCCGTTCACCTCGATCTTCGAGAACATGGGAAAGGTGACGCCATAGGTCGTCGAACAGAACTCGGCGATCTCGGCCGCGGTGCCGGGTTCCTGGCCCAGGAACTGGTTGCACGGAAACCCCAGCACACTGAACCCGCGATCGGCGTAGGTTTCCTGGAGTTCTTCGAGCGCCCGGTACTGCGGGGTGAGCCCGCAGCGGGAGGCGACGTTCACGACCAGCAGCGCCTTCCCTTCGTGGTCGGACAGGTCCGCAGCGGACCCGTCGAGTGCAGTCACCGGATACTCGTAGAACGACATCTCGTCTCCTCGTCTCGGAATGCCTAGGGTCCAAGCTATCGACTCCCTGGACCGGACCCTGGCAACCCTGCTGGACCGTTCGCCGGCGCGGCACGGCGCGATCGTGATCGTGGACCGCGACGGACCGGTCGCCGCGGCCGGTCTGATCGAGCGGCCCTTCGCGCTGGCATCGGTCACCAAGGTGTTCACCGCGACGGCGGTGCACCTGGCCGTCGAGGAAGGCACGCTCACCCTCGAACACCCGGCCGGGCCGGCGGGGTCGACGGTCGCCCACCTGCTCGCCCACGCTTCGGGACTCGGGCCCGACGGTCGGGTGTTGGCCGACCCCGGCCGGCGTCGCATCTACTCCAATGCCGGCTATGAGATCCTCGGCCGGGTCGTGACCGACACCGCCGGCATGTCCTACACGCGCTATGCCACCGAGGCCGTGGTCGACACGCTCGGGCTGATGCACACGACCCTCGCCGGGTCACCCGCGCACGGCGCGTCGTCATCGGCCCGTGACGTCGCTGCCCTCGCGTCGGCGTGGCTCACCCCGGGAGCGGTCCTGGCGGCCTCGACCGTCGAGCGGGCCACACGACCCTTCATCGGGGAACTCGCAGGCGTCCTCCCGGGATTCGGGTCCCAGACGCCGAACGACTGGGGGCTCGGACCGGAGATCCGCGGCCACAAGTCTCCGCACTGGACCGGAGCACACAACACACCCGCGACCTTCGGTCACTTCGGTCGGTCGGGCACCTTGTGCTGGATCGATCCGGTCCGGGGTCGCGCGATGGTCTGGCTCGGCGACGCCCCGTTCGGTCCGTGGGCGACCACGCTGTGGCCGGAAGCCGCCGATGCCGTACTCGACGTCTCGGATCGACGCCACCACGACCGGTGAGTCGAACGAACCGGGCCGTTCGATTCAATCTGGCCGCCAGGGGCAAAGACCCGTCAAGATTCGTGATTCGTGCTCCGAAAGAGCAGTCATGGATGCACCGCCGATCGGCGTCGACCGTGCAGCACCCGTCCGATGAGTCGGCTGGCCGAAGCGCGCGCCAGGCATGCTCTGGATGCAGCGGGACTCGATCCGGCGACGCCACTCGAGCCGGCGAGCAGTGTCACCAACGAGGTCTGGATCGGTCACGAGATCATCGTGCGGGTCAACTCCAAGCCGAGCGATCGGCTTCGCCGTGAGGCCCACCTGGCCCGACTGCTCCCCGCCGA
Organism: Actinomycetota bacterium; assembly: GCA_040255345.1. GTDB lineage: Bacteria > Actinomycetota > Acidimicrobiia > Acidimicrobiales > Iamiaceae > JAFDWI01. The sequence continues at coordinate 40,014 of JBDZUV010000007.1, read as the reverse complement.
GGTCGGCTATCCGCGGATCATCGCCTACGGCGGCGAGGTCGGCGCCGACTTCCTCATCATGGAACGGGTCGCCGGGCACCCCCTGAGTCGCTGGTGGCCGGGCATGGACATCGAGCACCGTCGCGCGGCGTCGGCCCAACTCGCCGCGAAGCTCCGCGCCGTCCACTCGACTCCCGCTGCGGACACGCCGGCGCTCACCCACACGCCACAACTGCTCCGGTCGGCACGCGACGGCTACATGGCCGTCCACCCGTTGCTCGACGCGATCGACCGGGCGGCGCTGTTGCCGATGGTCGACTCCCGTCTCATGGCCGACGTGCGCCAGGAGGTCCTCGAGTCGGCGGATCACCTCACTCCGTTCGACGCGCGCACGCTGATCCATGGAGACCTCACCTTCGAGAACGTCCTCTGGGACGGCGAGCGGATCACCGCATTGTTGGACTTCGAGTGGGCGCGGCCCGGGCCGCCGGACCTCGACCTCGACATCCTCCTGCGCTTCTGTGCCTACCCCCATCTGCACGTCGCGGCCGACTACGAGGACCGGACCCACGCCCGGGACTACCTGGAGGTGCCGTGGTGGCTCGCCGAGGACTATCCCGAACTCTTCGACGCTCCGTTCGTGTCGGAGCGCATCCGGCTGTACACCTTCGCGTGGGACATCGCCGAGCTTCTCGCCTTTCCGCCGAGGACCGAGCCGCGGAATCTTCCGTTGGAACATCCGCACCACCGCATCCGGCTCGCGATGGAACACTCCAGCTACGTCGACGTGCTCAGCGGCGAGTTCCAGCCGATCGGGTGACCCCCCGCCGGACGCCCGGTGGGTTCAGTACTGCTCGACGGGAATCGCAAACAGTCCGCTCGCTCCGCTTCTGACCGCAGGGCCGAGTCCGGTGACCGTGGCGAGCACGTTGTCGGCGAAGAACCGGGCGCTCGCCACCTTCGCGGCGTTGAAGGCCGCATCGCCTTCGCCCGCCTCGTCGAGCCGGTGCGCGGCCAGGGCCGCCACCGCCAGCAGCCATCCCCCGGCGACCCGGGAGCACATGGCGAGGAAGGGGCTCGCTCCGGCCAGGACATCGTCGAACGACGACGCGCGGCGCGCGGCCAACCACTCCGCGGCAGCCGCGAGTTCGTCGGTGGCATCGGAAAGTCTCTTCGAGACCGCAGCGAGGCGCTCACCGGCCTGTTCCAGCTCGGCACAGGTGGCACGGATCCGTGCCAGCAGGTCACCGAAGACCGCACCATCGCGCAATCCCAGCTTGCGACCGACCAGGTCGATCGCCTGGATCCCGTTGGTCCCCTCGTAGATCGCGGTGATCCGGGCGTCCCGGTAGTGCTGGGGCACTCCGGTCTCCTCGATGTAGCCCATCCCGCCGTGCACCTGAATGGCAAGGGAAGCCACCTCGGTGGCCACCTCGGACCCCCATGCCTTGCACATCGGGGTCAGCAGTTGCACCAGATCGGCAGCACGTCGCCGTTCGTCGGCATCGGGATGATGCGTCGACCGATCGATGTGATGGGCATCGAAGTAGAGCAGGGCCCGCAACGCCTCGACGCTCGACTTCATCGTCGACAGCATGCGACGCACGTCGGGATGCTCGATGATGGGTGACCGCTCACCCCCGGACGACCCCGCTGCACTTCCCTGTCGACGCTCCTTCGCATGGGACACGGCCTGCTGGTACGCGCGTTCGGCCACACCGAGTCCCTCGACGCCGACGCTGAGGCGGGCCGTGTTCATCATGGTGAACATCGTGCGCATGCCACCGTTGGGTTCACCGAGCAGCCAGCCGATCGCGCCGTCGGACCGTGCGCCGAAGTCCAGCACGCAGGTCGGAGACGCCCGGATCCCCATCTTGTGCTCGATACCGGAGCACCACACGTCGTTCCGTTCCCCGAGTGAACCGTCGTCGTTCACCAGGAACTTGGGCACGATGAAACACGAGATGCCCTTGGTGCCTTCAGGGGCATCGGGCAGGCGGGCGAGCACGAGATGCACGATGTTGTCGGTGAGATCGTGTTCGCCGAAGGAGATGAAGATCTTCGACCCGGTGATGCGGTAGGTCCCGTCGTCGGCGGGGACGGCCCGGGTGCGCACATTGCCGACATCGGACCCGGCGTCGGCTTCGGTGATGTTCATGGTGCCGGTCCAGTCGCCCGAAACCATGCGTTCCAGATACGTCCTGCGGAGCAGCTCGTCGCCATGGGCGTCGAGCGCGTGGATCGCGCCCTGGGAGAGCATCGGCGCCATCGCGAACGCCATGTTGGCGCTGTTGAGCATGTCCTGCATCGCGATCCCGACGAGCCAGGGAAAGCCCCCACCGCCGAGTGCCTGGTCGAAGGCGACCGCCCCCCAGCCGGCACCGGTGTACGCCCGATACGCCTTCTTGAAGACCTCTGGCGTGATCACCTTCCCGTCGTCGAGACGTGACGCTTCCTCATCGCCGAGGAGATTCGTCGGGGCGATCTCGGTGGCGATGAATCGGCCGTACTCGGCGAGGATCGCCGCGACGCTTTCGCCGTCGGCATGACCGTACCCTTCGAACGTCGCGAGTTCGTCGAGATCGGCGACATGATGGAGCGCGAAGTCGATGTCGGCGAGCGGTGGGGTGTAATCGGCCATCGCACCGAGCGTAGATGGTGCCGGACATGGGGTTTCCACCCGGACACCCGTGTGATCGCCACCGTCGAGCGGCACACTGGAGTGCATCCCCACCATCAGGAGGCCCGATGACCGAATCCACCGAAGAACTGGCCCGGCGGCTCACTCCCCTGCAGTTCGACGTGACCCAGAACGGCGGCACCGAGCAGGCGTTCACCGGTGTCTACTGGGACAATCACGACGATGGCGCCTACCACTGCGTCGTGTGTGACGCGGTGCTGTTCGACTCCGGCACCAAGTTCGAATCCGGATCGGGCTGGCCCAGCTTCACCGAGGCCGTCGACCCGGAGCGGGTCCGGCTCGTCACCGACACGACCCACGGGATGGTCCGTACCGAGGTGCGGTGCGCGAACTGTGATGCCCACCTCGGTCACCGCTTCGACGACGGCCCCGCCCCGACCGGTCAGCGCTACTGCATGAACTCCGCCTCACTGGATTTCCGTCCCACCTCTTGACACGAGGAATAGTGTCGTCGGTGTGACCGGCGTCATCACCGCTCAGCCCGGCGACGAACCCACGGAGTTGCTGGGCCCGGGCACGGAGGCAGCACCCCGACCCGTCGAGTTCGAGATCGTCCCGCGCAAGGGCCTGATCCTCGTCGCGATCACGTTCGCGCTGTTGATCGCCGCGATCATCTCGAACCAGCGTTGGCCGCTCGAGTTGGCGCATGTCGGCGGCGGTGCGGCCTGGACCTCGATCGATCTGTTCATGGGGTTCGTCATCGGCCCGATCCTGGGCACGATGTCGATCGCGGGCCGCATCGAACTGACCAAGCGGCTCATGCCCAAGATGGTCCTCATCATGCCGACGGTGGTCACGCTCACCCTGGCCGGCGGTTGGCAACTCGCCAGCTACCTCGGCACCGTGGATTCGGCGTTTCCCGGCCACGGCTGGATCGTCGCCAGCTACATCGTGGTCGGCATCATGGCCGTGATCGCACTCGGCCTGCTGGAGCCGGCGAACATCGCGGTGCTGTTCGAACTCCGCAAGCCCCGGCCTGACCCGGCCGTCATCGAGAAGCTGATGAAGCGTTTCATCTACACCGCCGCGTTCACCGGGGCGATGCAGGTCCTCACGTTGATCATCATGACCCGGATCTCGGGCTACCTGTGAGCGACACCGAACCACGCCTGCCACCGGTGACCGAGATCGGCATGGTCTCTCTCGCATTGATCATCATCGGTGGGATCTACCTCGCGGCGCACCTCCCCCAGGCCGTGCCCCTGGCACCGGCGGTCGCCCTGCTCGTGGCCTCGGGCGTGCTGCTCGCGATCAACATGATGCTGCTCGCCCGGGTGCCCGAGTTCAACTGGACGAGGTTCGCCCAGGTGTTCGGTTGGGCTCTGTTGGCCTATGTGATCACGGCCGGACTGATCGAGTTCGCGTTCGTGCGGGACGGCCTGTCGGGGGGGCCGCTCGTGGTGCTCACGCTCTCGATCGTGGTGTACGCCCTCCACGTGCCGGTGTTGATCGCGTTCACCGTCGCCCGCTACGACCGGGTCACCGAGGCCGCCCCCGAGGTCTAGTGCCGTGTCAGGCGACAGTGGGGGTCCGCCACGTCGGTCGTGAACGTCGAAAACGTTCCCGGACGCGGCACTAGGCGAAGCGCGGGGCGCGTTTCTCGCGATGGGACGCGACGCCCTCGAGCACGTCGTCGCCTCCGAACCCGACGAGTTCGTAGCCCCAGGACGCCTCGAAGATGGGTGCGGCCTGGCGCATCCAGCCGTTCAGTGCGGCCTTGGTGAGCCGGATGGCCTGCTGCGCGCCGGTCGCCAGACGCTCTGCGACGTCGAAGGCCGTGGCGAGCACCTCGTCAGGCGGGACACTCCTGGACACCATGCCGAGCCGTTCCGCCTCGGCGCCGGTCATCGGCTCGCACAACAGCAGGTGGTACTTGGCCTTGGCCATGCCGCACAGCAGCGGCCACACGATCGCCGCGTGATCCCCAGCGGCCACCCCGAGTCGGGTGTGGCCGTCGATGATCTTCGCATCGTCGGCGACGATGGAGATGTCGGCCAGCAGGGCCACCACGAGTCCGGCGCCGACCGCCGGGCCGTGGACGGCCGAGACGATCGGTGTGGCGCAGTCGATCAGGTTGTAGACGAGGTCGCGGGCCTCGTGCATCACCCGGGCACGCAACGCGGCATCGGTGGTCATCCGCGACACCATGTCCAGATCGCCTCCGGCGGAGAATCCCCGACCTGCGCCGGTGACGACCACGGCGCGGGTGTCCGGATCGGCGTCGACGTCCCGCCACACCGTCGACAGCTCCTTGTGCAGGATCTCGTCGGTGGCGTTCAACACCTCGGGCCGGTTCAGGGTGATCTGGAGAACTCCTGCGGGTCGTCGTTCGAACTGCAGGTGCCGATACGACGCGTACCGGTCGTCATCGGTGGTCATCGGGCGCTCCGATCTGTTCGTCGAGGCGACGTTGGCGACGCACGAGCGCCTCGGATTCGAGTGCCGCCGCACCGACATCGACGATGTCGTGGTCGGCGGACCCGACCCGGATCCGGCCGATCTGTCCGGCGGTCATCGTCGCCCGACCTCCACCGACCTCGAACCGGAGCGTCACCTCCCCGCCGAGGCACATCACATAGGACCAGTCGTCGTCGGCGGCCAGGACGAGAAGGTCGCCCGCGGCCAACACCCAGCCTGCCGCGGTCCGGACCGAGCAGGCGCGCCGGGCGTCGGAGGGTTCGGAGCGGAACCACAGCACTCCCCGGGGAAGATCGACCATCAGTTGTCCGGGAGCGTCGACGTCGTCGACGATGACCCGCAGGCCGCGCAGTTCGGTGGCGTCGATCCGGAGGGCGCCGTGATCCGGCCACAGGTATTCGTGGAACACCGTCCCCGAGTCGGTCGTCTTCCGGGTCGGCGATGCGGTCACCGAGACCGGTTCGCGTCGTCGCGCCCCGTCGCTTTCGTCGTCGGCGGCGACCGACACCGCCTCGAGAGCTCCGGTCACCTCCTCGTCGTCGCCCAACGACGATCTGCGGATCTCGCTGAGTTCGCCCAACCAGTCGGATCGCTCAGATCTCGAGCGGGCCGCACGGACAACGAGCAGGAGCGACACGAGCACGACGAGGGCGATCACGACGATGCCGATCACGACGGGAAGCTCCATGACCCGACAAGCGTACCTATCGTGGCCAGGTGCCCGAACTTCCGGAGGTCGAGACGATCCGCCGACAGCTGACGGCGACGGTGCCGGGCGCGACGGTCGTTTCCGCCGCCGGTCACCCTTCACCGAAGTTCAGCGACGCGACCAAGGTCATCGGAGCCCGCCTCACCGCCGTCGACCGCCGCGGCAAGTACCTGATCATCTCCACCGACGTCGCCACGGAACTCGTCGTGCACCTCGGAATGACCGGCTCCCTCGGTCTCGTCCGGGACCCGCCAGGGTCGCTCGACGGTGCGCATCCCTGGCGGCGGGCCTGGTGGACCTTCGCCGACGGACGCTCCCTCACCTTCGACGACCAACGGCGCTTCGGCCGGATCGCCGTCGTGCCCACCGGCCACTACGAGCGACTCCCGACCCTCGCGGCACTCGGCCCGGACCCCTTCGACGTGGCGTTCACCCCCGAGTCGTTGCACCGCGCCCTCGCGACCCAGCGTCGACGGGTCAAGACGGCCCTGCTGGCTCAGCGGGTGGTGGCCGGTGTCGGCAACATCTACGCGGACGAAGCCCTCTGGCGTGCCGGCGTCCACCCGGCGGCGAGACGGGTCGGACTCGGACGGTGCTCCCGCCTGCACGCCGCGATCATCGCGGTGCTCACCGAGGCGATCGCCCACGGTGGCACCCGACTGCGCGACTACCGATCGATCGCCGGGGACACCGGCAACCACCAGTTCCATCTGGACTGTTACGGCCGTGCCGGCCTCGCCTGCCCCCGTTGCACGGCGGTGTTGACGTGGCGGAAGCTCGACGGTCGGGGGACGACCTGGTGCCCGCAGTGCCAGGCGCGTTGAGGAGCGCGCCACCGCCGACCACCAGGTGGTCCGCGGGTAGTGTGTCGACGATGTCCGATCTGTTCTCAATCGAAGGAAAGTCCGCCCTGGTCACCGGAGGGTCGAGTGGCATCGGCCTGATGATCGCCGAGGGATTCGTCCGTGCCGGTGCCCGGGTGACCATCGCCTCGCGCAAGGCCGACGTGTGCAAGAAGGTGGCGGACGAACTCTCGGAGTTCGGCACCTGTTCGGCGATCACCGCCAACCTCTCGACCGAACAGGGGTGCCGCGGTCTCGCCGAGACCTATCTCGCCGGGTCCGCAGAACTCGACATCCTCGTGAACAACGCCGGTGCCACCTGGGGTGCGCCGCTGGCCGAGTTCGACGACGCCGCCTGGAACCGCACACTCGACCTGAACGTCAAGGGCGTGTTCCACACGACCAAGTTCCTGCTCGACGCGCTGCGGCGGTCATCGGCCCCCGACGACCCTTCCCGCGTCATCAACATCGGCTCGATCGACGGGATCCACGTGCCGATCCTCGAGACCTACTCGTACTCGGCTTCGAAGGCCGCCGTGCACCAACTCACCCGTCACCTGGCCGCGAAGCTCGCACCGGAAGTCACGGTCAACGCGATCGCACCCGGGCCCTTCGAGTCGAGAATGATGCATGCCACCCTGGAAGCGGCCGGTGACCAGATCGCCGAATCGGCCCCGCTTCGCCGCATCGGCCGACCCGACGACATGGCCGGCGCCGCCATCTACCTGGCATCCCGCGCGGCGAGCTACGTCACCGGAGTGATCCTGCCGGTCGACGGTGGCATCGCCACCACTCGATGACCGTTTCTGACCTGTTCGACCCGACTCGTTGGGAGACCGTTCCCGGCTTCGATCTCCACGACATCACCTACCACCGCTGTGTCGACCAGGGCACCGTCAGGGTGGCCTTCGACCGGCCCGAGGTCCGCAACGCGTTCCGGCCCGCCACCGTCGACGAGTTGTCCCGGGTCCTCGACCACGCCCGCATGACCGACGATGTCGGTTGTGTGCTCCTCACCGGCAACGGACCTTCCCCGCGCGACGGCGGCTGGGCGTTCTGTTCGGGTGGCGACCAACGCATCAGGGGGCGTGACGGGTACCGGTACGCCGAAGGCGACGACGCGTCGACCATCGACGCGTCCCGCTCGGGGCGGCTCCACATCCTCGAGGTCCAACGGCTGATCCGCTTCATGGGCAAGGTCGTGATCGCCGTGGTACCCGGGTGGGCGGCCGGCGGCGGCCACAGCCTCCACGTCGTGAGCGACCTCACTCTCGCCAGCGCCGAGCATGCCCGGTTCAAGCAGACCGATGCCGACGTGGGCAGCTTCGACGGCGGCTTCGGATCGGCCTACCTCGCCCGCCAGGTCGGCCAGAAGTTCGCCCGGGAGATCTTCTTTCTCGGCCGGGCCTACACCGCTGCCGAAGGTGTGGCGATGGGCATGGTGAACGCGGCCGTCCCCCACGACGAACTGGAGTCGACCGCACTGGAGTGGGCGGCCGAGATCAACGCGAAGAGCCCGACCGCGCAACGCATGCTCAAGTTCGCCTTCAACCTGATCGACGACGGTCTGGTCGGCCAGCAGGTGTTCGCCGGAGAAGCCACCCGTCTCGCCTACGGTACCGATGAAGCGACCGAGGGCCGTGACGCGTTTCTCGAGAAGCGAGCACCCGACTGGTCCGGCCACCCATGGGCCTACTGAGACCACCCATCCGAAAGCGAACGTGCCTCATCTCATGAGCGAGCTCCTGCCTCAACTCTCTGCTGTGGTCGGCCCGGCGAACGTCACGACCGGTGCCGCGATCTCGGCGGACGACACCCACGACGAGGCGCTCGGGATGGAACCCGTCGTGCCACTCGCCGTCGTCAGGCCCGCCTCGACCGACGAGGTCGCCCGGATCCTCACCATCGCCGACGCGGACGGCGTTCCGGTCACCGCCCGCGGCCGGGGCACGGGCATGTCCGGCGCGTGTCGCCCACGTGCCGACGGGATCGTCGTGTCCTTCGATCGGATGAACCGGATCCTCGACATCGACACCGCGAATCACACGGCGACCGTCCAACCCGGCGTCACCCTCGCCGAACTCGACGAGGCGACCGCTGCGGTGAGCCTGGTGTACGAGGTGTTTCCGGGCGAGAACTCGGCGAGTCTCGGCGGCAACGTCGCGACGAACGCCGGGGGGATGCGCGCCGTGAAGTACGGGGTCACCCGCCACAACGTGCTCGGGATCGAAGCGGTGCTACCCACCGGCGAACAGATCCGTTCGGGCGGCAAGTACGTCAAGTCGTCCAGTGGGTACGACCTCACCCAGCTCGTCATCGGCTCGGAAGGCACCCTGGCACTCATCACCGAAGCGACGCTGCAGCTCCGTCCACGCCTGGCGCACGTCGCCACGGTCCTGGCACCGTTCGCGACCCTCGACGAGGTGACCCGGGCGGTCCCCCGGATCGTCGGCGCCGGACTGGACCCGATGATGCTGGAATACATCGACTTTCTCACGATGAGCGGCGCCACGGCGTACGTCGGCCTCGAACTGGGCCTACCCGCCGACATCAAGGAGCACGCGCTCGCCTACCTGATGGTCGTGCTCGAATCGGCAGAGGCGTCCCGGCTCGACGAGGACGTCGCCGTCTGCGCGAACCTCCTGGACGATCTGGGCGCCATGGACGTCTTCGTGCTCCCCTCGGCCGCAGGTGCGCAACTCGTGGAAGCACGCGAAAAGGCGTTCTGGCTCGCGAAGGCCAGCAACGCGGACGAGATCATCGACACGGTGGTACCCCGTGCCTCGATCCCGGACTTCCTCGACGGCGTCTCGAAACTCGCCACCGAATCCGGTTCGCTCATCGCCGGGTGCGGCCACGCCGGCGACGGCAACGTCCACCTCGCGATCTTCCAGCCCGACCCCGAGGCACGCGAAGACGTGTTGCACCGGGTGTTCGCACTCGGCATGTCACTCGGTGGTGCCATATCGGGCGAACACGGGCTCGGCAAGCAGAAGGCCCACCACTACATCGCGCTCGAGGATCCGGCGAAGCTCGCCCTGATGCGCCGGATCAAGGCCGCGTTCGATCCTCATGGCATTCTGAACCCCGGCACCATCTACGACTGAAGGGACCAGCCGACCATGAACGGTGCACAGGCACTCATCCGCACCCTCGCCAACTGCGGTGTGGACATCTGCTTCACCAACCCGGGGACGTCCGAGATGCACTTCGTCGCCGCGCTCGATTCGGTGCCCGACGTGCGCGCGGTGCTCGCCCTGTTCGAGGGGGTGGCCACCGGCGCAGCCGACGGCTACGCGCGGATCGCCGGTCGTCCGGCGGCGACCCTGTTGCACCTGGGACCGGGCATGGGCAACGGTTGGGCCAACCTCCACAACGCCCGGCGCGGCCATGTCCCTGTCGTCAACATCGTCGGGGACCACGCCACCTACCACCGCAAGTACGACGCGCCGCTCACCTCCGACATCGACGGCCTCGCCAGGGCGGTCTCGGGATGGGTGCGGTCCTCCGAGTCGGCCGAGAATCTCCCCGACGACACCGCCGACGCCGTCGCCGCCGCCCAGGGTCCCCCCGGCCGGGTCGCCACGCTCATCCTGCCTGCGGACGCCTCGTGGTCGGAAGCCCGCGGACCGGCCGAACCCCGCGCGGCGGCCGAGCCGGCACCCCTCGACGACGCAGCGATCGACCGTGCCGCCGAGGCGCTACGCGGCGAAGGCTCCAGTGCCCTCCTGGTCGGCGGGCGGGTGCTCGGTTCGGAGACCGGACTCGTCGCGGCCGCACGTGTCGCGGCGGCGACCGGGGCGAAGCTGTTCGCCGAGACCTTCCCGGCCCGACTCCGCCGCGGCGCCGGCCTCCCCGCGATCGAGCGCCTCGGCTACCTCGCCGAGTTCACCCAGATGCAACTCGACGGCGTGACCAGACTCGTCGTGGTCGACACCACCTCGCCGGTGAGCTTCTTCGCCTATCCCGGAAAGCCGTCGGACCTGGTTCCCGTCGGCTGTGAAGTGATCCGCTTCGAACCCACCGGGAGCGACCCGATCGCCCTTCTCGACGCACTGGCCGCAAGGCTCGGTGCGCCCGACGACGTGCCGCGTCAGGAAGCGGTGCGACCGGCACTCGGCTCGGGCGACCTGACCGCCGATTCGCTCGCCGCGGCCCTCGGCGCGCTGTTGCCCGAAGACGCGATCGTGTCGGACGAGTCGAACACCTCGGGGTTGTCGATCTCGGGCGCCACGGCGGGTTGCCCGCCGCACGACTGGCTCACCCTCACCGGAGGCGCCATCGGTCAGGGCCTGCCGGTCGCCACGGGTGCGGCCCTCGCCGCACCCGATCGACCGGTGATCGCCCTCGAGTCCGATGGCAGCGCCATGTACACGATCCAGTCGCTGTGGACCCAGGCCCGTGAGCGTTCGAACGTCACCACGATCCTGTTGAACAACCGCAGCTATGCGATCCTGAACCTGGAACTGTCGCGGGTCGGTGCCGAAGAACCCGGACCGGTGGCGCTGTCGATGCTGGATCTGTCCGACCCGGAACTCGACTACGTGTCGATCGCCCGCGGGCTCGGCGTCGCCGCCTCCAGGGCCACGACCGTCGGCGAATTCGCCGACCAGTTCTCAGCAGCCCTCGACGAGGCCGGCCCCCACCTGATCCAGGTCGGCCTCGAACCGCTGGTCTGGGCCCCTCGTTCATGAAACAGAACCTCGTCGGCCTCTACCGGTTTCTCGACGACGCCACCCGTCGTCGCCTGAAGATCGCGGTCATGGGACTGCTGGCGGTGTCGGTCTTCGAGATGATCGGGCTGATCCTGCTCCTGCCGCTGATGCAGATGTTCGCCGGGGCGTCCACCGACAGCGGTGCGCTCGGTCGGGTCGCCGACTTCTTCGGCAACCCGAGCGACGGCGGTCTCGCGGTGATCCTCGCCGCCATCGTGTTCGGCGCATTCCTGATCAAGGGTCTGTTCACGCTGTTCTTCCGTTGGTGGATGATCGGCTTCCTCAACGTCCAGGCGGCGCACACCGCGGCGGCGTTGTTCCGGCGATATCTCGGCGCGCCCTATGCACTCCATCTGCGACGCAACTCGGCCGATCTGGTCAGGACCGTCCAGGAAGGCGTGAACCAGACGTTCATGAACACGGTCATCGGGATCCTGACGATCGTGTCCGAAGGCACCACGATCTTCGCGGTGGCCGCGGTCCTCACGGTGCTCCGCCCGATCCCCGCGCTCGGCATGGTGGCGTACTTCACCATCGTCGGTTACGGGTTCCTCCGCATCGTCCGGCGGCGGGCGCAGCGTGCCAGCCGGGAACTCATCGAATCGGCGGCGGACGTCTACCAGGCGGCCTTCCAAGGGCTGGGGGGCATCAAGGAGGTCCAGGTCCGACGGAAGCAGTCGTACTTTCTCGGTCGCTACGAGGACGCCCGCGTGGTCTATGCGAAGGCCACCCAGATGGCGCTGTTCCTCGGCGAAGCACCCCGCTACGTGATGGAGATGCTGTTCATCGTGGGCATCGCGCTCATGAGCATCATCGTGTTCGCCGGCAACGAGGCCCAACAGGGCGCAGCGACCCTCGGCCTCTTCGTCGCCGCCGGATTCCGGATCCTGCCGTCGATGGTCCGCATGTTCGCTGCGGTGAACACCATGCGGATCGGCGCGGAAGGCATGAAGATCGTGGTCCGCGACCTCGACGACCTGGCACCCCCGCACGCCGCCACCGGAGAGGTCCCGATACTCGGCCTGAACGACCGCATCACGATCGAAGGAGTGGGTTTCACCTACGCCGGCACCGACCGCAGCGTACTGAACGGCATCGACCTGGAGATCCCCGCCGGTCGGTCCCTGGCCGTCGTCGGCTCGAGCGGCGCGGGCAAGACCACGTTGGTGGACCTGATCCTGGGGCTGCACCTGCCCACCGAAGGCCGGATCCTGATCGACGGCGAGAATCTCGTCGACGTCATGCCCGCGTGGCAACGGGCCATCGGACTCGTCCCCCAGGACGTCTTCCTGCTCGACGATTCACTCCGGGCGAACATCGCCTTCGGCGAGGCCGATGACGAGATCGACGCCGCACGACTCGACGAAGCAGTGCATCGGGCGCAGCTCGCCGACCTGGTCGACTCACTCCCCGACGGCCTGGCCACCTTCATCGGAGAACGTGGCGTGCGGTTGTCGGGTGGCCAACGCCAGCGCATCGGCATCGCCAGGGCGCTGTACCTCAGACCGAAACTCCTCGTGCTCGACGAGGCGACCTCGTCACTGGATTCGCAGACCGAGCGGTACATCACCGACACGATCGACAGTCTGCACGGCCACCAGACGATGCTCATCGTGGCGCACCGCCTCTCGACGGTCCGTCGCTGCGATCAGCTCATCTTCATGCGCCAGGGCCGCATCGAGACGGTCGGCACCTTCGAAGAGGTCAAACGTGACAACGCGGAGTTCGCACACCTCGTGCAGCTCGGGTCCCTGGACGCCATCGACGATCACGTCGAGACGACCTGATCACGTCGCGATCGAGCGGCGGTACGTCCGCACCGCGAGGGGCGCACACACCCCGACCACCAGGGCGATCCACAGGACCGTGTACGCGACCGGGTGATGGGTCGGCCACGGGTCCGACGCCGTCGCGGCCGTGACCGGATTGCCGAAGAGCTCCCGGAGCCCGTCGGACAGCGTGGTCACCGGATTCCACCGGGCGAACGTCTGGAGCGGGCCGGGCATCGAGGTGGGCGGCACGAAGGTCGACGCGATGAACGTGACCGGGAACAGCACCGCGAAGGCGATCCCGTTGACCCCCTCGGGCGTGCGGACGAGGCTCCCCAGGAGGATCCCGACCCAGATCATCGCGAGTACGAAGCCCATCATCAGCACGTAGGCCTCGACCGCCTGGACGAAGCCGTTGCGGATCCGCCAACCGATCACGAGCCCGGTGACCGACATCAGCACCACCGGAAGGAACGCCTTGATGAAGTTCGCCAGGGCGTACCCTGCCAGGACGGTGCCCCGGGCGATGGGCAGTGACCGGAACCGGTCCACCACCTGGTTCTTGCGATCGTTCGCGATCGCCAGCGCCACGCCGAAGGTGGTGAACGTCAGGGTCTGGGCGATGATCCCGCCCATGAGGAACTCGCGGTAGTTCCCGCCGCCGGGGGCGTCGATCGCCCCACCGAACACGTAGCCGAACATGAGCACGAACATGATCGGTTGCACGGTCGCGTCGCTGAGCTGCTCGGGTTGGCGCCGCATGTGGATGATGCCGCGGCGGGCGATGATCCAGGTGTCGTGCACGAAACCCCGCGGTTCGTGCAGCGGGGCGTCGACCTCCGCGACCTGTCGTTCGAGGGTGTCGATGGCGTTCATCGGTCGGCTCCCGAGAGTTCCTCGTCGGTCGGTGCGGCCCCGGTGAGGGTGAGGAACACCTCGTCGAGGGTCGGTTGGCGCAGGCTGAGGTCTTCGACCGCGATCCTCGCATCGGCGAGAGCCGCGGCCACGGCGGCGAGTCCCGCGACCCCCTCCTCGGTCGGCGCGGTCGTCGTGTGGTCGCCATGATCGGTGACCGGGTCGGCACCACAGACCCGCGCCAGCACCGCCGCAGCCGCATCGAGGTCGACCGGATCGGCCACCGTCACGCCGATGTGGTCGCCTCCGACCTGCCGCTTCAGGCGACGGGCATCGCCCCGGGCGATGACCCGACCCCGGTCGATCACGACGATGTCATCTGCCAGCCGGTCGGCTTCCTCGAGGTACTGCGTGGTCAGGAGCAACGACGCTCCCAGGTCGACCAGTCCGTCCAGCACGTCCCAGAGTTCGACACGGGCGCGGGGGTCCAGTCCGGTGGTCGGTTCGTCGAGGAAGAGCACCTCGGGGCGGGCCACGAGGGTCACGGCGAGGTCGAGACGGCGACGCATGCCGCCCGAGTAGGTGTCGGCGATGCGGTCGGCGGCATCGGCCAACGAAAACGATTCGAGCAGCTCGCTGGCCCGGTGGTCGGCCTCGCGACGCCCCAACTGGTGGAGTTGGCCGACCATCCTGAGATTCTCGCGTCCGGTGAGCAGCGGGTCGACCGTCGCGTCCTGCGCAGTGAGACCGATGCGGCGTCGCACCTCGTGCGCCTGGGTCGCCACGTCGAATCCGGCCACCGTGGCGTGGCCCTCATCGGGCGTCGACAGCGTGGTCAGGATGCGGACCGCCGTGGTCTTGCCGGCACCGTTCGGGCCGAGGATCGCCGTGGTCGTGCCCCGGGGCAGGTCGATGTCGACACCGGCGAGGGCGACCTTGCCGCCGAACCGCTTGACGAGTCCCCTCGCTTCGATCGCGGGCGGCTCGATCGGCAACGGGTCATCGCTCACGGCATTCGCTCACCGAGATGGGCGGCGGTGGTCCCGCCGATCGGGAGCGGGTCCAGGCCGAGCTTGGCGTGGTCCCACGACCGCACCCGCGTCACGTCGAAACGGATCGCGACCCGCTTGTTGAGCATGTACTCGACGAGGGGCCGTACCTCGTCGGTGTAGGGGCCCGTGTAGCGCTCCCAGATGCTCACGCCGACGTCCCACAGCGCGTCGGCGTCGTCGACGATGACACCGTGGCCTTCCATCGAGACCCCGCGGAGTCGGTCATAGGTCTCGCCGTCCTCGAGCAGGACGCTCAAGGTCGGGTTGCGACGGAGGTTCTCGACCTTCTGTGACTTCGCCTTGGTCTCGAACCAGAGCTGCCCGCCGATCACGGCGTACCACATCGCCACCACGTGAGGCGTGCCCGACGGTGAGACCGACGCGAGCACGGCCGTGCGGTGCCGTTCGATGTAGGCGGTGACCTCTTCGTCGCTGAGCGTGATCCTGCTGCGTTCGTTCCTGCCCATCGGCAAATCCTCGCACTCGTCGGCCCACCCCCTTCGTCGGAAGGCTTTTCTAGTCGCTGAGACCGATGCCGAGGTACTGGGTTTCCCGGTAGGCCCAGATGCCTTCGGCGCCGCCTTCGCGGCCGAGTCCGGATGCCTTGACCCCACCGAAGGGAGCGGCCGGATTCGACACGACCCCACGGTTGATGCCGACCATCCCCGCCTCGAGCGACTCGGCGACGCGGATCGCCGCGTCGAGATCGTCGGTGTACAGATACGACACCAGCCCGGCCTCGGTGTCGTTCGCGATGGCGATTGCCTCCGCGACGTCGTCGAAGGACACGACGGGGGCGACCGGCCCGAAGATCTCGGTGCCGAGCAGCGCCGCGTCGGAAGGCACGTCGGCCAGTACGGTCGGTTCGTAGAACCAGCCGGCACGATCGACCGGCGAGCCACCGGTCACCACCCGGGCGCCGTCGTGGACCGCGCGGTCGACGAGGCCCGCGATCTCGTCGCGGTCGGCCTCACGGATGATCGGGCCCACCTCGACGCCGGGTTCGGTACCCCGCCCGAGCCGCATGGCCGCCATCTGAGCGGCCAGCGACGAGGTGAAACGATCCATGACCGATGCGTGCACCAGGAACCGGTTGGCGGAAGTGCAGGCCTCTCCCCCGTTGCGCATCTTCGCGGCGATCGCGCCGTGCACGGCGGCGTCCACGTCGGCGTCGGCGAGCACCAGGAAGGGCGCGTTGCCACCGAGCTCGAGCGAGACCCGTTGCAGGTTTGCCGATGCCGTCTCGTGCAGCCCCTTGCCGACCCTGGTCGAGCCGGTGAACGAGACCTTGCGCAACCGCGGATCTCCGAGCAGGGCATCCGACGAGGCCGCCGCATCGGTGGTGGTGACCAGGTTGCACACGCCGGCGGGAAACCCCGCCTCGACCAGGATCTCCATCAGCACCAGTGCCGTGATCGGCGTGACCTCCGACGGCTTGCACACCATCGTGCAACCGGCCGCCGCGGCGGCGCCGACCTTGCGGGTGAGCATGGCGAGCGGAAAGTTCCACGGGGTGATCAACAGCGACGGGCCCACCGGCCGGGACGTCACGACGATCCGGCCGTCGCCGCCGGGTGCGATCGTGTAGCGGCCGTCGATCCGGACCGCCTCTTCGGCGAACCACCGGAAGAACTCGGCGCCGTAGGTCACCTCGGCGTGGCTTTCGGCCAGCGGCTTGCCCATCTCGAGGGTCATGGCGAGCGCCAGTTCGTCCGCCCGATCCACACAACCCTGGTAGGCCCGACGCAGCATCTCGGACCGCTCCCGCGGCGGGGTGGCCGCCCAACGCGCCTGCGCCTGCACGGCGGCGTCCAGCGCCGCCAGCGCATCGTCGGCGGACCCGTCCGCGACCCGGACCCCCAGTGCCTCGCCGGTCGCAGGATCGTCGACGTCGAAGACGGCACCGGTCGACGACCTCCGCCACTGCCCGTCGATGTACAGCCCTTCCGGCAGCGATGCCACCAGGTCGGATTCGTCGAGGCTCATCGGGGTCGACCCTACCCAGCGCCCGATCGGTTCAGGCGCGCTCGATCTTCTTGATCCGCTCGATCCGGACCCCGTCACCGTTCACGTCGGCGCCCTTCTCGACCAACAACGCGGCGCGGTCCCGTTGGGCTTCGCGCTCGGCCTTCTCCAGATCGACCCGTGCCAGTGCGGCGTCGACACCGTGTTCGGTGATGAACTCGGCCCACTCCACCAGCGTGGCCACCATCTGATCCTGGGGCACCACCGCGACGTTCTGCCCCTTGACGAACAGATGTCCCTTGTCACGCCCACCAGCGATCCCCAGGTCGGCGTCGCGTGCTTCGCCCGGCCCGTTCACGACACAGCCCATCACCGCCACCTGCAGGGGAAGGTCCTTGTCGACCAAGGCCTGTTGCGCTTCGGCGGCGAGGCCGATCACGTCGATCTCGGCACGCCCACACGAGGGGCACGCGATGAGATCGAGCCCGGTGCGTTCGCGCAGGCCCAGTGCCTCGAGAAGTTGCTTGCCCGCGCGGGCCTCCTCGACGGGATCGGCGGTGAGCGAATAGCGGATCGTGTCACCGATTCCCTCGGACAGCAGGGTGGCGATCCCGGCCGTGCCCTTGAGCAGGCCGCCGGGCAGCGGGCCGGCCTCGGTGACCCCCAGGTGCAGCGGATGGTCGGTGACATCGGCGAGTTGGCGGTACGCCTCGATCATGAGCGGCACGTTCGAGGCCTTCACCGAGATCTTCACGTCGTGGAAGTCGACCTCTTCGAAGTACGCGAGTTCGATCATCGCGGACTCGACCATCGCCTCGGGCGTCACCCGGTCGCCGTACTTGTGGTACAGATCGGGGTGCAGCGAGCCACCGTTGACGCCGATGCGGATCGGCACGCCACGGTCCTTCGCTTCGGCGGCGACCGTCTTGATGTGGGCCGGATTCTTGATGTTGCCCGGGTTGAGGCGCAGGCAGTGCACCCCGGCCTCGAGGGCTTCGAGGGCACGCTTGTACTGGTGGTGGATGTCGGCGACGATCGGCACGGGTGAGCGTGGCACGATCTGGGCCAGTCCCTCGGCCGCTTCGGCGTCGTTGCAGGTACAGCGCACGATGTCGGCGCCTGCGCCACGTAAGGCGTAGATCTGCGCGAGGGTGCCGTCCACGTCCGCGGTCTTCGTGGTGGTCATCGACTGCACACTGATCGGCGCGTCACCTCCGACCGCGACCGGATTCGTGCGGTGAGCGAGCACGATCTGGCGGGTCTGGCGTCTGGGGTAACGGTTCGTTGCGACGAATTGCATCTATTTCACCGACACAGGATTGGCGATATCGAGGTAGAGGCTGGAGACGAACAGCAGTCCCAGCAGCAGGATCATCACGTACACGACCGGCAACAGCTTGTTCAGATCCGAGTAATAGCGCTGCCCGGTGCCCTTCCGCCATTCCTGGATCTTCTCGTAGACCGCGATCACGACGTGGCCACCGTCGAAGGGCAGCATCGGGATCAGGTTGAACACGCCGATGAAGATGTTCACGATGACGAACAGGAACAACAGATCGGCGATCCCGCCCGACGAGGCCATCGAGTTCCCGATGTTGAAGATCCCCACGATCGAGAGGAAGCGGCCGTCCTCGGCACTGGAGGATTCGCCCGACGTGCTCTTGAACGCCGCCTCACCCCCCATCGACTCCACACACGAATCCGTCGTCACCGCACCGTCGGAAGACCGGGCCCCGGGTGCACCGGCCAGCACCGTGGTCGCCGTCGGTGCGACCGTCGAATCGGCATGGGCTCGGTCTTCCCGCGCGTTCACCACCTGATTGCCGTACGACTTGAGGTTCGAGGGACTGAACGCCTTGAAGAACGCCGGGATCGTCTCGGTCATCAGGTAACCGAACTCCGACAGGGTCGCCGGCACGGCCCGGACGGGGCCGGTCTTGGTGAGCGGCGTGGGTTTCGGGCCGTAGCGCACCCCCAGCATGCCGTTGGCCCCGGGCGAGGAGTCACGAGGGACGATGTGCACGGTGGTGTGGCGTAGCTCACCGTTTCGTCGGATGAGGAAGTCGGCGTCGGTGTTCGCGAGCGGCGCGATCAGACGGCCGAGGTCGGCGATGTGCTCCAGTCGATGGCCGTCGATGGCGATGACTTCGTCGTCGGGCCGGATCCCCGCTTCGGCCGCGGGGCAGTGCGCGTACACGTCACCGATCTGGGTCACGTTCGATTCGGCCTGGGGTCTGGCGAGTGCACCACCCGGCGCGCCCGAGAACACCAGGATGACGAAGATCAACACCAGTGCCTGGATGAAGTGCATCGTGGAACCGGCGACCGCGACGCCGAATCGCTGCCAGAAGGGCTGGGCGCGGTAGGTACGCGCCTCATCGTCCGGGTCGACCTCCTCGGCCATCGACATGCCGATGATCTTCACGTAGGCGCCGGCCGGGATCGCCTTGAAGCCGTACTCGGTCTCGCCGCGGCGGAACGACCAGAGCCGGGGTCCGAACCCGATGAAGAACTCGGTGACCTTCATGCCGGCCCGCTTGGCCATGATGAAATGTCCGAGCTCGTGGAGGAAGATCATCGCGACGAGCCCGGCGACGATCGCCAGCCCCCACCAGCCCGTGTAGCGGACGAGGACGACGAGCGCGAGGGCCATCAACCCCACACGCAACCAGTGCGAGCCCGGTGTCGGCTCCTCGGTGACCGGATTCGGTGGCGGTGGTGGCGGCGGCGGTTCCGGCAACGATCCTTCGTCGCTCACGTGGTCCTCGCTGCGATCAGATCACCGGCCGCGACCCGCGCCGAACGGTCGACCTCGAGCACGTCTTCCACGCTGGAAAGCATCCACCCATCATGCCGGTCCATGGCGTCCGAGAGAACCTCCGCGATCTCGAACCAACGGATTCTGTTCTCGAGAAACGCCGCGACCGCCACTTCGTTGGCCGCATTCAACCAGGTCGGCGCGCCGCCACCGGCACGCGCCGCGCCGTACGCGAGGTCGAGACAGCGGAACGTCGCCCGGTCGGGAGGCTCGAAATCGAGCCGCCGCGCGGCACTCCAGTCGATGCGACCGAACCCGTCCGCCGAGCGGTCCGGCCAGCTCAGGGCATAGGAGATCGGCAGGCGCATGTCAGGCAGCGAGAGCTGTGCGATCGTGGAGGCGTCGTCATAGGTGACCATCGAGTGCACGATCGACTGGGGGTGGACGACCACCTCGATGTCGTCGAGGTCGATCCCGACCCCGGCCTCGCCCGCAGGCTCGCCGAACAGTTCGTACGCTTCGATCACCTCGAGACCCTTGTTCATCAACGTCGACGAATCCACGGTGATCTTCGGCCCCATCGACCAGGTGGGGTGGGCCAGAGCGTCGGCGATCGTGACCTCGGCGAGATCGGCGGTCGTCCGACCGCGGAACGGCCCGCCACTCGCGGTGAGCACCAGCCGGTCGACCCTTCTGGGCGCGACCGGGCCGAGCCGGTCGACACTCGTGCGGGCCCCGGCGCCGTTGGTGTATCCCCCGGCCCGGAGGCACTGGTGCAGTGCTGCATGCTCGGAGTCGACCGGAATCAGCTCGGCTCCGGCGGTGCGCCGGGCCGCCTGCACCACCGGCCCGGCGGCGATCAGCGATTCCTTGTTGGCCAGGCCGAGCCGCTTGCCGGCCCCCAGCGTGGCGAGGGTCACCCCCAGACCGGCGAATCCCACCACCCCGTTGATGCACACGTCGGCTTCGGTGGCGATGCTCTCGAGCGCGCCGGGTCCGGCACGCACCTCACAGGTGTCGCCGAGCGCGGCGGTGAGTTCCGCGGCACGCTCGTCGGTCGCCACGGCCACCACGGCCGGTCGCAGCCGGGTGGCCTGGTCGACGAGCGCCTCGATGGACCGGCCGGATGCGGCGATCGCATGCACCGTGAACCGGGAAGGGTCCCGGGAGATGACATCCAGGGTCTGTGTCCCGATCGAGCCGGTCGAGCCGGCGACGGAAACCGCGATCACATCCAGTGGAGCCCGACGATCAGGTAGTACACGGCGGGAAGGACGAACAACATGCCGTCGATCCGGTCGAGCACGCCACCGTGCCCGGGAATGAGCGCGCCCATGTCCTTGACCCCGAGGTCGCGCTTGACCGACGACTCGCACAGGTCACCGAAGGTCGCCGCCACGCCCACGACGATGCCCAGGACCAGACCGTGGCCGAACCCGTGGAACGGGAGCCCGAGCCCGATGGCGCCCAGGACCATCCCGACGACCGTCGCCACCGCGACGCCGCCGACGACGCCTTCGACGGTCTTGTTCGGGCTCGCCGCCGACAGTGGGCGCTGACCGAAGGCGCGCCCACAGAAGAACGCGCCGATGTCGTAGAAGACCGTCGTGATGATGACCGCCAGCAGGATCCCGCGACCGTCGGGCACCCGCAGCAGCAGGGTCGCGAACGAGGCCAGCAGGCCGATCCAGAGCACGCCGACCAGGGTCGAACCGACTCCTTCGAGCACGGGTGAGTCGCCGCCGGCGCCGACCAGATACCACACGATCGCGAACACGGTGGTCAGCGCCAGCACCAAGGGGACGGCGGGTTCACCCCGCCAGTAGGTCGCGAGTGGAAACGTGATCGCGGCGATGAGGCCGAGCAGCGCCGCCGGACGCAGGCCGGCCCGCTGGGTGGCGCCGAAGTACTCGACCGCGGCGAACGCCGCGACCAGGGTCACCAGTACCGCGACCACGGCGGATCCGAGTGCGAAGCAGATGAGCGTGACCACCGCGATGCCCACGCCCGCCGCGACCGCGGTCGGCACGTCCCGGCCGGCTCCGCCGCCCGGATCGGCGCCGCGTGCGAGGTCCGCACCGCTGCGCCGTGCGGGGCGACGGCGAGGCCGCCCGGCCCCATGCGCGTCGTCGTCGACGGCTCCGCCATGCGGGTCGCCGCCGGCCGTGCCGCCCGAGGCGAACAACGGGGCGTTGTCGAAGTCGTCGAGCGTGGGGTCCTCGTCTCCGGGGAACAGCGGCGTCTCGCCGGTCACCCCGGCGGTGATGGCCCGCGCGCGTTCGGCACTGGCTGCCGCCGTGCGCTGGTGCGCCACTTCTTCGATGTCGTCGAAGGAGAACAGATCGTCGTCGGTGGGCCGTTCACTCTGGTCGAGCGCACCGAGCGGGTCGTCGTCGGACAATGCCGCCGTGTATTCACCGGTGTCGTCCCAGTCGTCGTCCGCGCCGCGCCACCGGGTGGGCGACGACGTCGCGAACGACGACCACGCGTCGAGGTCGTCGCCTTCCTCGCCGATGAGCACCGCGGGGACCTCACCGGTCGGCGGATCGGTCCAATGGGGCAGCTCGACCGTCCCCGACGGCGACGGATCATCGCTCGGTTGGTCGCGACCGACCACGGCGGGCCGGATCAGGTCGTTCGGATCCGAGTCGGCGTCCAGGGGGAACCGCAGCGCGGGCCGGGCACCTTCCGGCGTCGTGTTCGGGCGGTCCCCGAACCGCGGCTTCTCGTCGGACAGCCGTGGGGCGACCTCGCCCCGCTCGACGGCCTCGGCGGCCTCCTCCGCACCGATGATCCGCACACCCTCGGTCGGTTCACGTGGTGATTCGTCGTCGTTACGGTCGCTCTGGTCGTCCATTGCGGGACCTCCTCGAGGACTCGGGCTGCTCGGTGCTCATCGCGCGTACGTCAATCCTCGAGCAGTTCACGTTCTTTTTGTGCCAGTGCCTGAGAAATCTGGGATTCGTAGGATTGGGTGATCTTATCGAGATCCTTGTTGGCCCTGGACAGGTCGTCATCTGACACGTCGGCCTCGTCTGCCAGTTCCTCCAGTTCCCGCCGGGCGGAGCGTCGCGCGTTACGGACCGAGATGCGCCCGTCCTCGGCGAGCCCCTTGACGACCTTGACCAGCTCGGCGCGGCGTTCGGAGGTGAGCGGCGGGAAGACCAATCGGATGATCGTGCCGTCGTTCGACGGGTTCAGGCCGAGGTCGGCGAGTTGAATGGCCCGCTCGATCGCTCCCATGGCCCCCTTGTCGAACGGGGTGACCAGCAACTGTCGGGCCTCGGGTACCGCGAACGACGCCAACTGCTGCATGGGAACCTCGGCCCCGTAGTACTCGACCGGGAGCTTGTCGATGAGCGCCGGCGTGGCACGGCCGGTCCGCACCCCGATGAACTCGCTTCGGGTGTGTTCGACCGCACGCGCCATGCGTTCGGTCGCCGCCTCGATCACGACCTCGATCAGCTCGGAGCTCATGTCACCAGGGTACCCAGCTCGTGCCCTTCGAGAATGGACCTGATGTTGCCATCGGTCATCAGATCGAACACCACGATCGGGACCCGGTTGTCCATGCACATCGTGATCGAGGTCGCATCCATCACCTTCAGCCCGCGGTTGAGGACATCCAGGTAACTGATCCGATCGATCTTCTCGGCGCTCGGGTTCGTCCGCGGATCGTCGCTGTACACCCCGTCGACCCCCGAATGGCTGCCCTTCAACAGCACGTCCGCGCCCATCTCGACCGCCCGGAGTGCCGCAGTGGTGTCGGTGGTGAAGTACGGGTTCCCCGAGCCACCTGCGAAGATCACGACCCGTCCCTTCTCGAGATGCCGCAGCGCCCGTCGGCGGATGTACGACTCGGCGACCTGGGACATGTGGATCGCCGACTGCACCCGGGTCGGTTGGTCGAGGCGTTCGAGCAGATCCTGCAACGCGAGGGCGTTGATCACCGTGGCGAGCATGCCCATGTAGTCGGCCTGGGCGCGGTCCATGCCGGCGCCGGCACCGGCCATCCCGCGCCAGATGTTGCCGCCGCCCACGACGACCGCGACGTCGACGTCCAGTTCGGTCCTGACCTCCGCGATCTGTCGGGCGAGATCGCCCACGACGTCACCGTCGATACCGAACCCTGCGTCGCCGGCGAACGACTCACCGGAGAGCTTGAGCAGGACGCGCTGCCACTTCGCGCCGGGCACTCAGCTCCCCACGACGATCTGTTCGAAGCGCACGAGGCTGGCCCCGGCACCGTCGAGCAACTTCGCGATCGTCTGCTTCTCGTCCTTGACGTACTTCTGTTCGAGCACGACCCGTTCCGCGAACCAGCCCGACAGCCGACCTTCGACGATCTTGTCCATCGCGGCCTCCGGCTTGCCCTCGGCCCGGGTGATGTCCTCCAGAGCAGCACGCTCCGCCGCGACCTCCTCGGCGGGAACGTCGTCGCGGGACACCGCCGTCGGCTTGGTGAACGCGATGTGCACGGCGATGTCGTGGGCGAGTTCGTCGTCGCCTCCGGCGAGCTCCACGGCAACCGCATTCACCCCGCGGCCGTCCTGACGGTGCACGTAGGTGCCCACGACGTCACCGTCCTCGGCGACCAGTCGCGCCGTGCGACCGACCGAGATGTTCTCCTTGAGACGGACCTTCAGGTCGTCGACCCGGTCGGAGAAATCGGCGAGTGCCGACCCGCCACGCTCGGCGAGAGCGGCGGCGAGTTCGTCCGCGAACGGAGCGAACGCCTCGGACTTGGCGACGAAATCGGTCTCGCACTTGAGTTCGACGAGACCCACGGTCGAGCCCGAGACCGCGATGGACACCACCCCTTCGGAGCTGTCGCGGTCGGTCCGACCGGCGGCCTTGGCGAGCCCGTGTTCACGCAACCACTTGCGGGCTGCGTCGTGGTCGCCGTCGCTCTCGGTGAGCGCGCGCTTGGCGTCCATCATGCCGGCCCCGGTCTCGGCGCGCAGGGCCTGGATGTCCTTGACAGTGAAATCGGCCATGACGGTTCCTCTCACTCGCTTTCGGTCGCAGGGGTTGCCGGCGCCACATTCCCGGCGGCGGCAGCGGGAGCAGCGGCACTGTCGAGGCGCGCTTCGCGTTCGGCCTGGGCTCGTGCGGCCTGGTTCCGGGCCTCGGCCTGTTCCGCGGCCACGCGCGCCTCGTCCTCGGCGGTCCGGTGCACGAGCTCTTCAGAGGCCTTGCGCCGACCCGCGATCTGGCGACCCTCGGTCACGGCGTCCGCGATGACCCTGGCGAGCAGTGAACCCGACCGCATCGCGTCGTCGTTGCCCGGGATGACATAGGTGATCTCGTCGGGATCGCAGTTCGTGTCGACCACGGCGATGACGGGAATACCCAACTTGTTCGCCTCGGTGACCGCGATGTGCTCGGTCTTGGTGTCGAGGATGAACACCGCGTCGGGCAGTTTCTCCATGCGGTCGATGCCGCCGAGGTTGCGCTCGAGCTTGGTCAACTCGCGGCTGATCAACAGGGCTTCCTTCTTGGGCATCAGATCGAACTCACCGGATGCGGCCATGCGGCGGTACTCCTGCATCTTCGCGATCCGCTTGGACATCGTGGCGAAGTTGGTGAGCATGCCGCCCAGCCACCGCTGGTTCACATAGGGCATCCCGCACTTCGATGCGAAGGACTGCACGGGATCCTGCACCTGCTTCTTCGTCCCCACGAACAGCACGGTGCCGTCCTCGCCGACCAGGTCGCGCACGAACGTGTAGGCGCTCTCGATGCGGGTCAGGGTCTGGTTCAGGTCGATGATGTAGATGCCGTTGCGTTCGCCGTGGATGAACCGCTTCATCTTCGGGTTCCACCGGCGTGTCTGGTGGCCGAAGTGCACTCCGGCCTCGAGCAACTGCTTCATGGTCACGACTGCGGTCATGGTGATGTCTCCCATCGGTTGGTTCCACACCCGAGAGGACGCGCCGACCGGGTGTGGCCGACGACCGTGGGTTTCTCCGGGCGATCGAGATCAGGTCCGACGGTTGTCGGGCCGACCGGGGATTCTAGACGTGTGCAGGCGGTCGGCATCATTCCGGTACGGGAACGAGCACGGCGTGATCCCACCCGCAGGCCGCGGTGACCAGTCCGGTCGGGTCGAGATAGCTCGCGCCGTCCCGGTGACCGAGGTGGAAGGCGATGCGCCCCGTGACCCCGACGAGGTCGCCCACCGCGACCTGCTCACCGACGACGACCGCGACCGACGACAGGAACGAATAGGTCACGTCGGTGCCGTCGTCGAGTCGCACCGTCACATACCACCGGTGTGCGATCGGCCCGGCGAAGCGCACGATTCCCGACGCGACCGCGAGCACCGGCTGACCGGGCCCGGTCGAGAACGTCAGGCCACGGTTGCCCGGCTGCCAGGGTCGGGCGGGCGGACGGAACCCGTCTGACACCGCCGCGTCGACCGGGAGGGCACAGGGGCCCGACGGGGCACGTGCCTGACCCTCGGGCCGGGCCATCGGCCTCGGCACGACGACACACAGCACCACCAGGAGCACCATCCGGACACCGATTCGACCCATCGGGGATCCGATACCCCGGCCCGTGCTCGCTCAAACCCTCCGATTCAGGCGGAGACCAGGCGATCCCAGTCGGTCAGCCGCGACCGGAGCTGCAGGACCGACTTGGTGTGGATCTGGCAGATCCGACTCTCGGTCACGCCGACGACCTCACCGATCTGCGCGAGCGTGAGACCCTCGTAGTAATAGAGGCCGAGCACCATGCGTTCCCGTTCGGGAAGCGCCGCCACCGCGTCACGCAGGCGTTCGCGCATCTCCACCGATTCGAAGACGTCGGAGGGATCCTCGGAATCTCCCGCGATCGTGTCACCCAGCGTGACGCTGTCGCCGGATTCGGAGCCGAGCGTGAGCAGCTCGTCGAGCGCGGCGACCCCGGTCATCGAGATCTGGCTCAACATCTGTTGGAGCTGGGGCACGCTCACCGAGAGTTGATCCGCCAATTCCGTGTCGGTCGGTGGTCGATGCAGCTCGGCCTCGAGTCGGGCCATCGCCTCCTCGATCCGCCGCACCTTCGTCCGTACCGAGCGGGGGACCCAGTCCATCGAGCGCAACTCGTCCATGATCGCGCCACGGATCCGGGTGATCGCGTAGGTCTCGAAGCGGAATCCACGGTCGGGATCGAATTTTTCGATCGCGTCGACGAGACCGAACATGCCACACGACACCAGGTCGCCCCGATCGACGCTGTTCGGCAATCCCGCAGCGACCCGGCCGGCCACGTACTTGACCAGGGGGGAATACTGCAGGATGAGTTGGTCGCGCACGTACCGCTTGCCAGAGCGCTTGTAGCGGCTCCAGAGTGCATCGATCTCGTCTCGTTGAGCGTCGGTCACATCACTTCGGCCTTCACGCACGGGGGTGTGCTGAATCCAAGACCCGCCTGAGGCGGTCTCTTGTCACATGAGTGTACCCCTGGGTCGTCGACAGGTCCGCATGACCGAGAAGTTCCTGCACCACACGGAGGTCGGCGCCACCTTCGAGAAGATGAGTCGCGAAGGTGTGACGGAGCTCGTGGGGATGGGTCGGTCGCGACGCGTGCGCGTCGACGATCCGGTACAGATCCCGCGGCGAGAGGGGTCGGCCCCGCCGGTTCAGGAAGAACACCGCGCGTGCGTCCGACCCCACCATCGCCTCGTCGTCGGGTGCCCGACGGCGCAGGACCTCGCGATGGGCGTCGCGCCATGCGGCCACGGCGTCGCGAGCCGGTTCGGTGACGGGCACCATGCGTTGTCGGGACCCTTTCCCGTTGACGAGCAGACGACGGTTCCGGTCGCTGAAGTCGCCCAGGCGGATCGCGCACAATTCCGCGGCGCGCAGACCACTGCCGTAGAGCAACTCCAGGGCACAGGTGTCGCGGACCCGGATCGCCGCGTCCAGCGCATCGGCCGGTTCACCGGCGTCAGGGGCTCGGAAGAGGTGGGAGAGCTCGACCTCGGACAGCACGTGGGGCACCCGGCGGGGACCGCTGGGAGCCCCGAGGCCCCGGGTGGGGTCCTCCGCGAGCACGCCTTGGCGGACCAGCCAGGCGAAGTACCGGCGAAGCGAGGTCACCTTGCGGGCGATCGAGCTCGCCGCGTACTGCCGGGTCGTGAGATCCGCCAGGTACCGTCGCAGCACGGTTCGGTCCACCGCGGCCGGCCCCGGCACGGCGACACCGTCGCACCAGGTCCCGAAGCCCGCGAGGTCGGTCCGGTAGGCGCGCACGGTCGCCGGAGCGAGCGACGTCAGCGATGCCGCGAACGCCGCGAAGCGCCACGGGTCGGGACCCATCACCCGACCTTACCCGGCGCGCTGGTACCAACCGCCGGACCGGGTGAGCAGCCCTTCCACCTGCAGGCGGGCCGTGACCAGACCGAGTCGTTCCAGGGAGAGCCCGGAACGTTCCGCCAACTCGTCGAAGGTCACCGAACCGGTGGTGAGCACGTCGAGGACCGCGCCCTCTTCGGGGTCGCGGTAGCCGGTCGGGGCCCGCTCGACCGGCGTCGCGGTCAGGATCCCCAACGACTCCAGCAACTCCGCGGCGCTCAGCGCCGGAGCAGCGCCGTCGGCCAGCAGGCGGTTCGTGCCCGCGGAGGTCGGGGCGGTGATCGGGCCGGGCACCGCCCGGACCTCGACGTCACGGCGCATCGCCTCGTCCACCGTGTAGAGCGAACCGCCGCGTTCGGACGACTCGACGACGACCACGACCTCGGCGAGCGCGGCGATCAGCCGGTTCCGTGCCGGGAAGCGCCAAGGCTCCGCCCCCGCGCCGGGCGGAGACTCACTGAGGAGCACCCCGCGCTCGGCGACCGATTGCCACAGCGCCCGGTTCCGGCGCGGATAGACGACGTCGAGGCCGGTACCGACGACCCCGACCGGTGGCGCGGCGCCTTCGGGCGCATCCAACGCACCGGCGTGGGCGGCGGCGTCGATGCCGAGGGCGAGCCCGGAGATCACCGACACCCCGGCGACCGCCGCCTCCCGGCCGAAGCGACGGGCCACGTCGTGGCCGTACCGGGTGCAGCGCCGCGAGCCGACGATCGCGACGGTGTGCGGGCGGATCCGCGCGAGGTCGCCCGTCACCCACAACAGGTGGGGCGGCTCGGGATCGTCACGGAACGCGTCCGGAAAGTCGGGATCGGTGGCGTCCAGCAACCGGTAGCCCAGCTCGCGGTGGCGGACCGCGAGCTGGTCGGGATCCATGCTCCGTGCGGCGTCCCGCCAGGCGGTCGACAGGCCGCGTGCCGACGCGCCGAGCGCCGCGACCACGGCGGCATCGTCACCGATCGTCCCACCCAGGATCCGCTGCCAGACCGCGGCGGGTTCGCCCGCCGCGAGCAGCGCGCCGAGCCGACCCGGGCCGACTTTCGGGAGCGAGGCGATCGCCGTGACGAAACCCACGTCCGACGGCTTCATGCCGCCTCGTCCCGGGACAACGGCTCGGACCGCAGTGCCAGTGCCATACCGATGTGTTCGGCGGTCAACGGGGCGTCTGCGCCGGCCAGGTCGGCGATGGTGAGGGCGAGGCGCCGCACCCGGGTCAATCCGCGCGCGGTGAGTGATCCGAGCCGGAGTGCGGTGTCGAGCAACGCACTCGCACCCTTCTCCAGGGGAGTCGCCGCTTCGAGCGTCGCGTCGGTCAACTCCGCGTTGCACCGGACCCCGCGATGCGCCGCGCGCTCGCGGGCGGCGGCGACGCGCGCGGCGACGACCGCGGTGGACTCCCCCGGCTCTCCTCCGAGCAGACGATTCGTGTCGGGTCGGGTCACGTCGATCCGCAGGTCGAAGCGGTCGAGGAGCGGCCCGGACAGCCGTCGCCGGTACCGGGCCCGTTCCCGGTCGCTGCAGCGGCAGTATCCCGGTCGGCTCGCCTCGCCACACGGGCACGGGTTCATCGCCGCGACGAGCAGGAACCGTGCCGGCAACACGACCGACGCCGCGGCGCGCGCGATCCTGATCGACCCCTGTTCCAGCGGTTGACGCAGCGCGTCGAGCACATGAGGTGGGAACTCCCCCAGTTCGTCGAGGAACAGCACCCCGTGGGTCGCACACGACGCCTCGCCGGGTCGCAGCGTCGGCGCGCCGCCTCCGATCAGGGCCACCATCGTCGTGGAATGATGCGGGTCGCGGAACGGCGGGTCGGTCACCAGCCGATCGGTCGGCAGGGGGAGACCCGCTGCCGAGTGGATCTTGGTGACGGCCAGTGACTGGCCGGGGTCGAGCCGGGGTAGCAGGCCGGGAAGGCGGCGGGCGAGCATGGTCTTGCCCGCACCCGGCGGGCCCACCATCAACAGGTGGTGCCCGCCCGCCGCGGCGATCTCGAGGGCGCGACGTGCGGCGTGCTGCCCCCGCACGTCTGTCAGATCCGGCACCGGCTCGGACGGACCGGGGTCAGGGTCGGGAGGTGGCGGCGGCCACGGCGAGGCCCCTGCGAGCGCCTCGGCCGCCTCACGGAGCGTCGCCACCGACCGCACCTCGGCCCGGCTCACGAGATGCACGAGGTGTGCCGCTTCGCGGGCGACCAGGATCTCACTCGTGTCGATCGCGTCGACCGCCGGCAGGATGCCCGGGACGGCCCGCACCGTTCCGTCCAGGCCCAGTTCGCCGACCGCGCCGAGCCCTTGAAGGCAGTCCGCGCCGAGCTGGTCGTCTGCGACCAGCAGCGCCAGGGCGATCGCCAGATCGAGTCCCGAACCGACCTTGCGTACGCCCGAGGGCGCGAGGTTGACCGTCACCCGCTTCTGTGGCCAACGACACCCACTCGACAACAACGCGGCGCGGACGCGGTCCCGTGCCTCCCGGCACGCCGTGTCGGGCAGTCCGACGATGGAGAACCCCGGAAGACCCGACGACACGTGGGCTTCCACGGTCACCGGCTGGCCTTCGACACCCAGCACGGTTGCCGATGAAATGGTGGTGAACACGACCGACCTCGCTTCCCGCCGCACCCGTTCGGGTGCCGACGATCGAAACTTCGACGAGGGCGGCGATGCCGCGAGTCCCACCTGGCGAACACCCTAGGCAGCGCCGGTGACATTCTGGGGAGCGGCGCTCCCCGTGCGGGTCAGCGACCCCGGAACGTCGGGGTGCGTTTCTGTAGGAAGGCCAGCATCGCCTCGGTGGTGTCCTCGGTGCTGAAGTTCACCGCCTGGGCGACTCCTTCGGCGGCCAGCGCCTCGGGGAACGCCGACGCCGCGCCCAGATGGACGAGACGCTTCACCGAGGTGAGCGCGATCGGCGGCAGCGCGACGAGGCGGTCCACCCAGTCGTCGACGGCGTCGTCGAGGTCCGCAGCGGCCACCACGCGATTGACGAGTCCGATGCGGGCCGCCTCGTCCGCATCGATGATGTCCGCGAGCAGGCACAACTCCATCGCCTTGTGCAGCCCGACCAGTCGGGGCAGCAGCCACGAGCCGCCGAAATCGATCGAGAGACCACGCTTCGTGAAGATCTCACTGAAGCGCGACCGGTCCGACGCGACCACCAGGTCGCACCCCAGTGCGAGGTTCGCACCGGCACCCGCAGCGACCCCGTCGACGCGCGCGATGCACGGTTGGGGCAGGGCGTGGAGGGCGAGCGCCGCCTGATTCACCTGCTCCATCCGTCGGGTCCAGTGCGCGTCGATCGCGTCTCCGCCGCCTCCCGACAGGTCCGCCCCGGAACAGAACTCGTCACCGCTACCCGTGATGACGACGACCCGCACCGCATCGTCGCGCGCCAGGTCGCGCAGGATCGTCTCGAGCTCACCCCACATCGCGTCGGTGACGGCATTCTTACGGGCCGGGTTGTCGAGGATCACCGTGGCGCGCTGGCCACTCCGCTTCGTCTGTACGCTCATCGTGCGCAACGGTAGTCCCTGCATCGCCGATGCCTCACCGGTCAGAACGCGGCCTGCACGATGTCCACCGAACCGTCGAGCACCGCCGCGACGTCGAAGCGCAGTGAGCGGGCGTACACGTCGTGTTCGTCGAGCCACCGCATCGCCAGGTGCCTGATCCGCCGTTGCTTGGCGGGGGTGACCGCGGCCGCAGGTACCCCGAACGCGGTCGACGACCGGGTCTTGACTTCACAGAACACGATCACGTCGCCGATGCCGACGACCAGGTCGAGTTCGCCGTCGCGGCACCGCCAGTTCCGATCGAGGATCTCGTGGCCCGCACGCACGTACGCGTCGGCCGCGAGCCCTTCGCCGGTCACCCCGAGCGCACGGCGTCGCCGGACCGCTTCATCCGAGTACCTTCTCGATGGTGGCACGGTGGTTGTGTACCCGACGGAACGACCCGTCAAACCCCGCGGTCACCCCGGCGGGACCACCATGATCGTGGGAGGCGTCTAGTTGACGCGCTTCTCCTTGACCTTCGCGGCCTTTCCGATGCGGTCACGCAGGTAGTACAGCTTCGCCCTGCGGACATCACCGCGCGTCGCGACCTCGATCCGCTCGATGATCGGCGTGTGGACCGGGAAGGTGCGCTCGACTCCGACGCCGTAGCTGAGCTTGCGCACGGTGAAGGTCTCGCGGACACCGTCGCCCTGGCGGCGGATCACCACTCCCTGGAACAACTGGATCCGTTCCTTGTCCCCCTCGACGACGCGCACGTGCACCTTGAGGGTGTCGCCGGGCACGAAGTCGGGCACGTCGTCCCGTAGGTTGTCCTGGTCGATCAGGTCGGTGGGGTTCATGGTGTCCAGAACTCTAGTTTTCGTCGTCGTCGGCACCCAAAAGGTCCCGCTCGTCGTCGCTCAGGCCCCCGCGCGCGTCGATCAGGTCACCACGACGAGCCATCGTCCGGCGCAACGCCTGGGCCCTGCGCCACCGAGCGATGCGCTCGTGGTCTCCCGAACGGAGCACCTCGGGCACCTCCCAGCCGCGGAACACCGCCGGCCGCGTGTACTGGGGATACTCCAGCAGTCCGGTCCGGAAGGACTCCTCGTCGGCGGAGACCGCATTGCCCATCACCCCGGGTACCAGACGACTCGTCGCCTCGAGAATCACCAGGGCACCGACCTCGCCACCGGCCACGACGACATCGCCGATCGAGACCTCTTCGTCGACCAGGTGCGTCCTGATCCGCTCGTCGAGCCCCTCGTAGCGTCCACACAGCAACGAGAACCCACCCGAGGCGGCCAACTCGTCGGCCATCGCCTGATCGAATCGGCGACCCGACGGGGTGAGGAGCACGAGTGGTCGGGGTGGATCGACCGACTCGACGACCTCGAAGACCGGCTCGGCCTTGAGCACCATGCCGGCTCCTCCACCGAACGGGGTGTCGTCGACGCTGCGGTGCGCATCGTGGGCCCCGTCGCGCAGGTCGTGCACCCGCAGATCGATCAGGGCGTTCCGTCGACCCCGTCCGAGCAGCGAGTGTGCGGCGTAGTCGGAGATCAACTGCGGAAAGATCGTGAACACGTCGACCCGCAGCGACGCGCCGGCACTCACCCGAAGAGCCCCTCGGGGACATCGACCGTGATGTGCTCGTCGATCGACACGATGAAGACGGCCGGCACGAGGACGTCGTCGTCGAGCACCAACAGGTCGTGCGCCGGGTTCTGTTGCACCGCCACGACCCGACCCCGAGGCGTGCCGGTCTGGTCGACCACCCCCAACCCGATCACCTGGTGCACCCAGATGCCCTCGGCGTCGGCGTCGGCCTCGGCGCGCAGCACGGTCCCCGCGAGGGCCTCGGCCGCCGTCCGGTCGGTGATGCCGGCGAAGTGCACCAACCAGCCCTTGCCGCTTCGACGCGCCGAATCGACCCGCAACGTGCCGACGTCGGTGACGAATTCGGCGCCGGTGACCACCCGGTCGTCCCGGTCGGAGATGAGTGTGACCGCCACCTCGCCCCGGATCCCGTGGGCGCGCCCGACGCGGGCGACCTCGAGCAACATCAGAGGTTCAGTCGACGAACTCCACGTCGATGGTCCGGTCCTGACGGGCCGCGGCGGCTCGTGCCACCGTCCGGATCGCGCCGGCGGTGTGTCCGCGTCGACCGATCACCCGACCCATGTCACCGTCCGCGACGCGCACGTCATAACGGTCGGGGTCACCGGCCACCAGGTCCACCTCGACGGCCTCGGGCGCGTCGACGATCGCCCTGACCAGGTATTCGACGACGGCGCCCGTGGTGTCGCCTCCGCCGCTCACGATGCGGACTCGGCCGCAGGGGCGGGGGTCGCCACGCTGGTCGCCCCGCTGGTGAAGGCTTCCCAGACGCCGGTCGCCACGAGCAGCTTCTGCACGGTCTCGGTGGGCTTGGCACCCTTGCGCAGCCACGCGAGGGCCTTGTCGCCGTCGATCAGGATGCCGGACGGCTCCAGTCGGGGCTGGTAGGTCCCGATGATCTCGATCGACCGACCGTCACGCGGTGAGCGCGCATCAGCGGCCACGACGCGGTACGTCGGTTGCTTCTTCTTACCCATCCGCGTCAAACGGAGCTTCACGGCCACAGTCGATCTTCTTTCTCAGAAAGGTGAAACGGCCTCCAAGTCTGATCGGCGGAGGCCCGTCAGTTCAAACCGGGCAGTTTCAACTCCGGTCGGGTCGAGCCCGGCTTGGGGCCGGCGACCGTCCCCGCGGGCGTGGTCCGGCCCGAACCCTTCGACTTGCGACCCTTCTTCTTCTTGCGCTTACCGCCGCCCCCGATCCCGAAGCGCTTCATCATGCGCTGCACCTCCGAGAACTGGCGCAGCAACTGGTTGACCTCCGACGTCGTCGCCCCGGATCCGTTTGCGATGCGCAGGCGGCGTGAGCCGTCGATGATGGCGGGGTCCCGTCGCTCACCCGGGGTCATCGACCGGATGATCGCCTCGAGGCGGGCCACCTCGTTGTCGTCGATCTCGGTGTTCTTCAGTTCCTTCGGCAGACCGGGAAGCATGCCGACCAGGCCACCGATCGGCCCCATCTTCTTGACCTGCTGCATCTGTTCGAGGAAGTCCTCCAGCGTGAAGGTGCCTTCCATGAGCCGGGCGGCGGCCGCCTCGGCCTCGTCCTCGTCGAAGGCCTCCTTGGCCTTCTCGATGAGGGTGAGCACGTCGCCGTGCCCGAGGATCCTCCCGGCGAGACGGTCGGGGTGGAAGCGGTCGAAGTCGACGAGCTTCTCACCGGTCGAGGCGAACGCGATGGGCTTGCCGACGACCTCTTTGACCGACAGGGCCGCCCCACCGCGGGCGTCGCCGTCGAGCTTGGTCAGGATCACCCCGTCGAGGCTGAGTGACGCGTCGAAGTTCTCGGCGGTGGTGACCGCGTCCTGCCCGGTCATCGCGTCGACGACGAGGAACGTGTAGTGCGGCGACGTCACCTCTTCGATCCGGCGGACCTGCTCCATGAGCTCGGCGTCGATCGACAACCGGCCGGCGGTGTCGACGATCACCACGTCGCGACCCAGCCGACGCGCCTCGGCGAGCGCGTCCACCGCGACGGCCACCGGATCACCCGCACCCGAGGCCACCACGTCGTCGGGAGCGGAGAACACGGGCACCCCGACCTGGGATGCGAGGGTCCGCAACTGGGCGACCGCGGCGGGTCGTTGCAGGTCGGCGCCCACCAACATCGGGTTGCGACCCTGTGACTTGAACCAGCGGGCCAGCTTCGCCGAGGTGGTGGTCTTGCCCGAACCCTGCAGACCGGCCATCAACACGATCGTCGGGGGTTGCGGCGCATAGGTGATGCTGAGGGCCTCGCCGCCCAGGATGGCGATCAGTTCCGAGTGGACGATGTCGATGACCTGTTGCGCGGGATTCAGGGCCTGGTGCAGCTCCGCGCCCACGCAACGCGTCCGGATCCGCTCCAGCAGGTCGCGGACCACGACGAAGTTGACGTCGGCCTCCAACAGGGCGAGGCGGATCTCGCGCAGGACCTCGTCGACCTCGGCCTCACCGAGGCGCCCGTGGCCTCGCAGTCGCTTGAAGATGCCGTCGAAGCGGTCCGACAGTGACTCGAACACGTCAGGCCCCCCCGGCCGTCACGCGGATCCGGTTGTCGACCCCGGCGACACCGACGACCGACAGGGCGGCCTCTTCCAGATCGGTGCGTGCGGACTCGTCGGGCGCCCGACCCGCGAGGATGATCCGCCATGCGGCCTCGTCGGCGTCACGGACGGCGACGACCTCGGGCTGGGGCAGATGCCAGGTGCGCGGCGAGTCGGCGAGGCGGCGACGGACCCGCTCCTCCACCGTGGGTTCGGCGCCGCTGCGCCCCTTCGCGACGGCGATCGCGATCCGGCGACGGAGCTCGGGACCCGCGACCGGCGTGAGCAGCGCTCCCGCCGCGGCGCCGACACCGAGCAGCGCCAGTCGGCGGACACCGATCCGGCGGAGCACGCCGATCGTGAGCCGCACCGGTGCAGTGAAGATCGTGAACATCAGGTGTCATCTCCCACGCTGAGCAGAGCGTCGACGAACTCGGCCGGATCGAAGTCGACGAGGTCGTCTGCGGATTCTCCCAGACCCACGAGCTTGACCGGTATGCCGAGGTCCGACTGGATCGCGAGCATGATGCCGCCCTTGGCCGAGCCGTCGAGTTTCGTGAGCACGACGCCGGTGACGTCGGTCGCCTCGGTGAACACCCGGGCCTGGGAGAGCCCGTTCTGTCCGGTGGTGGCGTCGATCACCAACAACACCTCGGTGACGTTTCCGGGCGCCTTGTCGGCGACGCGGCGCACCTTGCGCAGTTCGTCCATCAGGTTCGCCTTGTTGTGCAGGCGCCCGGCGGTGTCGGCGAGCACCAGGTCCGCGCCACGTGCCGCACCGGCCTCGATTCCGTCGAACACGACCGACGAGGGGTCCGCGCCCTCGGCACCGCGCACGAAGTGGGCACCGCAGCGCTGCGCCCAGGTCTCGAGCTGTTCGGCGGCCGCGGCCCGGAACGTGTCGCCCGCGACCATCACCACCCGCCGCCCGTCGGTCGCATAGCGCGCCCCCAGCTTGCCCACCGTCGTGGTCTTGCCGACACCGTTCACCCCGACGAGCAACCACACACTGGTCCCGTCACCGAGCGGGTGCAGCGTGCGGTCGATCGATTCGAGGCGGGCGGTCAGATCGGCCCGCAGCACCTCGAGCAGATGTTCGGGTTCGGAGATCCCCTCGGCGTCGACCTGGGCTCGCACCCCGTCGAGGATCTCGGTGGTCAGGGTCACCCCGACATCGGCGCGGATGAGAGCTTCTTCCAGGTCGTCCCACGTGGCCTGGTCGATTCCCCCTCGACCCACCACCGACGACAGATACCCCGACACCGTGCCCCGCGCCTTGGCGAGCCGCGCGCGCAGACTCGGCCGGACGGGTGCGACGACCTCCGCTTCGACGCGTTCTTCGACCGGACGCTCCCCGACCGGGCGCTCCCCGACCGGGCGCTCCCCGATCGTGGCCGCTGCCGATTCGGCCGGCGGTTCGTCGGCGACATCGGTGCCCCGGCGTGTCGCCAGGACGAAGCCCGCGACCCCCGCGAGGAGCACCGCGATGATCAGGATCGGAAGCCAGATTTCCATGAGGGGGTCGAGTGTAGTGGCCCCTCAGGCGGAGCCGATCAGCCCGGAGACTGGCCGAGTGTCACCGTCACCTGATGTTCGGAACCGTCGCGGAACAACGAGAGTCTGACCTTGTCGCCGGGCTTGCGAGCCCGGATCGCGGCGGCGAGGTCGGTGCCACTCGCCACCGGACTGGCGTCGACCTTGACGATCACGTCGCCCGTTTGCAGGCCGGCCTCCGAGGCCGGGCTGTTCGGTTCGACCTCGGCGATCATGCCACCGACCCGCGAACCGTCCGCGTCCTTGGTCTTGACGCCCAGAAAGCCGAATTCGATCGGTTGGCCGGCGACGAGCTTGTCGGCCACGGACTTGGCCAGATCGATCGGAATGGCGAAACCCACGCCGACGTTCCCGGCTTCACTCCCCGACGACGACCCCGAGATGATCGAGTCGTTGACCCCGATCACCTGGCCGTTCCGATTCGCCAACATGCCACCCGAGTTCCCCGGGTTGATCGGCGCATCGGTCTGGATCAGCGCGACGGTGTTGTTCGGCGCGCCGGGGACGGTGCGGTTGACGGCACTGACGATGCCCGAGGTCACGCTCTGGGTGAGTCCGTAGGGACTGCCCACGGCGATCGCCAACTGGCCGACGACGGGCACCTCGGTCGCGAGCTGGGCGACCGGAAGCTCGTGGCCGGCGTCGATGCGCACGACGGCGACATCGGTCGCCTCGTCGGAACCGATGACCGTGCCCTTCACCTGGGTCCCGTCGTTGAGGCGCACGGTCATCGTGTCATTGCCCGCCACGACGTGGGCCGCGGTGAGGATCAGCCCACTGGAGTCGTAGATGAAACCCGACCCGAGGTCCTGTTCACCCTGGAGCTGCACCGCCGCCGGCGACAGCACCTTGGCAACCGCGGCGACCGGCTCGGATTCCCTTCCCGTGAGCGGCGCCGACTTCGCCCCCGCCGGGGTGACCTGGGCGTTGGCGAGCGCATCGGCCACTGCCGCGCTGGGCGTCCGGGACGAGGTGCTCCGACCAGCGAAGAAGCCGATGCACAGCGCGAGCACGACCCCGATCGCCAGCGAGCCGATGAGTCGTCCCGGTCCACCCCGGTGCTGGAGGGAGGGAGGGGAAGACACCGGGGTGGACGCGGGGAACTGGGGGGCTGCCGGGAAGGGCGGCGCCCCGGGCGGCGGATCGCCCCATGGTGATGGCCGATCGGCGGCCGGGAACCAGGCGTCGTCACGAGTGGGAGGCGACACTCCCGGGTCGATGTTCCAGCCCGAGTCACTCATGGCAGTGTTCCCGATAGCCGGGTCCGCCATGACCGGTCGATCCGGGTCCGTCTGGCCGTTCCACGTTGCGATTCACGTTGGTCAGCCTAGGGACGGGCGTGAAAACCGGACCTAAGCCCGCCACCGGTCGACCACGCCGGGGCGAACGCCACTCCCACGTCGCTGCACGCTGCGCCCATTCCAGGCAGGGACAACCGTGCGAGGACGCGATCTCGACCCGCGGTGAGGCGAATCGACCACGCCGGGGAAGGGCGTCGGCTACTGGCGGGCCATACCTTCGCGTGCCCGGGCGCCTCCGGCGTCGTCGGGCTCGAGGCCGTCCGCGCCGGCCCGGGCGATGAGCTGCACCACCACTTCGTGCAACGTGCCGCTGAAGGGGAAGGGGCCGCCGTAGCGGGCCGACACCGGAGAGCCGTGGTCGTAGCCGATGCTGGAGCCCACCGACGACATCACCCGCATCAACAACGGCAGCTCCGCCGATCCGGCGTCGACGCCGTCCACCGCGAGCGCGACCGATCCGGCCATGCCGTCGCCCCGGCGGAACCGCGCCGTCAGTTCGACGTCGCCGATGGGCACGGCCACGTCGGATTCGACGATGACGTGGTCGTCGAATGCGTTGTAGTCGACGACGAACCGGTCACCCTGGACGAACACGCTCACGCCCGAGTTCTCGGTGCCCGTGGCGAACAGCACCCCCTCGTCTCCTGCGGCCCGGGTGACCCGTGCGGTCAGGTCGAAGCTGCGTCCCCCGATCGCGGCGGACGCCTGCGCGGGGATCGGTGACAGCGGTGGCCGGTAGGTGTAGCGACGGTCGACCGGGTGCGGCGAATCGTCTCTGAAGCGTGCCCCGAACAGTTCGATCAGCCGGTCGTCGAGCGGCAGCACGCCGTGGCGGTCGGCTTCGACCCACCACGACTCGATCAGCTCGGCCAACTTGTCGGGTTCGGCCTCGGCGAGGTCGTTGCACTCCGACGGATCGTCGGTGAGGTGGTAGAGCTCCCAGGTCTCGGTCGCGTAATCGGCGCGTGGCGTGTGCTTCTGCACGGCCTTCCACTCTCCCGCCACCAGGGCCCGCGACCCGCCCATCTCGAAGTACTGGAGCGTGTTGGTGGCCGGCGCGGCCGGGTCGGCCAGTACCGACGCGAAACTCGATCCGGTGACGGGTAACTGGTCGTACCCGCGGTGGACGGCGGGCGGGGTGATCCCCAGCAGTTCGTAGATCGTGGGCACGATGTCGGCGACGTTGACGAACTGCTCGCGCCTGGTCCCCCGCTGGCCCGCGTCGATCCCGGACGGCCAGTGCCAGATCATCGGCACGTGCACACCGCCCTCGTGGGTGTTCTGCTTGTACCACTTGAAGGGAGTGTTGCCGCACTGGGCCCACCCCCACGGGTAGTTCGTGTGGCTGTGCGGGCCGCCGATGTCGTCGATGCGCTCGATGGCCTGATCGGGGGTCTCGAGAATGCCGTTGAAGAAC
>JBDZUV010000132.1:7439-8587 GCA_040255345.1 Actinomycetota bacterium | reverse complement strand
CTGGGCGATCGGCGTCTGCGGCGAGCAGCGGGGCCCGTTGGTGTGATCACTCATCGGCCCGACCGGCACGATCCGCGACCCGCTCCCGAGCCGAACTGAGCGCGCCATGTCCATTCCTCCTGGTCGACACGACTCTGTGCGCCTCCACCGCATGCGGACCGTCACCACGACAGTGGTCACCACCGCGAGCAGGCCGACCTGTCTGGGGGCGGCGCGCACCACCATCAGACCGAGCACAGCACCGATTCCCATCACGATCAGCAACTCCGCGACTTTCACCGGTCACCGCCTGCGACTCGCGTTGCGCTGCGCGAATGCCGTCCTGTCGATCCATTCGTAGGAGCAGATGGGTCTGACCAGCCCGCCGTCCCGCGCCACTGGCACCGCATCGACCGAACGGGTCACTGATCGAGCCTGGCACTGCGCATCTTGAAAACACGCCGCAGGATGCCGCCTCCGATGTAGAAGGACGAGATCAGCCACACCGGCACCGCCACGACATACCAGAGTGCCGGTTCACGACCGCCGTACATCCAATAGCCGATGTTGATCGCGGGGACCACCATGACCACGTAGATCGTGAGCGCATACAGGACATACAGCAACGTCCTCTTGATGCCTGCCGACCGGACGTGAGATGTCGGGTGGGAACGCCTCACCGATACCTCGCCACGCGCCGAGCACGGCCAATCTGTCGACACCCACGAATCTGCACCAAAGCCTCCACGGATCACGGCGCACGAGCGTCGACGAATTCGAATTTCGGGCGTCATCAAACACCTGCGATCGCCTCTTGTCAAGATGTTTCTGCACCGGACTCGCGTGAAATCCGGAACACGGAGCGCGTGGCTTTGGGAGTCATGAACGCGCCGCCGCAACCAAAACCACCGCACGATCGATCCTCGTTGACGGCAACCTCGCCGGCCGCCTTCTCGATGCTTTCGTGGGTCGCAGCTAGGGCGCGAGATCGAGCTGACTCAACCGCCAGCCACACCCTGTCATCTACGCACCGATGCCGGCCGGCATGAGGTGGACCTCGTTGCCGAACTCGATTCGCAACGCATCGTCGCCCTCGAAGTCAAGGCTGGGTTCGGCCCCGACGAAATCCGACGCAAGGCACCTTCGCTGGCGATGCGACGAGCTAGGTG
>JBDZUV010000132.1:0-7339 GCA_040255345.1 Actinomycetota bacterium | reverse complement strand
GCCAGATGCGTCGCCACCCCGAAACTGATCGCACCTAGCGAAGGCAACAACCACCATGACAACGACGGGGCGATGTCCCGCGGTCACGAGACGTTGCATCATGACATCATCAGATTTGATGCTATGATGCCCTCCATGCGGACGACCGTGACCCTCGAACCTGATGTTGAATTGCTGGTCCGTTCACGGATGGCTGAACGCGGAGTGTCCTTCAAACGTGCGCTCAACGACCTGATCCGAGCCGGAAACCTGACCGCGAACCCGCGGCCTTTTCGCACCGACTCGGTGGCGATGGGACGTCCGAAGGTTGATCTCGATCGGGCGCTGCAGTTGGCGGCACAACTCGAAGACGACGAGTCGATCCGTCGAATGCGCTCCGGAGCGTAGAACCCTGATGCGCCTCGTCGACGCGAACGTTCTGCTCTACGCGGTCAATTCCGACGCGTCCCATCATGAGCGGTCGGTCCGCTGGCTCGACTCTGCGCTGTCGGGATCTGAGACCGTCGGCTTCGCCTGGATCGTGCTCGTCGCGTTCATCCGTTTGTCGACCAAGGTCGAGTTGTTCGACCGCCCGCTCACGGTCGACGAGGCGATGGACCAGGTCGACGCCTGGCTCGGTGCACCCGCAGCGGTCATCGTGGACCCGACGCCAACTCACTCGACGATGCTCCGCCGGTTCCTGGCCGAGATCGGCACCGGCGGCAATCTCACGAACGACGCTCATCTCGCCGCTCTGGCGCTCGAACACCGCTGCGGTGTCGTGTCGTTCGACCACGACTTCGCCAGGTTCGACGGGATCGAATCCGGACCGCCGCCGGCGATCGACCACGAGTCCCGCTGAACGCGCCGGGCTCGGACGCGAAGAAGGGACGGTCCGTTCCCGAACCGTCCCTTCCTGTCTCTGCTCTTCGCTTCAGGCCGAGCCGGCCTTCAGATCTCCGAAGACAGTGCGGCGAACTGGAGGTAGTCCTCTTTCTTCGTGCTCGGGTTCGTGTGCACGTGCTTGATCTGCTGGTAGGCGCGGTAGCCCTCGACGCCGAGTTCCCGGCCGATCCCCGACTGCTTGTAGCCACCGAAGGGACGCTCCGGCGAGATCATGTGGTAGTCGTTGATCCACACGGTGCCGGTGCGCATCCGGTTGGCGATGCCCTGGGCCCGCTCGATGTTCGTCGACTGCACACCGCCGGCCAGACCGTAGATCGAGTCGTTCGCGATGGCCACGGCCTCGTCGTCGTTCGAGAACGGGATCACCGCGAGCACCGGACCGAAGATCTCCTCCTGGGCGATCTTCGCCGAGTTCGACACCTGCGAGAAGATCGTGGGCTTGTAGAAGGCATCCTTGTCGAGGTTGTCGGCCAGACCCTCGGGCTTGGCGCCACCGACGACCGGCTCACCGACCTCGTCACGCCCGAGCTTCACGTAGCGTTCGACGGTCTCGACCTGGCCGCGGGACACCAGCGGGCCCAGGTCGGTCGCGAAGTCCAGTGGGTCGCCGATCACCATCTTCGAGGCCCGCTCGACCAACAGGTCGACGAACTCGTCGTAGATCGAGGTGTGCACCAACGCCCGGGTGCCCGACTCGCACACCTGACCGTTGTGGAAGAACGTGCCGAAGAGCACCGCCGCGGCGGCGATGTCGAGATCGGCGTCGTCGAGCACGATGTTGGCCGACTTGCCGCCCAGCTCGAGGGTGACCGGCTTGACCGTGCCCGAGGCGAGCTGCATGATCCGACGCCCGACCTCGGTCGAACCGGTGAACGCGGTCTTGTCGACCAGCGGGTTCGCAGCGAGTTCCTCACCGACGGTGCCGCCCGGGCCGGCGACGATGTTCACCACACCCGGCGGAATGTCGGCCTCCTGGAAGATCTCACCCAGCAACAGCGCCGAGACCGACGTGTACGACGCCGGCTTGATCACCGCGCAGTTGCCCGCGGCGAGCGACGGGGCGATCTTCCACGACGCCATGATGAACGGGAAGTTCCATGGGATCACCCCGGTGGTCACACCGTGGGGCTCGTAGCGCTTGTAGTTCGACGAAGGCGGGAACGGCGCCGGGGGAAGGTCGACCTGGTCGGGCTGCTCGGCCGCACACCGGGCGAACCAGCGGAACGCGCTCGCCCCGCCGGGGATGTCGGCGAACGTCGCCTTCTTGATCGTGCCACCACCGTCACGGGCTTCGGCCTCGGCGAGCTTCTCGGTGTTCGCGTCGATGAGGTCGGCGACCTTGTTCAGCTTCTCGGCACGCTCCGCGCCGGACATCTTGGGCCACGGGCCCTCGTCGAAGGCACGGCGTGCGGCTTGGATCGCGCGCTGGGCGTCTTCACGTCCCCCCTTGGCGACCTCGGTGTACGGCGTGTTCGTGGCGGGTTCATACGTGGTGAAGGTCTCGCCGGATACCGCATCGACGTATTCCCCGTCGATGAAGAGCTGCTGGGTGGCCATGATTGCTCGTTCCCCTTGTGGATTCACTGTTGCGTACGCGCCTCGACTCGAATGCATCGATCAGGTCGCGTGGACGCGGCCAAGCCTACCGACCATTTCACCCCGGTGCAGCTTCGACACGGGATGCGTCAGACAACGCTCAGACGGGTGCCCAACGACCGGTGTC
This sequence comes from Actinomycetota bacterium, assembly GCA_040255345.1. Classification (GTDB taxonomy): domain Bacteria; phylum Actinomycetota; class Acidimicrobiia; order Acidimicrobiales; family Iamiaceae; genus JAFDWI01. Next base: position 4,731 of record JBDZUV010000132.1, on the reverse strand, counting down.
GATCGCATCGCGTCCGACCACGGTGGCACGGCCGTCGTCGTCGAGTTTGCGCAGATGCGCCCACAACGACAAGCGAGCCACCGGGTAGATCGCCGGGTCGACATCCGCGTACACCACGGGCACGAGGTCGTCGACCGTCGCGGTGTCCTCGACTTCGGCGAGCGCCGCGGCGACGAGCTGTTCGCGCCCCGTGCGGTGCGCGACGTAGGCCGCGATGATCGCGGCCGGGTCTTCGAGCACGTAGCCGTGGGCCGGGGCGATGCGGGCGAGCGGCGGGTCGAGGTTCGCCAGGCGTTCGAGTGAGGCCATGTACGCACTCATGTCGCCGTCGGGTGCGGCGATCACCACGGTGACACCCTGCATGATGTGGTCGCCGGTGAACAGGAGGTTCTCGTCCACCAGCAACACGCACAGATGGTTCGACGCATGACCGGGAGTGTGCAGCATCCGCAGGGTGCACTCGGAGGTGACGATCTCGTCACCGTCGCCGAGCGTGCCGGTCACTTCGAGGCCGTCACGGGAACCGAAGGCGAGAATCTCCGCGCCCGTGCGCTGCGCGAGCTCGACGGCGCCGGGCCAGTGGTCACTGTGGGTGTGGGTGCAGATGATGCGGGCAATGCGCCCCCCGTCCCGGGTGCCGGCGGCGATGATCGCCTCGACGTGCGCGGCGACATCGGGGCCCGGGTCGATCACGGTGACGTCGTCGGACCCGATCAGATAGGTGTTGGTGCCCGGCCCGGTCATCACCGACGGGTTCGGAGCCAGCACGCGCTGCACCAGGGGCGACAGACGTGCCGGTTCGCCGACGACGAGTGGCGCTGCGTCGGTGGTGTCGGCCACGTCGACCGAGCGCGGGGCTTCGGTCACGTCGAGGGGGTCCGTGCGGTGACGTCGCCGTCACCCATGCCGATGTGCACCGTGCCCACGGGCACGCCCTGCTCCCAGTCGGCACCGGAACGGTCCTCGGTGCCCGGCCAGGAACTCAACGAGTTGTCTCCCGCGTAGGCATCGTCGTAGGCGGGGTCGCCGGGCATGACGATCCGGATCCCGTTCGCGTCCGACAGGATACGTGGGGCGACCGTGTGCACCGGACCGAAGGTGGCGGCGCCTTCGAGTGCGGCGACGGTCGAGTCGTACTCGCGCAGCATGCGCAGGTTCGCCACCGTGGGCGGCAACATCGCGAACTCCGATCGAGCGTGGCGGGCCAATGCCTCATCCGGTGCGATCCACTGGGCCGAGATGACCTCGCGGTCGTCCTGCACGGCACGTTGGCCGTCCGGCGCAGCCGCCAGGAAGAAGCGGGTGTCATAGCGGCGCGGCGAACCGGGTGGGGTGATCCACCGGCCGACGTAGTACATCGCCTCCAGCGACAACCGCACGTCTTCCTCGGCACAGATCTCGACCAGTCGCCGTTCGCGGTGGTCCACCATGCGACGATGCTCCGCGAACCGGGCCACCACGGCCGGGTCGGAAAAGTCGATCGGCCCGCCGTCGCCCCGCACGGCCATCAACAGACCCGCCTCTTCGAGGGTTTCGCGCACCGCCGCCACCCAGAACGCCAGCCCATTGCTCGGAAGGCCGAGCTGCGCAGAGGCTTCGATGTCGGTCAGCCCGACACAGATCTTGCCGACGTCGGGCTCGCCGTCGTCGGGGTCCACGCCACCACCGGGAAACACGTACGCACCGCCGACGAAGTCCGAAGCGAGGTTGCGCTGCAACATGCACACCTCGATGCCGCCTGAAGCTCGGTCGCGGTCACGCACCAGCATGACCGTCGCTGCCGGACGGACGGGCACCACCTGGGTTGGATCGATGTTCAGACTCACCGGGCCGCTCGTCAGTACCGGGACGACTCGGTCGGGATCATCTTGCGGGCACGTCCACCGGACCCGCCCGGGGAATCCTCCCACCCTTCGACGTCGACATAGTCGGGCTCGGAGCGTGAGCGAAAGCGCCAGCCCGCCGCGCGGTCGTCACCCACGACCACGAAGGGCATGTGGAACTTGGACACGACCCACCCACCGAGGTGACGACCGGATACCCGACGGGCGGGCCCGATCAGCAACACCAGCCCTGCCACGGCAGTCACGAACCCGGGCACGGTGAGCAGGACGGCGCCGACGAGGCGCAAGGCGCCGTCTAGCACGGTCGGGGCGGGCGACGCCCCGTCTCTCAGCTCACGACTCGCCGTGCGCCATGCCGCGAGGCCCTGGACCTTCACCTGCCAGGCTCCGACGAAGCTCAGCAGCACCAATGCGAGGATCGTCCAGCTCCACCCCACGAAATGCGCCACCACCGCCGCCGCGACGATCTCGACGATCGGCACGACCACGAAAAAGAAGTACTTCATCGGCACAAGCGTACCGGGATCGCCGTGCCGTGCCGCCTCACCGATGGCCCCTTGGCGCCATCAACCAGTCGAGGCCTCGACGGTGCCACGTTCTTCGAGCAGCGCGCGGCGCTCGGGCTCGTTCAGTCCACCCCAGATACCGTGTGGCTCCCGGATCGCGAGGGCGTAGTCGAGGCAGGCGACCTTGACCGGGCAGGTCCGGCAGATGTCCTTCGCCCTGGCCTCACGGCGGCGACGTTCCTCTTTGCGTTCGAACGTGGACGGAGGGTAGAACACGACCGCCTGAGGACCGCGGCACGCCGCTCGGGCCTGCCAGGCTTGTTCGACACGTCGAGCGCTCATCGGCGGACCCCCTTTCGTCAGTCGAAACCCTACCGACGAGTGGCGCCTGCCACAAGGGGTTTTTCGTGGTACCGCCGAGAACCGATCGCGAAGCGATCCAGCCGGTGGCGGCGCCCGATCAGGCGGGTTCGACCTTGCAGACCACGCCGTCGACGCCCGTGACCCGCACCGGCGAGCCCACGGCGACCTCGTCGTCACCGCGACCCGCCCACAAGGCGCCGTCGATGCGAATCACGCCGTCGGGCCGGCACGCATCGACCACGGTCCCGGCCCGTCCGACGAGCCACTTCCGGTCGATCATCGGCGTCGAGAACCGCGACCGGGTCATCGCGGGCATACCGAAGTACATGAAGACGACCACGGCCACGATCGCGCCGATCGTCGCCGGCCACGGCGTCGCCACCCCGTCGAACAGCCAGAGGAACCCCGCCGCGCACAGCACCGACCCGACCACCGTCCACAGCCGTGGCACGCCGACCTGGACGTCCACGGCGAAGGCCACCATCGACGCGATCACCAACCCGACCGCGAGGGGTCGCACCGGTAGGACCCCCAGCCCGTAGCAAGCGAAGATCAGACTGGCGGCGCCGACCACCCCGGCGACGCCCACACCGGCCGTGTAGAACTCGAAGAGCAACAACGACAGCCCGATCGCCAGGAACAACACGGCGACCGCCGGGCTGGCGAAGGTGTGCATGGCGGTCCGGGTCGTGGACAGCTCCGAGAACTGGATCGGTGTCGCCGCGGTCGACCCCGTCGCGGCGATGTGGAAGCCGTCGATCGTCAACAGCATGTTGCGTAGGACCAGCGCCTTCTTCGGCGCAACCGCCAAGCCTCTGGCCGCAGCGGCAGTCGGCCCCATGGTCTCGTCGACCAGGGCGGCCCGGTGCTGCCAGTAGGCGTCGGACCACAGTCGCCGGGGCACCACCGTCGGGCCCATGTTGCCGATCGACGAACCCGGTGCGATCCCGACGGCGTCGACCGTCGCCAACAACTGCGCAGCGCCACCTTCTGCACGGGAACCCGATGGTCCCACCCAGGCGACCACCGGAACGGCGGCATCGTGGATCGTCGTGGCCAACTCGACCAGTGCCGAATCCGAGATGACCGATTCGGAACTGTCGATGCGCAGGACCATGGCGAGCGCATCGTCTCGTTCGGCCTGCTCGATGCTGGTGGTGAGGAAATCGGCGAGGATCGGATCGAGCAGTCCACTGATCTTGACGACCTCCACCGCACCGGAACTGCGAGCAGCGACCGGCGCGGCCGAGGCGACGCCGGGGGCGATCAAGCCCAACCCTCCCAGAGCCACCAACACGGCGACTCCGGCGATGGTCGATAATCTGCGCAAAGCAGAATCCTTTCGAAACGTGCTCGTCAGAGAGAAAGGTGAACGTGGACCCGGTCCAGTATTTCACCACCGCAAGGTTGGTCATCGTGGCCGGAAAGGGCGGCGTCGGCAAAACCACGGTGTCAGCCACCCTGGCGACCGCGGCTGCCCGCTGCGGACTCGACGCGCTGGTGATCGACCTGGAGGGTTCCTCGGGGCTGCCGGCGAAGTTCGGCCTCGCCGACCTGGCCTACGACGACTGCGTGCTGCGTGCCCGTGACGACCTGGCCGGCCATGGCGAGATCCGGGCGCGGCGGATCACGCCGGACGACGCGCTCGTCGAATACCTGAACGATCATGGATTGAAGCGGATCTCGAAACGTCTCGCGTCGACGGGCGCGCTCGACGTGGTCGCCACCGCCACCCCGGGCATCAAGGACATCCTGGTGCTGGGCAAGGTCAAACAACTCGAACGCAGCCAGGCGGCGGATGTGATCGTCGTCGACGCACCCGCCGCCGGCCATGCCATCACCTTTCTGCAGTCGGCCCGCGGGCTGGTCGACGCGGTGCAGGTCGGCCCGATCAACGCCCAGGCCAAGGACGTGCTGGAACTGCTCACCGATTCCCGGCGGTGCCGAGTCATGCTGGTCACGATCGGCGAGGAGACGCCGGTGAACGAACTCGTCGACACGGCGTTCGCGCTCGAAGA
>JBDZUV010000131.1:0-8587 GCA_040255345.1 Actinomycetota bacterium | reverse complement strand
CAAGATAGTCGATGACCGCGGTGAGTGCGACGAACTTGGCGGCGAAATCATCGGACAGACCCAGGGTGACCACGCCGTCGTCCTGCAGCTTCAGCGCGACGGTCCCCTCGCGGGTGTACGCGATGCCCCTGATGCGACGGTGGTAGTCCGCGGGCAGCGCCGCGGCGGTCTTCAGCAGCGGCCCGATCGACGCCATGCGGGTGCCCGGAGCGGTCGCATGGCGACCCTCGAGAAGCGGGAGGGCGTCGGTACGACCGACCCCGGTCTGCAGGACCCGACCGTCCGCATCGACGAAGGCGAAGGCCGATCCGGATGGCACCTGGGCGACGGGGGTCCGGTCGACCAGTTCGATCCGGACCCGGTTCGGCCATTCACGCGACACCGTCGCATGGGAGATCCAGGGGAGCGATTCGAGCCGGCTCTCGGCCCGTCCCGGCGACACGTCCATCATGGCGACGCCCTCGTCGATGCCACTGGCACGGGCCACCTGAGCGCGGTCGACGTGTGTGGAGCCCGAAACGGTCACCTGCCCGACCGCCAGCAGCGGCGAGCGGAGCAGCACCCACCCGGTGACGAGGAGCAGGGCCAGCGCCCCGAAGGCGACGAGCCGACGGAGCCGCCGTCGTCCCTCGTCACGCCGGACCTCGACCCGACGGCGACGGAGACGCTCCGGGATGATCACGCGCCCGTCCGAGGAGCGGAGGGTCGAGGTCACCGGCTGGTGCCCTGGCGTGCGGCCACCGCATCATTCTCGCCGGTCCCGCCCGCTGGTGCGCGGACCCCCTGCCAGTACGACATCACATCTGCTCCCAGCGTGGTGATGTCGCCGGCACCGAGTGTCAGACAGAGATCGTCCTCGCGCAATTCGGTGGCGAGAAAGCCCACGAGGTCGGCGCGGCGGGGCAGGTACACGACCCTGGACCGCGGGTGCGCATCGAGCACCGCATGAACGAGCAACTCACCCGACACCCCCGGGCGCGGGGTCTCCCCTGCCGCGTACACGTCGGTGAGCACCACCACGTCGGCATCGACGAACGCATCGGCGAAACTCGGCCACAGGGTCGCCGTCCGGCTGTAGCGGTGGGGTTGGAAGACGGCGACCACCCGTCCGAACCCGCCGGCGGCCGCCGTGGCGAGCGCCGCGGTCAACTCACCCGGGATGTGGGCGTAGTCGTCGACGAAGGTGACGCCGTGCCGGGTGCCCCGGAACTCGTAGCGCCGTGCCACGCCGCCGAAGTGGGCGAGCTCGTCGATCACGGGTTCGTCCGGTACCCCGAGTTCGACGGCCATCGCATAGGCGGCGGTCGCATTCAGGGCGTTGTGCAGGCCGGGCAACGGCAACTCGAGACGGACCCGGTCGCCATCCGGTCGCCGGACGTCGAACGAGATCGCAGCCCGCATCTCGGTCACGTCGACGATCCGGTAGTCGGCACGCTCGTCGGTGCCGTAGGTGACGCACGGGGCCACGTCGACGAGCGAAGCGGCGCCCGGTTCGTCCACACAGATCAGGCGGGGACCGGGCGCGCCGGACACGAACGCCACGAACGCCTCGTGCAGCGCCTCGGTCGCCCGGAGCGGATCGGGTCCGTAGTGTTCGAGATGGTCCGGCTCGAGGCTGGTCACGATCACCGCGCCGGTGCCGAGCTCGAGGAAGGTGCCGTCGGATTCGTCGGCCTCGACGACGAAGACCTCACCGTCGCCCCATCCCGCGCCGGTGCCGATCTCGTTCACGTCGCCGCCGATCACGAACGACGGTTGCCAGCCCGCCCGGCGGAGCGCCAGGGTGAGCATCGACGACGTGGTCGTCTTGCCGTGCGTGCCCGCGATGGCCACGGTGCGGTGCGTCTGCGCGAGTGCGCCCAGAACCTTGGACCGGTGCAGCACCGGGATGCCCGCCGCGTGCGCCGCGCGGATCTCGGGGTTCGTGTCGGGAACCGCCGTGGAGGTCACCACCGCGTCCACGCCGCGCACGGCGTCGGGATCGTGTCCGATCCGGACCTTCGCGCCGAGCGCTCGCACCCTCTGGACCGCCGCGGAGTCCTTGAGATCGCTACCGGTCACCCGGTGACCCATGCCGACGAGCACGGCTGCCACGGCGTTCATGCCGGTTCCGCCAACGCCGACCACGTGGAGCCGACGCGGACGGCCGAGGTCGATGCTCACCGGTCACCTCCAGCGGCAGCGTCCAGCACCAGCGTCGCGACGGCCGCGGCGGCGTCGAGACGTGCCGCGGCGCGCATGGCGCCGGCCATTCTCCGGCGGAGTGCCGCATCGTCGACGATCGGCCCGGCGACGGCCGCCAGCTCGGACCCGGTGCACGCCGCGTCGTCGACGAGCACCGCGGCACCGGCGTCGACGAGGTGCCGGGCGTTGGCCCGTTGATGATCCCGGGGCGCGATCGGCAAGGGCACCAGCACCGCCGGCACGCCCAGCGCCGCCAGTTCGGCCACGCCTCCCCCGGATCGCCCGATCACGAGATCCGCCGCGGACAGCGCAGTGGCCATGCGGTCTTCGTATTCCACGACCTGGTAGACCAGACCGCCCTCGGCCTTCACGCGGTCGTCGACCGCGAACGACGCGAAGTCGCGGCGGCCCACGACATGACGGATCGCCAGGTCGCTCCGGTCGCTCCAGTGTGCCGCGAGATCGGCGACCGCGAGGTTGACCGTCCGTGATCCGAGTGAACCGGTCGCGACCAGCACGACGACGCGGTCCGCGGGAAGTCCGAGTTCTGCTCGTGCCGCGGCGGTCGTCCCCACCGGGTCGGCATCGCGGGCGTGCGCCGCGGCGACGATCTCGGCCCGGAGCGGGTTGCCGGTGACCGTCGCCCGGGGCAGATCGGTGTCGGGAAAGGTGACGGCGCTGCGTCGGGCGAAGGGCCGCAACAGCCGGTTCACGGCACCGGCGCGGGCGTTCTGTTCACACAGCACGAGGGGACGTCGCCACAGCACTGCTCCCAGGCCGCAGGCGAGGCTCGCGTAGCCGCCCAGCACCACCACGACCCCGGGGCGCGTCCGTCGGACCAGGCCGAGGCCCCGGACGACCCCTCGGAGCAATGCCCATGCGGCGGTGACGTTCGACCACGTGACACGCCGCTGGATCCCCCGGCCGGGCAGCTCGGTGAGTCCGTACCCGGCCGGTGCGACCAGGTCACGCTCCACACCTCGGTCACCGCCGGCGAACACGATGTCTTCGTGTGCGAGCCCCTGGGCGACCAGTGCGTCCGCGAGCGCGATCCCCGGCAGCACGTGTCCGGCCGTGCCCCCACCCGCGATCAGCACCCGCGGCCGGTTCGACGACCCGCTCACCGCCGCGCCCGGTTCCGGGCGGTACGCGCACCTCTCGGTGACCGTGAGCCACCCATGGACCGCCGCGCGCGCCCCTCGAAGGCGCTCGGAGCCGTCACCGGGGCCGGGTGACGAGCGACGTTCAACAGCAGTCCGACCGCAGCGAGTGTGACCACCATCGAGGTGCCGCCATAGGACAGGAACGGCAGCGGCACGCCGGTGATGGGCAGGATCCCGACCACGGCCCCGATGTTCACGAAGGCCTGGATCACGATCCAGGCGGTGACCCCCACGGCCACCGACGCACCGAACCGGCTCTCGGCGCGGGCCGCGGTCTGGATCCCGAAGATCCCGAACGCGATGAACCCGCCGACGACCACGCTCGCGCCGACCAGGCCGAGTTCCTCGCCGACGATCGCGAAGATGAAGTCGGTGTGGGCGAAGGGTAGGAACCCCCACTTCGCCTTCGATGCACCCAGGCCGACACCGAAGATCCCGCCCGAGGCCAGGCCGACCCGGGACTGGATCAACTGGTACCCCGCCCGTTGAGGATCGGCCCACGGGTCGAGGAACGACAACACCCGCGCCCGGCGGTAGGTCGTGCCGAGCGCGGCCACGACCGTACCGACGGTGCCCAGGAGACCCCAGCCGACGAGAGCGCCACGCGGTACCCCGGCGGCGAACAGCACGACGAACACGGTCGCCGCGATCACGATCGTGGTCCCCAGATTGGGCTGGGCCATCACCAGCAGGGCGATGAGTCCCAACAGCAGCATCACGGGCCGGACCACGACGCGTGGGACGCCGATGAAGCGTTCGTTCCGGGCGAGCCAGTCGGCGACGACCAGTATCAGCGCCAGTTTGGTGAGCTCCGACGGTTGGATCTGGATTGGACCGACACCGATCCAGCGGGTCGCGCCGTTCGCGCTCACCCCCAGACCGGGCACGTGCACGGCCAGCAGGCCCAACAGACACAGCACGAGTGCGCTTCTCGCGTAGCGGCGCAGCGAGTCGAGACGCACGTGCAACAGCGCGAACGCGGCGCCACACCCGACGATCGTCCAGGAGAGCTGCCTGATGAAGTAGGTCCACGCGGAACCGGTCTCGTCCAGAGACGTCACCGACGAGGCGGACAGCACCATCACCAGGCCGATGATGTTCAGGACCGACACCACCGAGACGAGCCACCAGAACACCGAGGTGTCGACCCCGCCGATGTCGATCATCCTGGGGAGCAGACGGCGTGGCCGCGGCCGTGGGCCGGGCCGGTCGAGGTGCATGCGCCGTTGTGAGCGCGGCGGTGCGTCGATCGTGGTCATCGTGGTTCGGTCCCCGTCCACACCGACCGAGTTTCGTCGACCGACCACGACCGGCACGGGGATGCTCCCATTCCGGTCACCGTCCGAGACCGACGTGGAGGAAGTCGGCGTAGAACACGCCCAGGGCGACCACGGTGCACATCCCGGCGATGATCCAGAACCGGACGATGACGGTCGTCTCGGGCCATCCCTTCTGTTCGTAGTGGTGATGGACCGGCGCCATCCTGAAGATGCGACGACCGAACAGACGGAAGCTCGCGACCTGCAGGATGACCGACACCGTCTCGTACACGAAGAGCCCTCCGATGATCGGCAGGAGCAGTTGGGTGTTCGACAGCAGCGCCAGGCCGGCCAGGCCGGCACCGATGGCCAGCGAACCCGTGTCGCCCATGAAGATCTGAGCCGGCGCGGCGTTCCACCACAGAAAGCCCGCCAGCGCGCCCGCCATCGCGACGGCCACGACCGACAGGTCGAGCGCGTGGGGAACGTCGTACACGGGGTACCGGAACGCCCAGAAACAGATGATCGTGTAACAGATGAACGCCTGGATCGCGGCGCCCGAGGCCAACCCGTCCAATCCGTCGGTCAGGTTCACGGCGTTGGTCGTCCCCAGGATCAACAGCAGCGCCCAGACGACCCACAACCACACCGGCATCGTCCAGTCGATGCTGTCGTAACGGGTGAAGCTCAACTCCAGATGCGGTTTCGACAGGTTCAACGTCAGCAGCGTGAAGCAGATGGCGACCCCGAACAGCCCGCCGAACTTCGCGCTCTTGGACAGCCCCAGGTTCCGTTCGTTGGCGACCTTGATCCAGTCGTCGGCGAGCCCGACGCCGCCCGCCAGCACGATCAGGAGCATCACGAACATGCCCGACCGCGTGAACACCAGCCCCGGCCGGACGTGCGCCGCGAGATAGCCGAGCGTCGCGGCGCCCACGATGGCGACCCCACCGATGGTCGGCGTCCCGGCCTTGGCGAGATGCTGTGCGGGACCATCGGTCCGGATCGGCTGGCCGAACCCGTGGCGTCTGAGCCAGCCGATGAGAAGGCGCGTGCCGACGAGCGAGAACCCGAACGACACCGCACCGGCGAGGACCAGCGCGATCACCGGCCGAACCCCAGTCGGGTGAGTTCGGCCCGCGCCACCTCACGGTCGTCGAAGGGGCGCACCGTCGATCCGATGGTCTGCGTGGTCTCGTGGCCCTTGCCGGCGATCAGCACCACGTCACCGGCGGTGGCCTCCTCGAGCACGGTCGCGATCGCGGCACGACGGTCCAATTCGATGGTCGCCCGCGTACCCTCCTGCATGCCACCACGAATCTCGTCCGCGATCTGGGCCGGCGGTTCGGTACGCGGGTTGTCGTTGGTCAGCACGATCACGTCGGCCCGCTCGGCGGCGGCACCCATGAAGGGCCGCTTCGTGGGGTCGCGGTCACCGCCGGCACCGAAGACGACGAGGACCCGCCCGGCCGCGGCGATCTCCCGGGCCGCCGCGATCGCCTTGACGAGGGCGTCGGGGGTGTGGGCGAAATCGACGATCACCGTGAAATTCTGACCCATCCGGATCATCTCGAAGCGGCCCGGCACCGCGTCCGCGGACTCGAGCCCCGCCCGGACCGCGGCGTCGTCGATGCCGAGTGCCCGGGCCGACGAAGCCGCGGCGAGCGCATTGGCGATGTTGAAGCGCCCGGCCAGCGCCAGATGCACGGGCTCACCCTGCCAGGTGAAGGCGACCGGGGCGAGGCCCAGTACCGGCTCCGCGTCGGCGAGTCCGAAGCCGTCGACGGGGATGTCCGCCGCATCCCTGATCAGTCGGCCGTACGCGTCGTCGGTGTCGACGACCCCCTTGGCGCTCAGACCGGGTTCGAACAGTCGGGCCTTGGCGCGGAAGTACTCCTCCATCGTGCCGTGGAAGTCGAGATGGTCCCTGGACAGGTTGGTGAACACGGCGAGGTCGTAGGACGTGCCGTCCACCCGGTGCAGGGCCAGTGCATGCGACGAGACCTCCATCACGACGTCGGTGTGACCCTCGGTCACCGCACGCGCCAGGTCCCGTTGGAGATCGGTCGCCTCGGGCGTGGTCCGCACCCCACTCAAGGTGCCGAACACCACCGGCGACCGCCCTGCGGCCCGCAGGATGCTCGCCAGCAGCGAGGCGGTCGTGGTCTTGCCGTTGGTTCCGGTGATGCCCGTACAGCACAACCGGGTACTGGGATCGCCATGGACGAGCGCCGCGACCGGCCCCATCGCGGCCCGGACGTCGTCGACGACGATCTCGGGCACCCCGAGATCGAGACGGCGCTCACACAGCAGTCCGACCGCTCCGGCGGCGACCGCCGCGGCGGCATGGTCGTGGCCGTCCGCATGCGCGCCGACCACACAGCAGAACAGTCCGCCCGGGCGAACGTCGGAGTGGGCGTGGAACACGTCGTCGCAGACCGTGTCGGGATCACCGTGGAGCGTCGCGTCGATGTCGTGGCCCGCGAGGCGCGCCATGATCGCGGTCGCCGTGGTCGCCGTCACCGCGCCACCGACGCAGCAACCTCTGGATCGGGGGCCCCGTCCATGGTGGTCAACAGGTCGGGATTCACCGAGGGCAGACCGTCGGTCACGTCGGGGCCCGTCGCCGGGGGAAGGTGCAACCGACGGACGGCCTCGGTCGCGAGACGGCCGAACAGGGGCGCGGCGGTGTCCGACGCGAAGTACGAGCCGGACCGGTTCCGGTCGACGTCGTTCAACACGACGATGATCGAGAGTTGGGGATCCCCGGCGGGAAGCATCCCGACGAAACTCGAGGCGTAGTGGTAGCGCCCGTCGAGTCCGAGGTAGCCGTCGCCAGGCTGATGTTCGTCGAGTGGCATGCGCGCGGTGCCGGTCTTGCCGGCGACCTGGTAACCGGGCACGGCGGCCTTGGTGCCGGTTCCCGTGCTCACCACGTTGGCGAGCATGCCCCGCACCTGTCGGGCGACCTCGGTGGAGACGACCCGCCGTCCCTTCGACTCCGTCGTCGTGTGCCGGGTTCCCGACGCGTCGATCGTCGCGCCGACCAGACGGGTGGGCACGAGCACGCCGCCGTTGGCGATGGCGTTGTAGGCCTGGAGCATCTGCATGGCGGTCACCGACACACCCTGCCCGATCGGAATCGACCCGATCGAGGATCCGCTCCAGTTCTCGGGCGGCAACAGGAGCCCCGGTGACTCGTTGGGAAAGTCCAGGGCGGTCTTCTGCCCGAAGCCGAAGTTGCGCAACGCCCGGTCGATCCGGTCCTTGCCCAGCATGCGCGCGAGCTCGATGGTGCCGATGTTGGACGACACGGTGAGGATGTCGGTGACACTGAGCTGGGACGGGAGCGTCTCTGCCTCACTGAACGTCGCCCCGCCCAGGGTGAGCGTCGGAGGGTGCGGCAGGACGGTCGACGGCGTCACCCTGCCGTCGGCCAACGCCGCGGCCACCGTGATCATCTTGTTCACCGAACCGGGTTCGAAGACCGTCGTCAGTGCCTCGTTGTTCGTCGACGGCGCCACCTCGTGGGTCTTCGAGTCCGCGGCGACGTTGACCATCGCGAGCACTTCACCCGTGCCCGGTTTCGTGATGATCGCGATACCCGAAGCCGAATCGGTCGCCCGTACCTGGTCGGCCACGAGCTTCTCCGCGGCGTATTGCAGGGGCAGGTCGATCGTGAGCTCGAGGTCGTCTCCGGGCGAAGCCGTCTTCAGTTGGCGTTCACCGCCGGGGATCGGTCCCATGGCGGAGCGTTCGTAGGAGATCTCACCGGGGGTTCCCTCCAGCACCTTCTCGTACTGCTTCTCGAGGCCGCTGATGCCGACGCCGTCGATGTCGGTCATACCGATCAGCGAGCGCGCCTCGTCGCCGTTGGGTCGGACCCGTTCGTATTCGGTGATCAGGTCGATGCCGTCGAGTCTGCCGGCGTTCTTCAGCTCGGTGATCCGGCGCGCGACGTCGTTGGAGACCAGTCGATCG
>JBDZUV010000236.1:0-1883 GCA_040255345.1 Actinomycetota bacterium | reverse complement strand
TGCGGTGTGGGTCCGCTTGTGTGCATCGATGCCGATGACCATCATGGAATCGTGTCCCTCCCGTCGTTGAGGATAGCGTCCCGGGGAGTGGTGGACTTCGGATCTGGCGTGGTTCACGCGGTGTGATCAACGAGTCATGTTGAACGCTAGGTGATTTGGTGTTGTTTGGCAAGTGCTGCCGCAGCGCGTTTCTTCTCGATGACGACGCGTAGTTCGTCCATGGAGACGTCGGAGAGATAGCGGCGGGTGACCTGCCATTCGTCGTGGGATTCGATGACGACCGCGGTGGCCAGCCGCAGAAACGCGGCCGGGTTGGGGAAGATCTCCACGACGTCGACACGACGCTTGATCTCCTTGTTGAGCCGTTCGATGGGATTGTTCGACCAGATCTTTTGCCAATGCGCCCGCGGGAACGCGGTGAAGGCCAGCACGTCGGTCTTGGCCTCGGCCATCATCGCGGCCACCTTCGGAAACGAGCCCGCCAGCGTGTCGGCGACCCGGTCCCATTGGGCGGCGACCTCGACGGGGTCGGTGTGGGCGAAGATGGTCTTGACCGCCGCCGTGACGGCCGGGGCGTGCTTGGCTGACACCGCCGTGTGCAGATTGCGCATGAAATGGACCCGGCAGCGCTGCCACGATGAGTTCGTGAACTGTTGAGCCACAGCGGCCTTCAGCCCCGCATGCGCGTCGGAGATCACCAGGTGCACCCCCGCCAGCCCGCGGGATTTCAGCGATGCGAGGAACTCGCGCCAGAATTCGTAGGACTCGCTGTCACCGACGGCGGTGCCCAGCACTTCGCGGGTGCCCTCGATCGACACCCCGGTGGCCACCACCAGCGCCTGAGAGACCACGTGCGCCCCGATACGGACCTTGCAGAACGTCGCGTCGCAGAACACGTACGGGAACTCGGTATGCGCCAAGCTGCGGGTACGAAACGCCTCGATCTCCTTATCCAGGCCGGCGCAGATCCGTGAGACCTCCGACTTGGACACCCCGGTCTGCACGCCCATCGCGGCCACCAGATCGTCCACGCTGCGGGTCGACACCCCGTGGACGTAGGCCTCCATGATCACCGCGTGTAGCGCCTTGTCGATACGGCGGCGCCGTTCCAGCAGCGACGGGAAGAACGATCCGGCCCGCAGCTTGGGGATCTGCACCTCGACGTCACCGGCAGTCGTCGACACCATCTTCGGTCGATGCCCGTTGCGGTGCACGGTGCGTCCGTCGGTGCGCTCATAGCGGCCGGCGCCGATCGCGGCGGCGGCTTCGGCCTCGATGAGCTGCTGCAGACCGGCGCGGATCAGCTCGGCGAACACCGCACCCGCATCAGCGGACTTGAGCGCATCGAGCTGGGCAAGCAGGGCAGAATGATCCTGGGTCATCGCGTGGTGTGTCTTCCTGTTGAGTCACTTGGTAGGTAACTCACTGACCACTACGCGATGGCCCACCCCAAGCCCGGCAACGACACACCCGGCACCGTCACCCCCGGCTCCCGAAACTCCACCACGCCACGGGACTTACCCGTCCGTTTCGTCCATCGCGGTGGCGAACTGCGCTCTTACTGCAGCAACCGTCCGATCGTGAGCGGTTTGCAGTGCTTGGGCTATCACGCGACCTAGCACGGCGTGAGAGTGCTGCGACAAGGTGTGGTCGTCGATATGGACCGATGAGATGTAACCGTTGGCGTCGCAAAGAACCGTAATCCCTTCGAGCACTGTGGCTTCGGCGCTCGCCTCGGCGATCGACTGCAGCGCGCGGTTGCGTCGGTCGAGGAGCAGTTCGACATAGCCGCCGGCTGCCCGCAGGGCGGTTGCATTTCGCATCGTTGTGATGTGCCGATCGAACAGATCGACGAGTTCTGCCAGTAGTTTGACGAGCTCGTC
>JBDZUV010000235.1:0-1883 GCA_040255345.1 Actinomycetota bacterium | reverse complement strand
CCCTTCCCTTCGCCGTCGGCTCCCTCGTCGCGGTGACGCATGCTCGGAGCGATCGGGAGCTGAACGTCGAAGCGCAGCCCGATCACCCGGATCACGAAGCACACGACGAGCCCCAGCAAGGGGAAGACCGCGCCGTGCCATCCCGCCGCATCGGCCCCGACCACAACGGCCGCTCCGGCGAGCGCCGGTATCGCGTACAGGTCCTGTCGCAGCACCGTGGGAACCCGCCGCAACAGGATGTCGCGCACCATGCCACCGCCGATCCCGCTGATCGCGCCGAGGATGATCGCCTGGGCCGGTCCGAGATCGAACGCCACCGCCTTGGCCGCACCGGTCACGCAGAACACGGCCAGACCGGCGGCGTCGAGCACGTCGATCACGTTCTCGATCCGAATCAGCGCAGGACGAGCGACGAACGTCGCCAGACCGGCCGCGCCCGCCGCGGCCAGATAGCGCCAGTCCCGGAACGTCGCCGGCGGGGTGCCGATCAGAAGGTCCCGCACGATCCCACCCGCAAGCGCCACGGCCAGGGCCAATACGACCACCCCGAACAGGTCGAGGCGCGCCTTGACCGCGGCCAGGCCGCCGCTCAGGCCGAACACGAACGTTCCGATCAGGTTCAGCCACAGGATAAGGGTCGGGTCGAAACCGGGAACCACGGTGGCATCCTTACTCACAGGAGGTTGTCATGTCCCAAAGCGATTCTGTGTCCACGGTTCTCGACGGCCAGGCCGCACTGCTGGATGACCTCGAAGTCACCTACCGCGACCTGCACGCACACCCCGAGCTCTCGCTGCAGGAACACCGCACGGCCGCGGTCGCCGCGGGTTGGCTGCAGCGGGCGGGATTCGACGTGACCACCGGGGTCGGTGGTACCGGCGTGGTCGGGCTGTTCCGCAACGGCGACGGACCGGTCGTGATGATGCGTGCCGACATGGACGCCCTGCCCGTGCAGGAAGCGACGGGCCTCGACTACGCCAGCACCGACACGGGCACCGACGCGGAGGGCAACCGAGTGCCGCTCATGCACGCGTGTGGCCACGACATGCACGTGAGCTGGCTGGCCGGCGCCGCCACCCTGCTCGCGCGTGGTCGCACCGCCTGGTCGGGGACGCTGCTCGCCGTGTTCCAACCCGCCGAGGAGACCGCGCAGGGTGCCCAGGCCATGATCGACGACGACCTTTTCGACCGCTTCCCCGAACCCCGGGTGATTCTCGGCCAGCACGTCATGCCCGCGCCGGCGGGCCGGATCGGCTACCGACCGGGCGTCACCCAGGCCGCCGCCGACAGCCTCGAGGTGCACCTGCACGGGCGGGGCGCCCACGGGTCGATGCCCGAATCCAGTGTCGACCCGGTCGTCATGGCGGCCGCAACGGTGCTACGCCTACAGACCATCGTGTCCCGGGAGACCGCCGCGTCCGACGCGGTCGTCGTCACCGTCGGCGCCTTGCAGGCCGGCACGAAGGACAACGTGATCCCCGACGAAGCGCTGCTCAAGATCAATGTGCGCAGCTTCGACGACGCCACCCGCCGCCACACCCTCGACGCGATCCGCCGCATCGTCGAAGCCGAGGCCCAGGCGTCGGGCGCCCCCCGTCCACCCGAGATCACCACCACCGAGCACTACCCGTTGACCGTCAACGACGCCGCCTGGGCAGAACGGGTCGCAGCCGCGCTGGGTGACCACTTCGGCGAGGACCGCATCTCCGAGCTGGCCGCGCCCTTCTCGGCGAGTGAGGACTTCGGGTCGTTCGGGACCGAGTGGGGGGTGCCATCGGTGTTCTGGTACATCGGCGGGATCGACGCAGAGCGCTACGCCGCGGCCGAGGCCGCCGGCACCGTCGCCCGGGACATCCCGACCAACCACAACCCGGGCTTCGCCC
>JBDZUV010000130.1:0-8831 GCA_040255345.1 Actinomycetota bacterium | reverse complement strand
GCGCACAGTCGCGACCGCCAGCCACGGGTGGCGCCCCGATGAGGTCGTGGTTCGACGGGTTCAGCCCGTGTAGGCGGGTCGTGCCGACACCGGTGTGGCAGCTTTGCTGACGGCGGGCACGGTCGTGGTGGACGTCACGGGCGCATCGGTCGTGGTGGGCTCCACCGGAGCACCCGTCGTGGTGGGCGCCTCGGTGCTGGTCGGTGCAGGTTCGTCGGCGTCCAGAGTGAACGAGAACACGGCAGTTCCCCCCTCCAGCAGGAACGACCCGTCCTCGTCATCGTCGAGTTCCCAACGCAGTTCGAAGGTCGAGCCGGTCTGCGAGATGACGACCGGATCCATGGGGCCACCGGAAGGGTCGCCTCCTTCGTCGTCGATCGCGCCCCAGAGCTGGTCGCTCACCAGGTCGATGCCGTGGATCTGACCCGAGGTGATCAGCACCCGGGCGAGATGGTAGTTACAGACCTCTTCGGTGGCGACGGTGATGAGCTCGGCATCGGGGTCGATGTCGATGGTCACCGCCCCACACCAGTTCTCCGGATTCTCGATCTCGTCGGTTTCGCTCAGTTCGATCTGACCTGCGAGTGCCTCGACACCGGTCACCTCGAACACTCGCGGCCCGTCACTGGACCCGTTCCCGAAGAAGTCGAGCTCGACCCGGATATCGACGGTCAGCGGATCGGCTGCGCCCGCGGGCGAGGTCGCCAGGACACCGGCGAGCAGGAACGTCAGAATCGTGACGACACCGGCGCGACGGCGGATGTGAACGGGCGTGGGTCTGGACATGGTCTGGGAAGTCCTTCGTTTGGCGGTATGGACGCTTGCCCGTGGATGCGTCCGGGCGCCGCGTCCACGCGGTCGATCACACCGTAGTCGAGAACCGAGACCCCGACGATTCGGGCACGACGGGGCTCAGCGGCCGGCGACGAAGTACTTCGCCCGGGGGTGGTGGAACACGATCGCGCCGGTGGTCTGTTCGGGGTGGAACTGATACCCGGTGCCCTCGTTGCACTCGATGTCGAGCTGATCGGCGCCCAACAGTTCGGCGCACACCTCGTTGCCCGCCAGGTCGGGGCACGCCGGGTAGCCCCACGAGTAGCGGCCGCCCCGGTAGCGCTGGCGGAACAGGCCGGCGAGTGACTCGTCGTCTTCGTCGGCGAACCCCCACTCGGTGCGGATCCGGTGGTGCATGTACTCGGCCATCGCCTCGGCCATCTCCACACCCAACCCGTGCAGGTGCAGGTATTCGGTGTATTCGTTCTCGGCGAACAACTTGGCGGTGTGCTCCGATACCCGTCGCCCCATCGTCACGATCTGGAACGCCACGTAGTCGACCTCGTCGGAGTCGATCGGGCGCACCATGTCGGCGATGCACAGGTACGGGTCCTTGGACTGCCGCGGGTAGGTCATCCGCAGGCGCTCTTCGCTGCGGGACTCGTCGGTCCACAACACCAGGTCACGACCGTCGCCGTTGCAGGGGAAGAACCCGTACAACGACGCCGGCATCAACAGGTCGTTGGTACGGACGTAGTCGAGCTGTTCGCGCAGGATCGGCCGGATCCGCTCCTTGAAGTCCTCGTCGGACTCGGTCGGCTTGCCACTCGTCGACTCGCCGCGCCGTGCGGCCTGCGCGTTCTTCCGGGCCCCTTCGGGCAGGTACTGCCACTGCAGACGGAACAGCGACGTCTCGTTCAGGTACGCCGCGACGTCGTCGATCGGCACGCCCTTGACCATGCGCACCCCCAGGAAGGGCGGTGCGGGGATCGGGTTGTCGGTGGCGACCTCGGGGGAGCGCGCCGGCAGCGAGTCGTAGTCGACCTCCTTGATGTGGTGCAGCCGGGAAGGCACCTTCGAATCCGACGGCACCACCCCCCAGTCGTCGTCGACGGTCTCGCCCCGGCGGATCTCACCGAGGCGGTCCATCACGTCGAGCCCCTCGAACGCGTCCTTGCCGTAGAACAGGCGACCCGCGTAGATCTCACGCAGGTCGCGTTCGACATACGAACGGGTCAGCGCCGCACCGCCGAGCACCACGGGGATGTTCGACAGGTTCCGGTCGTTCAGCTCCACCAGATTGTCGCGCATGACCAGCGTCGACTTCACCAACAGCCCCGACATGCCGATCGCATCGGCGTCGATCTCGGCGGCCTTCGCGATCAGATCAGAGATCGACACCTTGATGCCCAGGTTGTGGACGTCGTAGCCGTTGTTGGTGAGGATGATGTCGACCAGGTTCTTGCCGATGTCGTGCACGTCACCCTTGACGGTGGCGAGCACGATCCTGCCCTTCGAGGTGTCGCCCTCGACCTTCTCCATGTGCGGCTCGAGGTGGGCCACCGAGGCCTTCATGGTCTGGGCCGACTGCAGCACGAACGGCAGCTGCATCTCACCGGCACCGAAGAGGTCGCCGACGACCTTCATCCCGGCCAACAACACGTCGTTGACGATCTGGAGCGCGCCCATGCCACCGGCGAGTGCCTCGTCGAGGTCGGCCTCCAGGCCTTCCCGATCACCGTCGATGATCCGTTGCGACAGGCGCTTGTCCACCGGCCAGCCGCTGCGGTCTTCCTTGACGACCTCGGCGGCCTTGACGTTCTCGAACATGGCGAGCAGCGCTTGGAGCGGGTCGTAGCGTTCGTCACCGTTCGCCTGCAGGCCCGACGTGCCCCGCCGGTCGTAGATCAGGTCCAGGCAGACGTCGCGCTGGTCGTCGGGAATCCGCGACAGCGGCAGGATCTTCGAGAAGTGCACGATCGCCGAGTCGAGCCCGGCCTGGGTGCACTCGTGCAGGAACACCGAGTTGAGGACCTGCCGGGCCGCGGGGTTCAGCCCGAACGAGATGTTCGACAGGCCCAGCGTGGTGTGCACGCCGGGAAGCTCGGCCTTGATGCGCCGGATGCCCTCGATGGTGTTCGCACCGTCGTTGCGCGACTCCTCGATGCCGGTCGCCAGGGTGAGCGCGAGCGGGTCGAAGATCAGGTCCGACGGGTCCAGGCCGTAGCGGTTCACGGCGAGATCGTGAATCTGGCGGGCGGCATCGAGCTTGTGCTCGGGCGTGCGAGCCTGACCGGTCTCGTCGATGCACGTGCACACCACGGCGGCACCGTAGGTCTTGGCCATGGTCAGGAAGCGGTCGAGCCGGGTGCCCTCGGCGTCGCCGTCTTCGAGGTTCACCGAGTTCAGGATCGGCCGGCCGCCGATCCACTGCAGCGCGGTCTCGACGACGTTCGCCTCGGTCGAGTCGATCATGAGCGGGGCGTTCACCTGGGTGGCGAACCGGCTGGCGAGCTCCTCCATGTCGAGGGTGCCGTCGCGGCCCACGTAGTCGACGCACACGTCCAGCACGTGTGCGCCCTCCTTGACCTGGTCGGTCGCCATCTTCAGACAGGTGTCCCAGTCGGCGGCGAGCATCGCCTCACGGAACTTCTTGGAACCGTTCGCGTTGGTGCGTTCGCCGATGCCCAGATACGCGGTGTCCTGGTCGAAGGGCACGAGGCTGTAGATCGAGGTGACCCCGGGCTCGTGGATCGGCTCACGCTTCGCGGGCCCGAGGTCCGCCACCGCAGCGACGAGCTGAGCGATGAACTCGGGTGTGGTGCCACAGCAGCCGCCGACCACCTGCACGCCGAGTTCGGAGATGAATCGGGTGTGGTGGGCGACGAAGTCCTCGGCCGTCAGGTCGTAGTGCATCTTGCCGTCCACGACGCTGGGCAGCCCCGCGTTGGGCAGACACGAGATCGGCATGCGGCTGTGTGCCGAGAGGTGACGGAGATGTTCGGACATCTCCACCGGACCGGTCGCGCAGTTGATGCCGATGATGTCGATACCCAAGGGGTCGATCGCGGCCAACGCGGCGCCGATCTCGGTGCCGGGCAGCATCCGGCCGGTCAGCTCGATCGTCACCTGGGCCTGGATCGGGACCTCACGTCCCTGAGTGGCCATCGCCTTGCGAGCGCCGATGATCGCCGCCTTCAGCCCGAGCAGGTCGAACTGGGTCTCGATGATCAGCACGTCGACGCCACCTTCGATCAACGCACCGGCCTGGACCTCGTAGGCGTCACGGAGCGCCGCGAAGGTGATCTGGCCCAACGACGCGAACTTGGTGCCGGGCCCCATCGAGCCGGCCACGAAGCGCTTGCGGTCGGGCGTCGAGTAGTCGTCGGCCACCTCACGGGCGATCCGGGCGTTCGCCAAGGTGATCTCGTGGGCCCGACCGCCCAGGTCGTACTCGCCGAGGGGGATCGCGAACGACCCGAACGTGTTCGTCTCGACCACGTCGGCGCCCACGTCGAAGTACGCGGCGTGCAGGGCGCGCACCACGTCGGGTCGGGTGATGCCCAGGTACTCGTTGCAGCCTTCCAGCGCCTCACCGCCGAAGTCCTCCGCGGTGAGGTCCTGACCCTGCAGCCAGGTGCCGGTGGCACCGTCGTACACCACGACACGCTGGTGGACGAGATCGAGAAAATCAGATGGAACGCTGGACACAGCTCTCGAATCTAGTTGGAGGGTTCAAATCGCCGCGATCGCCGCGGCTTCGAAGATGACACCGACGAGGGTGCCGACGATGATGACCGCACGGCCGAGGTCGGTCAGACGGACCTGGTTGTGCAGGTGATGCTCGGCGGCGGCGCCGCTGGTCTCGCCACGGGCGAGGGCACTGCGGAGCCTGCCGACGCGACGGGCCTGGACCATCGCGATCGTGGTGACCCCGAGGATCACCAGCCCGGTGACGACCGCACCCAGTGCCGGCCCCGACCAGTCGGCCGGTCGACCGGCCAGCACCGCGCCGGTGCCGAGCGCGACGAGCAACGCCACCGTGCCGACCGTGCCGAAGGCGCGGCCCATCTTGGGAAAGTACGCGGCCTGCAGCTGGGGATCGGCCATCGGTTTGAGGAGTCGCACCGTGATGGGGAGCGCGACGAGATTGCCGACCCAGATCGCGAACGCGAGCAGGTGGAGGGTGAGGAGCGCGACGATCAATGCGGTGTCGAATCCGATCCGTCGAACAAGGTGGATTCAGTCGGTGACCCGGCGGTAACCGAGCTCGGCGAGGGCGTCGTCGTCGATCATCTCCGGGTTCCACGGCGGATCCCAGACGACATCCAGGTTCACCCGGTCGTCGCCGCCCGGGTCGAGTGCCCGGGCCGCCGCCTGACGCGCCTCTTCGGGAAGGCTGTCGGACACCGGACATCCCGGGGTGGTGAGCGTCATGTCGATGATGACCTTCTCCATCCCGGCCTCGAGCCGGTAGATCAGGCCCATGGTCATGATGTCGAGGCCGACCTCGGGGTCGTACACCTCGTGCAGGGCCGCGCTGACCCGCTCGACGTCGGCTTCGGTGATCGGGGTGACCATGGTCGGTCTCCTTACAGGCTTCAGGATACGCCGACCGGGGTCGGCGTATCGGTGGGGGTGGCGGATTCGGTCTGTGGTGCGGGTGCGCCGGTGGCCCGTCGGTCGATCGCGATGATGCGCAAGGGACCCGAGGTGAGGTTGACGAGCACGATGAGACCCGTGAGTGCGAGCGCGACACCGCAGATCTCGACGAGCAGGACGTGACTGCCGGCCATGCCGGCGGTGCCGCTGACGGCCGCGATCACGCCGGTGACGTACGCGGTGCGGGCGGCCGGAGCGTTGACGAGGTGCGCGAACAGCAGCGGCCGACCGTTGGGCGCCTTGGTGTGGCCGGCCTTGCGCATCCGGCTCCACGAGATGAAGGGCACGATCTTGTGGAGGTGGCCGATCACGGCCAGCCCCAGCCACATCGTCAGGGCGAACACCTCGGTCTGGACCGCCCGGGTCCGCACCGCGGTGGACGTCTCGAACATGCCGGCGATCGCGGCCGACCACACGGCCACGATCAGCATCACCGCCGAGGTCAACACGTACGCGTGGAGCAGTTCCATACGGCGTCGACGGTGGCGGATCACCCCGGCGAGCGAGACGAGGTGCGCGGTCAGCCCGGCCACGACGACGCCGGCCCCGATCGAGCTGAGGGGTACCGACGGGATCAGCAGGCCGATGGCCACCACCGGCACGCCGCCCGCGACGAGTCGGACCGCCCAGTCACCCGCAGCGGTCGACGGTCGGTGCGCCAGCAGGAACATCGGCCAGAGCTTCTCGGCGACGGCGACGTAGGCGAGGCCGATCCAGCCGATCAGGCCGAGATGGGCGTGGGCGAGCACCCGGCGGGGGAGCAGCAGGAAGTACCCGTGATGCAGGTCGAAGGTGTAGGTCACCCCGAAGGCAGCGGTGATGACGAGGAACACGATCGCCATGCGCAGTCCCAACACCGGCGTGCCGCGTCCCCGGCGGAGCAGCGGCCCCGACAGGTTCCACGCGGCGAGGGACACCGCGGAGAACGCCAGGACGCCGGCCACTTCCAGCAGCGCCGGACGGTGGGTGGCGAACGCGAACGGCAACAACCACGAGGCCGGAACCCACAGCAGCATCGTGATCAGACCGGCGGTCGCCGAGCGGAGCCGTCGCCCGGCAACCACCGGTCCGAATTGGTGCGATGCCCCCAGCACCGCAGTCGAGAGAAAGGCCAGCATGGCGACGTGCACGGTGGCGACCGCCGTGGGCGCACCGGGAGCGTTGACGACGGTCGCGGCCGTGATCGTGAGGGTGATGCCGAAGCCGATCAGTCCGATGACCGCGCACGCCAACCACGCGAGCGGAAGCCAGGCCGGTGGCACCGCGAGCGGCGACACCGGCGGGCCTCCCGAGGGTGGTGACTTGCGTGTGATCGACGCGTCGGACACGACCACGCTTCAGGCTTCCAGTGAGAATCGGGTCCGCCAGTGGCCCGGTTCGACCTCGTGCGCGTCGAAGGTGAACCCCTGAGACGACAGCACCCCTTCCAGCGGTGTCGGTTCGAAAGGTGCCACGATCACGAGGTCTTCGTCGACGAGTTCGCCCACGGCGTTCATGATCGTCTCGAACGGCTCGTCGCCGGCGTCGATGATCGGCCGCACGTCGAGTACCCGGGCGAGCTTGGTGAAGGTGGTGTGCCAGACCCCGGTCTCGACTTCGGCCCCTTCCCAGCCGGATTCGCCCGGGCGGAGTGCTTCGAGTTCCTCGTAGAGATGCCGTGGCCGGTGGTCGGTGACCAGCACGAGCGTGTCGCCGGCGTCGAGGGCGTCGAGGCCGGCGTGGATCTTGGGATGCCGTTCGTCGTGGGGGACGTCGCGCACGTCCATGATGGTTGACTCGGTGGCACTCATCGGGCTTCCTCGTGGGATGATCCGTACGGTGCCTTCCGGGGGACCCGAGAGGCACGCTGGTAGTTTATTCTGGTACTTGACGGAAATACTAGGTCGCTGGAGAATGATGCGGCAATACCCGAGGTCGCCGTTGTGAGCGAGCGCATTCGATCGAACCGGAACGAACACCAGACCGACGGCGACGCGCGGTTCCGACTCCGCTCCAGGGCGCTCGGAGACCCGACCCGCTACGGGATCTACCGGCACATCGCCCGCCGTGAACGCCCCGTCTCGATCGCGGAGCTGACCGGCGAGTTCACCCTCAACCACAACACGGTGCGTCAGCACCTGAAGAAGCTGTGCGACGCCGGCCTCGTCGAAGTGGCCCGTGACGCACCCCGTGGCCCGGGCCGGCCGCGTCTGCTCTACCGGCTCTCCGACGAGGCGGCCGCCGAATGGAACGACGAAGGCCCCTACGAGCGCCTGAGCCTGCTGCTGTTGGAGGTGGCGACCACCGGTGCCGACGCGCTCGAGGTGGGTCGTGCCGCGGGTCGGAGTATCCACCTCGATGTCGGTGCGGAGGATCCGGTCGCGGCGATGACCGCGGCGATGGCCGCACAGGGCTTCGCGCCACAGGTGGCGACCGGCGGCGAGCACACCGAAGTGGTGTTGCGGCACTGTCCGTTCGCGTCTGCCGCAGAGGCCAACCCGGGCATCGTGTGCGACCTGCACCGCGGCATGCTCGAAGGACTGTCGGAGCAACTCGTCGGGATCGCGTCGCCACGACTCATCGCCCACGATCCTCGTCTGGGTCGGTGCGGCGTCCATCTCGAGGTCTCCGTCGACTGAGCGCAGCGGCGCCGTGGCCCCAGGGGTCTCGTTGTTCGACCGGTCGGGGCCGTCGCCGTACGGTGGGACGATGAAGATCTACACGCGCAAAGGCGACGACGGCACGACCGGTTTGCTCTACGGCGGCCGGGTCGCCAAGGACTCGGCCCGACCCGTCGCGTACGGCACCGTCGACGAGGCGCAGGCGGCCCTCGGGGTCGCCCGGGCCGGCTGCGAGCGGGGCGGCGAGCTCGACCGGATCATCGTCGGGCTCGAACACGACCTGTGGGTCCTGATGGCCGAGTTGGCGACCGCTCCGGGCAACCGCCACAAGCTCACCGAGGGCAAGAACCTCGTCAGCGCGGCCATGGTCACGGCTCTCGAACAGACGATCGACGAGGTGACGGCGCGTTTCGATCAACCCGAGGAGTTCGTCGTGCCCGGTGAGGACGTCGTGGCCGCGCAGCTCGACGTGGCGCGCTGTGTGGTGCGCCGCGCCGAGCGTGATGCGCTCGGGGTCGACGACACCGAGGCGACCCAGGTCGTGCCGTATCTGAACCGATTGTCGGATCTGTGCTGGACCCTGGCTCGTTGGCGGGAGGCGACCGCGACCGGCGGTTCGCTCGCCAGCCGTGCGACCTGACCGGTGTGACGCGCCCCAGGGTCGGCGCGTACCCGCCCGACGCATATCGGACCGTCCGGTGGAACCTCGCGGACGCCCTCCGGTGGAGCCTCGAACCGGCCTACGCCCCGACCTCCACGAGTGAGCTCGTACGGCGGGAGACCACGACCTCGTGT
>JBDZUV010000234.1:0-1898 GCA_040255345.1 Actinomycetota bacterium | reverse complement strand
CCTCGCGGCTGCGGCGATGCTCCTGTGCGGCGTATGCCAGGGCGCCGTACTCGTGGAACGACCCGTCGTCACACAGGTCGGCGACGTTCTCGCGGGCGGTTCGACGGCCACGGCCGTGCACTTTCGCCACCGCTGCGGGACGGGCGGTGTCAAGCAGATGGGAACGTGCCGCTCGGAGGTCCGCGAGGTCTGCCCGCTCGTCCGCGGTCCGCGCGGTGGTGGCGGCAGCGACGTCGAACGCGTCGGGGTCGTCGTCGGGAGGAGCGGCGATCGGCTCGATCGATGCGAGGGTCTGGTGCTCGGCGACGGTGTCGCCCACGCGGACCGCGAGGTGGTGGATCCGACCGGGGAACGGGGCGGTGACGGGGTGTTCCATCTTCATCACCTCGAGCACCACCACCGTGGATCCCGTGCGGACCTCGTCGCCCTCGGCGACCCGCACCGCGGCGATCGTGGCGGCCATGGGTGCGGTGAGGTCGGTGAGTTCGAGATCGTCAGCTCGGGGTTCGCTGGTCATCGTGCACAGCACTAGCACACCTCCGGTCCATCGAAGATGCGCCGCGTCGCTAACGTCCCCGATCGTGCGTGTGCAGCGACTGTCGGTCTTCGTCAATGCGGCCGCGGGTTCGGTGGACGGTGACGAGGGCGCGCGCGAACAGCAACGCATCCGCGACGCGTTCGCGGCCGTCGCGCCCACCGTCGCCGTGCAGGTCGAGGCGGTCGATCCGGCCGGCCTGCAGGAACGGATCCGCGAGGAGTGGGCCGTGACGCCACGGCCCGACGCGCTCGTGGTCGCCGGTGGCGACGGCACGGTCAACAACGCGGCCAACGCGGCCGCGGGAAGCGACATCGTGCTCGGCATCCTTCCCCTGGGTACCTTCAACCACTTCGCCGGAGATCTGGGCGTCCCCGGGCAGCTCGACGACGCGGTCGCCGCGCTCGTCCAGGGCGAGATCTCCAGGGTCGACGTGGCCGAGGTGAACGGCCGGGTGTTCGTCAACAACTCCCTGGTCGGGTGGTACCCGAAGATGGTCGCGATCCGCGACGAGGTGATGGAGGACCGCGGATGGGGCAAGGTCCGGGCCGTTCCCGTCGCAGCGCTGCACGTGTTGCGGGCGTTCCCGACGCACCGGCTCGACCTCGTCGGATCGGATGGCTTCGTACTGAACGGATTGCGCACCCCGATGCTGTTCGTGGGCAACGGCGTGTACGAAGCCGCCCCGGGATCGCCGCCGACGCGGAACGATCTCGCGGCAGGCGTGTTGGGTGTGGAAGTGGCGCGGGCCGGAACCCGCCGACGGCTCATGCGGGCCGCGCTCCACACCCTGACGCGTGGCACGTCGGGGGCCACCGACGTCGCACGGGCCTCGTTGGCGCACCTCGAGGTGCGGAGCCGTGCATCCCGGCTGCGAGTGGCACTCGACGGCGAGATCGACTGGTTCACGCCACCGCTGCGCTATCGGATGCGCCAGGGCGACCTGCTCGTGCTCGCTCCGCCCGGTGGCCGCGCGACGTCGTCCGCGTCTCAGAAGAGCCGGAGTTCGTTGGACTCGATGCCCCGCAACTCGTCGTAGTCGACCTCGAGCGTGACGATCTCCCGATCACCTGCGAGCACCTTCGCCTGCGGCTTGATCGACTGGGCCACGAACATGCCTCGTACCGGCCGCAACAACGGGTCACGATTGAGGAAGTCCAGATAGCGGGTGAGCTGCTCGACGCCGTCGATCTCGCCGCGCCGCTTGATCTCCACGGCCACCGTCGTCCCGTCGGCCGCCTTGCACAACAGGTCGACGGGACCGATGTCGGTCGGGTACTCACGGCGCACGAGCGAGAGGTCGAGAACCGACTCGCTGTGCTCGGCGAGGAGCTCCTGAAGGTGCGCCTCCACCCCGTCCTTC
>JBDZUV010000129.1:2695-8897 GCA_040255345.1 Actinomycetota bacterium | reverse complement strand
TACGACGCGAACGGCCAGATGACAACCGCGGCCACCACGGCAGGGGCCAGCAGCTCCCTCAACAGTTCATGAGTCGTCACGGCAGCCGTCGTCGCAGGATCATGGTCGTCGTGGCGGTCTCGGCGCGTCGATCGCCGGCCAGGCACGTCGCCCCGCAGGCACGGCGCCCCGGTACATCGGGTCAGGGTGCGCTGATCGCCGGGGCCGTCGCTGCAGCGACCAGGTCGTAGACGGTGTGTCCGGATCCGATCAACAGATTGCCTTGGCCCGTCATGGCCACCGCGTACGCGGTCAAATCGAGGTCCGCGCCGGTACCCATCTGGCGTTTCGTCGCCGGGTCGGGGTCGCCCGATCCGGCGATGAAGTCGACCGAACCGTCCGGACGGATGCGGATCACGTGGTTGCCATCGAGCCCGGTCTCGGAGTTCCAGGTGATGCCATAGACGCTGCCGTCCGAACCGGCGGTCTCGTAGATCACATCGTCGTCGGTGCCCACCGGTAGCATCGACACGATCCCGTCGTCGACGTCCAGCCTGAGGTTCTCGCTGTCCGTGCCTCCGGGCAACACGTAGTGGTCGGGCCCGACCCGGGCGAATCCCGACGCGCGCAACGCCGTGGGGAGCGACGCGACGAGCGTGTCGGCGCCGGTGCGGTCGAGTTGGCGGAGTTGCACCGTGAAACCGGTGCCCGTCCCGTCGTCGAGTTCGACGCTCGTCGCGTACACCAGTCGGCCGTCCGCCTCGGGTGCCAGACCGTAGACGGGTACCCCGTCGAGCGCCGTCAACGTCGAGATGTCGCCAGAGGCCGCATCGATCCGACGCACGACGGAGGTGCCCCCGGGCCCGGTGCCCACGAAGTACACGTTGCCACCGGGATCGGCCTGAAGGCCGCCGCCGAGTGGCGTCGCCACGACCTCGATCTCGGCAGCGCTCGCGGGGCCCCCGTCACCGCTGTCGCCACAGGTGCCGTTGCCGGCGTAGCGGGTAGCGGTGCCGCCGGCCACCCGCATGATCGTGCAATTGGCGCCGTCGTAGACCAGATACCCGCGTGACCCCAGATCGGTGAGTGCCCAGGGCGATCCCAGCGCGACGCCGGCCGCCGCCACACCGGGCGGGTCACCCGGCACGCTGCCCGACCCGTCGCCTGATCCGACCACCGGATTCGTCCAACCCGGATCACAACCCACCGCCAGCCCCACCAACAGCGCCAGGGCCGCCCCCAGGCAGAGGTTCCTCTTGGTCATCATGCCGTTCCTCCGCCTGCCGTGCCGCACGCTCATGGCCCCAGCCTCCTCGTGTGCCGATGCAAGTGTGGCATGCGCCTCTGCACGCGAGGTACCGAGGGGCAGACCCGTCGTCGGCCGAAGCGTAGTACGCACCCATCGGGCGTGGGCGTACACGTCGGTTCAGCTTCGTCCCCGATCGCTCCTCGGGCGGCAGTCGAGCGGCGCGGCAAGGGGCCCGCAGGCACGACAGGCGGTAGGTTTGCGCCGATGGCCGCCGACTCGATCCACCCGTGGAACCCCGACCCCTCCCCCGCTCCCGAGTGGTTCACCGAGGCGCTCGCCGTCCCGGCGGAATCGCACACCATCTGCGTCGAAGACGCCACGATCGCCTTTCGCACGTGGGGCGACAAGGGCATGCCCGGCCTGGTGTTCGTCCACGGTGGCGGCGCGCACAACTACTGGTGGACCCACATCGCGGCACTGTTCGCCCACGACCATCGGGTCGCCGCGCTCGACCTGTCGGGCCACGGCGACTCGGACCACCGCGCCGCCTACTCGGTCGAACAGTGGACCCGCGAGGTGATGGCCGTCGCCGACGCATCGGACTTCGCCGGACCCCCCGTGGTCGTCGGGCACTCGATGGGCGGCATGGTCGCGATCGTCACCGCTGCCATCGCCGGTGACGGCCGTCTCGCCGGCGCGATCGTCGGCGACTCACCCGTCGCCGAACCCGACCCCGAGGTCGCCTCGGCCCGCCTCGGCGTGTTCCGTCAGGCCAAGGTCTACCCGAGCCTCGACGCGGCGCTGCCCCATTTCCGGACCGTTCCGACCCAGCAGAACTACCTCGACTACGTGGTCGACCACGTCGCCCGCCACTCACTGCGCGAAACCGACGCGGGGTGGCGTTGGAAGTTCGACCCCAACCTGTTCTCGGCATTCGCCGGCGACCCGCGCGGCATCGCCCTGCCCTATCTCGGCGACATCCGGTGCCGGCTCGCGCTGCTGAGTTTCGAAAAAGGCCTGCTCACCGAGGACATCAGCCAGTTCATGTACGACCGGATGGGCCGGGTGACCCCGGTCGTCAGGGTCCCCGAGACCGGCCACCATGCGATGCTCGATCAGCCGCTGCTGCTGATCACCGCGATCCGGGCGCTGCTCGCCGACTGGGACCATTCGACGCCGATGCTGCGTGGACGCAACGGGGAACCGGCATGAGCGCCCGCACCGATCTCGCGATCGCGCCCGAAGCGGCCCGGGACTCCTGGCTCGCGGATACGGTCCGCGCCGGCGGTGGCACGGTCGTCGACCCGGCCGATGCGACCGGGCTGATCTGGGCGACACCCCGGCACCCCGAACGACTCGAAGCCCTGCTGGCCGAGCACCCCGGTATCAGGTGGGTCCAGCTTCCGTTCGCCGGCATCGAGAACTTCATGCACCTCGTCGACGACCGCCGGACCTGGACGTGTGGCAAGGGCGTGTACGCCGACCCGGTCGCCGAACTCGCGCTCACGCTGCTGCTGGCCGGCATGCGCGGCGTCGGCACCTACGCCCGACGCACGAGTTGGGACGAGCACGACGCGAACGAACTCGGCCGGAACCTGATCGGTGCCCGGGTCACGATCCTGGGCGGCGGCGGCATCGCCCGCTCTCTGATCAGGCTGCTCGCCGGCTTCGGGGTCACCACGACCGCACTGCGCCGACAGGCCGACCAGCCGGTCCCCGGCGCCGATCGGACCCTGGGTCTCGACCGTCTGCACGACGCGGTCTCCGACGCCGACGCCGTCGTACTGGCACTCGCGATGACACCCACGACCCGGGGCATCATCGACGCGTCGACCCTCGACGCGATGGCCGATCACGCCTGGCTCGTGAACGTGGCGCGCGGGCCGCACGTGGTCACCGACGACCTCGTGGACGCGCTGACGAACCACCGCATCGGCGGAGCTGGCCTGGACGTGACCGATCCCGAACCGCTCCCCGACGGCCACCCGCTGTGGACGTGCGAGCACGCGATCATCACGCCCCATGTGGGCAACACCCCGGCGATGGCCGTTCCGTTGCTGGGTGCCCGGGTGACCGACAACGTCCGCCGGTTCGCGGCCGGCGAACCCCTGATCGGCCTCGTCGACTCCGAACTCGGCTACTGACCCGGTGCGCGACGGCCCGCCGTTGATCGGCACCTGACTCGGCGACCCCGCAGCAGGCGACGCCCGGGCGTGGCAGCGGCAGATGGATGCGGCGAACCGCGGCGGGCGCGCGGCCCGCGCCCGGGTTCGCCCCTCAGGCGTCGCCGTCGTCGGTGAGGTGCCGATCACGCTGGCGGGCGGCCAACACGACCGCGATGCCGCCCAGCGCGGCGAGGCCGCCGGCCGAGGCGAGCCGGTCGAGCGACGACCCCGTCCGCGGGAGCGACCCGGTGGGGAGCCCGTCGCCGGTGTCGGTGCCCCAGCGCGGACCCGGGTCGGTCACCGGCGGCAGGGTCGCGGCCATGGCGGCCAGCGTCGACGACGGCGCGGACGACGACGGCACGGTGGACGGCGGCACGGTGGTCGAGGACGTCGTCGTGGTCGTCGTGGTCGTCGCGATCGGCCGTGGTGGCGGCGCGACCGCCGAACAACTGCTCCCCGTCGCGGGCAGACCGGCCGCGGCGAGCACGGGCGGATCAGCGAAGGGCGCCCCGTCGAAGTCGAAGCAATCGAGCAGGTCGTCGGCATTCGCGTCGCGGAACGTCATCGCCTCGAGGTTCCACTTGGTCTCGATGAACTTGAGGATCGACGTGTGGTCGTGCACCACGTGCGACACGTAATCGGCCCGCGCGAACGGCGAGATCACGAACCCGGGCACCCGCATGCCGTAGCGGTCGAACGCACCGGGCTGATCGGGAGGTGCGGTGATCCGCGGCGGAATGCTGTCGGGAACCGGCGCGGCGGGCGGCGGCACGTGGTCGTAGTAGCCACCGTGCTCGTCGTAGGTGAAGAACAACGCACTCGAGGGCCACTGCGGCGACTGCAGCAACGCGTCGACGACCGTCGCCGAATAGGCCTCGCCCAACTGGATGTCGTTGGGGCGCTCTTCGGAATAGGCCGCATTCCCCGGCGAGACGATGCTGACCTGGGGCAGCGTGCCGTTGGCACAGTCGGTGAGGAAGTCGTCGATCGAGAACACGTGCGAACTGTTCGCCTGGTAGAAGTTCGGGAACAACAGGATGTCGGCCAGATCGACGGCGTAGTCCTTCCAGGTGATCCCGGCGTCGTTCAACCGGTCCCAGATGATCCCGTTGGGAGCGTCGGGCGTGGCCAGCACCTCGTTCACGTCGGTCGACACGATTCCCATCGAGGTCGCCGCCTGCAGAAACCGGCGGTTCGGGAACGTCTGGGCGAGCACCGACGCGAACCACCGGTCACAGATCGGAAACGTCCGGGCGAGCGAGTCGTAGAAGGGCAGGTCTTCGGGCATCCAGTAGGTCATCGAGCCGACCGCACCACCTGCGGCCCGGATGAACCCGTCCATCGCCCCGTCGTCATAGGAGAGGTGGCTGGCGTTCCACGACTGGCTGGTGCAGCGGGCGGTGTCACAGAACTGGGTGGCCCGGGTCACCACATACGGGTCGCCGTTCAGATCGGGGTTCGCATTCGTCGGGGTGCCACCGGGGCCGATCGTCAGCCCGTCACCGATCCCCGACATCCCGAAGTAGTGGTCGTACGACCGGTTCTCCTGCATGTAGATCACGATGTGGTCGATCTGGGGGATCAGATCGGCGCCGATCGGTTTGGACGGGTCCGGACGCGAGCCCGGACCGAGCAGTTGGGCCATCCGCCGGCGGGCCTGGGTCGACCAGGCGGGGCCCATCCGTGACGCGGCCGCGGCGAACGCGGCAGTGGCCCCGATGCCTTTGAGGACCTGGCGGCGTGAGATCTCGTGGTTCACCATTGGCGGGCGAGCGTAGTCCCGCGGCGGCGTCACGTCTCCGGATCGGCGCGCCCGAACCGGTCGGCGGCCCGCAGCACCGCGACGTCGTCGATCACCTTCGAGAACGACACCTTCTCGCTGGCCAGATTCAACGCCACCAAGATGACGGCCACGACGACCTGCGCCTGCCAGTCGGTGGTGGCGACCAGGCCCCACGCCAGCGTGGCGCCGAGGATGTTCGACCCCGCGTCACCGAGCATCAACTGTTCGCGGGCGTCGAAGGCGACCAGCCCGACCGCTGCGCCCAACACCACCGCCACGCCGACCAGCAGGTACACCTGGGCGGCGCTGCACGTCGCGAACAACGCGACGCCGCACACCAGTGCGACCTTCGTGCAGCGGGCCGGCGCCCGATCGAACAGGTTCCCCAGGTTCGCCCCGAGGGCGATGACCCCGGCGCCCAACACCATTCGCCACCAGTCCGCCATCGCCGCCGGCGTGACCGCCAGGGCCAACAGCCCACCGCCGAGCAGCTTCAGCCCGCCGGTGGTGAGCCGGCCGTGGGCGAGCGCGCCGAGGTGACCGCGGAAGCCCTTGTCGTCACCCGATGCCGCCACGTCGTCGAAGAATCCCAGCAGGCCGAACCCCACGGCGACGACCGCCACCGATCCGAGTGCCGCCACAGAGAGGTCCGTCCATCCGACCACCGCGGCGACGAACCTCCAGAGGGCCCACACCGTGACCGTGGCGACCGCGATGACCACCCCCACCCCCACCGGCACGTCGGCTCCCCGGAAGTTCCGCCTGAGGAACCGCGGCTGGATGAACGTCGGCCGGAGGGCGGTCCACAGCGCCGAGGACACCACCGCGCCGCCGATGAAGCCGATCAGCCAGGCGGTCCAGTCCGGTTCCGTCACCATCGCGTCACCATCGCGTCACCATCGCGTCACCGTAGTGAGTGGTCCACACCCTGGATGCCGATCACGAGGTCTCCGCGGTCGCCGGTACCCGTTCGACCGGGTCGAGCAGCCCGGGTTCGACCGGGTCGAGCAGCTCGTCGTCGGGCGC
>JBDZUV010000129.1:0-2595 GCA_040255345.1 Actinomycetota bacterium | reverse complement strand
TCGTCGGCCAACGCCAACAGGGCGACGTACG
Source organism: Actinomycetota bacterium (assembly GCA_040255345.1). Taxonomy (GTDB): domain Bacteria; phylum Actinomycetota; class Acidimicrobiia; order Acidimicrobiales; family Iamiaceae; genus JAFDWI01. Next base: position 2,564 of record JBDZUV010000129.1, on the reverse strand, counting down.
CACCCAGATAGACGCTCACCAGCGCGGCCACCACCGCGCCCGAATCGTTCATCGCATACCCCGCCACGGCGACCGTGATCAGACCGACGAACCCGGCCCGGGCCACCGACCGTCGCGGCAGTAGACGGCTCATCGACCGGGGGCCCGCCAGCACCACGACGATGACGAACGCCGCGACCACCGGAACGAGATAGGTCCACGTCGATGCCGTCAACACGTCGAAGTTCGTCGCCATCTTCCGTCCGATCGTGGTCCAGAACGATCCCTGCCCTCCGCCGCCGAGAAAGAAGCGGCCGATGTGGTCGCGCTGCGACGCCGGCTGCAGCGCCTCGTACGCGATGACCCCGGCGAGAATCGCCGCCGCCGCGCCCACCGCGACACCGACGGTCCGCCAGTCGAGACGCCGCCCCGCCAACAAGACCAACAGCAGGCCGAGCGCGGGGACCAGCGAGAGGATGCCGCCGACGTCCGCGCCCAACCAGGGTGCCGCGTCGAAGCCGATCGCGACGACCGCGAGAGCCAGTGCGGGCCACCAGGCGTCACGAGGGCGCGCCGAACGGTCGACGACCCACGCCACGACGATCACCGCAGAAGCAGCGAGCACCGCATACGACGCGTTGCCGATGCCGACGAAGCGCGCCGCCACCGTGGGGGTGTAGCCCAGCAGGCTCGAGGCCTGCAGCCGTGCCCCCGTCGCCAGGTCGACACACAACAGGACGAAGCCGAGCCAGGCGACGGCCACCAGCCCCGCGAGCGGTCGATGACCCCGGCCCGACAGGAACCAGGCGAGCAACCCCGACAACGCGTACAACAGCACCGCCGACCCGACGCCGAACGACCCCAGGACGGGCACGGCCCTGATCACGAAGGTCATGAACAGCGTGGTCGGCAACACGATCACCGCCCAGCGCACGAGGCGCCGGACCGCCCGGGGCGTGTCGCGTCGCAACAGCGCGACCAACGCGAGCACGAACACGGCGATCGCCAGCACCACGAACGACGTCTGGAACGTCGGATACACGTCACTGCGATCCTGGATCCGGTCGTTCTCGGCGCGGATCGAGGCGAGGTCGATCGCTCCTGCGTGGTACCGGAGCGGCTGACCGACCATGCCCGGCGGCGTCGGGACCCCGAGGCTCGACAGGATCGTCGGGGCGAGATCGGTGAGCGTGACCAGCCCGGGGCGCCCGGTCGACGGAGACTCCAACCGACCCGGGACCACACCGGCACCGGCGAGAACGACCGGCACCAGCTCGGCCTCGCCCGACGGTGGGCTCAGCCCCGCGACGACGAGCAACGTGTCCGCGGGCAGCCGCTCGTCGAGTGCGCCCAGCAGCGCGTCGGTCCGGGCCAATGCCGCGGTGAGTGCCTCGTCGGCGACCTCCGAACGCATCGACGGCCGGTACCACGCCATCCGATCGGTCTCGCCCGGGTCGACCACGGTCACCGCCGCGTCGCCCACGACACGCTCGAAGGACGCGAGCAGCCGGCCCTCGTCCATCGTGACACCGAACGGATGGTCCGGCGCGGCTCGCAGCAGCGTGTGGGAGACATCGCCCAGGTCGACCGCGCCGGTCGTGGACACGACCGCCAGCGCCGCCGGGGCACTCGGCTGCACCTCGCCGTCGACGTCGACCGTGTCGGAGTTGGCCACCACCGCGGTCCGCAACCCCGCCCGGTGCAGCGCGAACCCGAGCGCTCCGGGCCGCGAATCGACGTGCGCGCCGGCACCGCGGATCAGGCGCACCAGCGCGGGAACGAGGATCTCGCCACCTGGGCGCAATCCGGTGCGGCGCTCGAGCACGTCGATGGCCGGGCTTCCCTCGACGTCGGTGTCGCGACCCGCGGCCTGCGCGGCCGCGGACGTCGCGGAAACCCGGTAGCCGGCGCCCAGGGTCGCGTACGCATCCTCCGACGCCGATCCGCCGCCGGTGCGCACCGTCATCATGCCGGTGGCACCGTGTGCGGCGATGCGGGTCAGGTTGGGCATGGTCCGCGGGTCGAAGTCGTCGAAGCCGAAATGCGGTACCCCGACGACGACCACGTGGCGGGCGTGCGCCCGGGCGGGCACGCTCGTCACCGCCGAGGCGCGCGTCGTCACCAACGAGAGTCCCAGCAGGCCGACGACCACGGCGACCAGCAGGATCCTGCGGATCGCGGTGGAAACGACGCGGGGCCACAACGCTTCGACGATGTCGGCGCCCTGGGTCGCCCGGTGACGGAAACCCGCCACCGACCGTCCGGTGTGGCGGTGTTCCATCTCGACGTCGACTTCGACGACCCGGCCACCCGCCCGTGCGGTGTCGATCGTCATCGCCACCTCGAGCCCGAAGCGTCCCGACCCCGTCAGCTCGCGCAGGTACCCGGCCCTGATCGCGCGCTGCCCCGACAGCGCGGCCCGCACGTCGAGGCCGGCCGCGCGTTTGATCCCGGCGGTCGCGAAGCGACGAATGAGCCCGAACCCGCCACGTCTGCCCGCCGCGGGGAGCACGCCGATGACCAGGTCGGCCTCGTCGTCGAGCACCGGGCGCACCAGCACCTCGGCTCGAGACGCCCACGATCCC
>JBDZUV010000006.1:0-45137 GCA_040255345.1 Actinomycetota bacterium | reverse complement strand
GTCGCACCCGACGGTGGAGAACCACACGTTCCAGTGCCAGTGCCGACCCAACACAACTCACCTGATCCATCAAAGGTTTGGGTGTTACCATTCACCATGGTCGGGTTCCCTGCCTGATCGAAACTGTACGCGCCGGTCGGGTTCGTGGTAGCGGTGATCTGCTGCGCGGGGTCATAGGCCCACGTGTTGGTGCCACCCAACTGGGAGGCGCCCGTCAACTCGCCTGCGGTGCCACGGGTGTAGGTGATCGGCCAGGCTCCACTCGGAAATCCGTAGATCACTTTCGCGATCTGACCGTCAGCATCGAAGTCCCGGGACATGGAGATCCCGTTGCTCATCGCGACATTGGTCACATTACCATCGGCGTCATAGGAGAACGTGGTGGAAGCGTTGCCCCAATCGGTCACCCCAGACCAACGCCCCGAAGCATCATAGGAGCGGGTGACGGTCTTGTTGTTCGGATACTTCACCGACACCACCTTCCCCGGACGCGCGTAGCTGTCGACCACACTACGACCCGCCCTGGTGACTGACAACACCTCACCCAACGTGTCATAGAAACGGGCTGTGGTCACCGCCCCCACCGAAGACGTCAACCGGCCATCGGCATCGAACGTGTTGGTCACCCCATGAGTGCCATCGGAGTACGCGACCCCGGCTGGTTCACGATCAACATCGAACGTGGTGGTCACACTCACCCCCTCAGGCCGGGTCACGGTCTGGGATGCAGGCACCACCGGTGACGCGGTCTGATCCCCATTCGAATAGGAGACCGTCGCCGCCGGCTTGCCCGGCGCCTGGGTCGATACGACCCGCCCCAACGGATCATAAGCATAGCTGGTCGCCGCACCATACGGATCACTTTGGGAGACCCGCCGACCCATCGCATCGTATCCCTGCTGGGTCGTGTGCCCGTTCGCGTCGGTAAACCCGATCTGATTCCCAGACGGATCATAGACCGTCGCCGTCGACGACAAGCCCGCACTGGTCACCCCCGGCCCATAGGTGGCAACCGGGCGGCCATCCTGATCAAACACCGTGTCCGATTGGCCACCGGACGCTTGACCGGCTGCGAACCCTGCGACGACCGGACCCGCCGCACCCCCAAACAGGCCCACCCCCGTCTGGGTCGCCAGATCCGCATCCGACACATCAAACAGCACCATGCCGTTTCGAAACACCTTCACCGACGCACCCTTCGACACGACACGGGGCCAGCGTCGGCGTGCCGATTCAGTTCGCTGGCCCCACCGTCACCTCGTCGCCCACGGCGACGCGGCCCGGGGCGGCGATCGCGCAGTACACGCCCAGGTTCGAGCCGTGCTGATCGGTGATCGTGCGCGACGTGGACTTGTCGCGGGGCAGCGGCGGTCGCCCACCGAGGGCGGGTTGGACGCGCGTGGGCATCACACAGCGGATCGTGGGGATCTCCGGTTTCACCGACGCGGTGCCCAGGGTGACCGTGCGGTTCAGCCACGCGTCCTCGACATACCCGTCTGCGTCGCCGGTGTCGATGTAGGCGGTCGGCCGGAACCGTCGGATATCCCAGTCGCCTTCGGGATGGTGGCCGCGCACGGTCGCCAGGCTCGCCGCGGTCAACAGGTGCGCGCCGTACAGGTCCACGAAGCTGCCCACCGGAATGTCGATGTCGAACCACTCCGCATCAGGCGAGTCGTCGATGTCGAACGCGAACTCGTACACGCCGTTGGCATGCTCGGGGTCAGCAATGGCCAGGGCCACCGCGAACCCCAGCCAGTCGCTCAGCACCGTATCGATGTCGGCGTCGTCGGGACGGTGGGTCGAACCGTCGGGCAGGGTCATGACCACGCCGTCGTCGGTGGTCTCCGCGAACGCTTCGAGCAGCACCCCGTGACGCTTCGCGGACAGGATCTTGCCGGACGCCACGTCTTGCAGTGCGTAACGACGATCGCCGACGACCCCGGTCGGACCGACGGTGACCTCGGCCATCGGCTCGCCCTGGAACGACTTGACGGGGAACCGCCACAGCTCCGCCACCCGGCCGACGACTTCGGATTCGGTGTTCATGCGTCCAGATCTTGCCACGAGCGGCCAAGATGGGTTCATGACCGGCCTCGACCATGCCGTGTTCGACGCGGACAACCACTACTACGAGGCCCTCGACGCGTTCACCCGCCACCTCGACCCCGCCTGGGGACCGCGCACGATCCAGTGGGCCGACATCGACGGTCGCCGCTACCACGTGGTGGGAGGCCGGGTGTCGCGGGCGGTGGTGAACCCGACCTTCGATCCGGTCGCCGAGCCCGGCGTGTTGCGCGACTACTTCCGGGGAAACCCCCACGGCGACGACCCGATCGAACTGCTCCGGGCACGCACCCCGATCCGTGCCTGCTATCGCGACCGCGACGCCCGACTGGCCGAGATGGACGTGCAGCGCATCGACCGGATCTGGCTGTTCCCGACGCTCGGCATGGTCTACGAGGAACCGCTGCGCGCCGACCCCGAAGCCGTCACGGTGCTCTTCGGCGCGTTCAACCGGTGGCTTGCCGAGGACTGGGGGTTCGCCTACGAGAATCGCATCTTCGCCGCGCCGTATCTGACCCTTGCGGACCCGATCTGGGCCGAGGCCGAGCTCACGTGGGCGCTGGACGGCGGCGCCCACACGGTCGTGATGCGCCCCGCGGCCCCGACCACCGCGGCCGGCCCGCGCCCGCCGACCGCCCCCGAGTTCGACCGCTTCTGGTCACTCGTGGAAGAGGCCGGCATCACCGTGGTCGTGCACGCCGGCGACAGTGGCTACGGCTCGAATGGCTACGCGGACGACGGCTTCACCACGAACTTCTCCGGCGGCGTCCCTCAGCCGATCAGGTTGCTCACGATGGAACGGCCGATCGAGGACTTTCTCGCCTCGCTCGTCGCCGACAACCTGTTCGTCCGCCACCCGAAGCTGCGCATCGCGTCGGTCGAGAACGGTGCAGGCTTCCTGCGCGGCCTGTTCCACCGCCTCGACGCGTTGGGCACCAAGTTGCAGGGCTGGTTCGCGGACGACCCGGTCGCCACGTTCCGCCGCCACATCTGGATCAACCCGTTCTGGGAAGACGACGTCGACGACGTGCTCGAATCGATGGGCGCCGACCGGGTGATCTTCGGCTCGGACTGGCCCCACATCGAAGGCATGCCCCGACCGTTGGATTACCTCGACGACGTCGGCCACCTCGACGCGGCGACGCTGCGGCGCATCATGGGAGACAACACCGCCGAGCTGAACGCGCCGATGATCTGACCTCGACCGCTGCCGGGGCCGTCGGCTCGTCGTGCGGGAGCCCGGTCGAGCTGGTCACCGACCGGACGTCTTGCACCGTGCTGCCCGGTGGCCTTCGCCCGGTGGCGATCGGATCGGGCCGCGCACCCCGGTGCGATCGCCTGCGGGTGCACTCAGAAATTGCCCGAGACGACCTCGGCGAGTTGCACCGCACCGTCGAGGCCCCCACGGCTCGCGGTCACCTGGACCACGCCGCCGTCATGCACGAGAAACACTGCCGGGTGGGTCTCGTCGTCGACCGAGAGCGCCCCTTCGATCGATGCCACGGGCTCGGTCTGCGCCTCGGGTTTCAACTGGACGATCCAGTCCTCGAGCGGCGTCCCGTCGAGCGCGTCCGGCAGGAAACTGACCCGCAGTCCCACCCGCGCCGTCGTGGCCTCATATTCGGCTTCGTCGATGTACTCGCACGCAAGGGCGTCGTTGTCTTCGGAGGCGACCAGTTCGAGGCCGCCGGCCGCCGCCTCGGCGTCGTCCTCGGTGAACCAGTCGCACACGCCGACCTCCTCGTCGCTCGCGCCGTCGTCGCCGCTCTGGTCCGCGTCGTCACCGGAGTCGTCGCTCGCGGCGGCCCCGTCGGTCGCCACCGTGGTGACCGCGCCGGTACCGTCGTCGTCGGCGGTCTCCGACCCGCTCCCACCACAGGCCCCCAATGCCAACATGCCCACGATGAGACCGAGCAGGAACCGACGAGGCTTCATGTGACACTCCAACGTTTCGGGCCGCGACGGGGTGCGGCCGGGTTCGGCTCAGCGTAGAGGTGGCCGGCCCGGCGCGCATCTGGGGGAAACCCTCGATCCGGTCCGCTCGCGACCCTGCTGCTCAGTGGGTCGCGTGGCGGTGCGCGAGATCGAAGATCCGCCCCAGTTCGGTGCGCGACCTGATCCCGAGCTTGCGGTAGATCGAGGTGAGATGACGCTCGATCGACTTGAGACTCAGGAACATCGCCGCGGCCGCTTCCTGGTTGGTGGCGCCGTCCGCGACGAAGCGGGCCACCCGGACCTCCTGGGGGGTGAGGTCCGCGAGTCGACCGTCGGGACGGTCGCCGGCACCGGTCCGCCCTCCCGCTGCCCGCAATTCCGCCATGGTGCGCTCGGCCCAGGGAGTGGCCCCGAGGCGCGAGAACTCCGCGTGCGCCTCGGCGAGCGCGACCCGGGCCTCGCGGCGCGCGCCGATCCGTCGGCGTCGTTCACCCAGGATCAGGTTCGTCCGAGCGCGCTCGAAGGGCACGTGCACCCGGGCGTGAAAGGCCAGCGCTCGTCGGGCGATCGCCTCGACATCGCCGTCGTCACCGACCAGTAACCGACCCCGCGCCGCGAGCGCACACGCCAGAGGGTGACCGAGACGGTCGGCGACTGCTCGGGCGTCCTCCACCAGCGCGGTGGCCTCCGCGACGGCACCGGTGCGCGTCAGGGATTCGACCAGGTCCCCCAGGTACAGGTCGACGCCGGGCAGGATGAGCTCCATCTCGCGGGCAAAGCTCGACGCTCGCCGGCCTTCGGCGATCGCCCGCTCATGATCACCTCTGCCGACGGCGAGAAGCGCACGAGTCGATGCGACATGCAACTGCACGAGCGACAGACCGGCCTGGTGGGCGACGCGTTCGGCCTCGGCGAGACGTGCCCGGCACCCGTCGTCGTCGCCCCGCATCGCATCGAGACGTGCTCCCCGCACCAGGATCATCGCCCGCACGTTCCGTGCACCGGTGTGACGCGAACGGACCTCGGCTTCGATGATCGCCTCGTCTGCACTGCGCCACCAGCCCGACCGGGTGTCGAGATCGGCGGCGACGCCGAGCACGAACGGCAGCGTGTCGGGGGCGTCGACTCCTGCGTGTGCCTCGATCCGGCCGAGCAGTCGACGGGCCTCGTCGTGCCGGCCCGTCCAGACCAGCAGACCCGAGAGCAGCACCCCGACCCGGACGTCGTCGTCGCCCAGAGCGCCGAGCAGCGTGTCGTCGGGTTCGTCGAGCGTGACGTCCTCACCCAGGAGCGCCGCGATCCAACCCTCGATGACCGCTGCCGCCGCGGCGAGGAGCGGCGTTCCCCCGGCGGCCTCGCCTGCCCGACGCGCCGCGTCACGCCCGGCCAGCAGGTGCCCCGAATACGCGAGTGCGGTGGCGGCATCCAACCAGAGCGCGGCAGCACGGGCGTCGTCGATTCCGGCGATCTCCTCGGCGGCACGGCCGGCCAGCGACGCGGTCCGCAGGATGTCGCCACACCACGTCCCCAGCTTCGCGGCCGCTCGTTTCGCGTCGGCACGCTCGATCGGATCCGACGTCTTCGACAACGCCCGGTCGATCAGTCCGGCCGCGTCGCCGACACCGGTCGCCAACGAGACCCCCAGCGCATCGAGCAGGGTCGCTCCCTGCGGACCTCGATCCTGTCCGAGACGTTCGCCCAGGGCCCGGACGACGTCGCCGCGGATCGCCAGCCACGACTGCCAAGCCCGGCCGGGGTCGCCCGCCGCGGTCAGCAGTAGCGGCGTGGCGACCGCATCGGCGACGGCAGTGCCCACCGACTCGGCGAAGGCCCGCGCGCTGCGGGTCTCATCGGGAGGCCCCATGCAGCGTCATCCTCGCGTACATCTGTGCCGACGACCCATCCGGCACGATGATCCGGCAGCGGTCGGCCGTGTGATCAGACACCGACCCGCTGATGGGAACGTGGGGGCACATGCAGGAGCCCCGGCCATGGCCGCACCCCGCCGTGCCGTTCAGCCCGGCCCGCCACGGGCTCGAGCCATGAGGTCGTCGATGATCGCCTCGAGTTGCGGGCGGGGTTCCACGCCGAGGAGTGCATGCAGCAAGATGCCGTCACCCACGAGCCGGACCTGTGCGGCCAGGGTCGGCTCCAGGATCTCGAGCGGCCGGGCGTGGCGAGCGAAGGCGGCCCGGATCGCCCCCATGAGCCCGGCATCGGCACCGTGGAGCGCGGCGAGGGTCGACCGCCACAGTGCGGCCCCGTGGTCGTCGGCCGGGTCGGGGGCGAGGTACCAGCGGATCACTTCGACCGGGTCGGTGGGTGCCACCGCCGTCGCGTCGTCGACGCGGCGTGCCAGTCGCTCGCCGAAAGCGGTGAACAACTCGTCTTTCGAGCCGAAGTGGTAGAGCAGGCCACCTTTTGACACGCCGGCTGAATCGGCGATCACCTCGAGGGTCGCCTCGGTGACGCCGTGAGCGATCAGGATCGATTCGAAGGCATCGAGGATCGTCTCGCGGTTCGACGGTCTGGCCATGTCAGTCGCCCTCGGGGTCTCGTCGAGCCCGGGCGCTGCACGCGGCCCAGATCGCCGCCCCGGTGAGCGCGACGGCCGCGACCACACTGGCTACGTGCGTGCCGTCGAGGAATGCCTGTCGCGCGCCGCCGGCGAGCACGCGAGCGGCCTCGTCTTGAAGGTCGTGAGCGGCGACGATCGCTGCGCCGAGCGATTCCCGCGCGGCCTCGATCGACGCGGCGGGTGCCGTGAGCAGGTCGATCCGGGGTCGGTACACGGCGGTCATGATGCTGCCGAGCACCGCGGTGCCCAGCGCGATGCCGAGTTCGTTGGCCGTTTCGGAGACCGCAGCACCCGATCCGGCCCGTTCGGGAGGCACCTCGGTCAGGATCCCGTCGACCGCAACGGTCATCGCCGCGCTGAGCCCCGCGTTCAACACCGAGATCGCGACGATCGCGACGACCGAGGGGGAGTCCGTGTGCAACCGGGTCATGAGCACGAACCCGACCGCCCCGGCGACGAGGCCGGCGGCGACGACCCGGAAAGGCCCGAATCGGCGGGCCGCGGCCGGCGAGGCCAGCATCGCCAGCGCGGAAACCACCGAGGTGGGCAGCAGGGCCACCCCCGCGGCGAGGGCGGACATGCCGACCACGAGTTGCAGGTACTGGGTGATGATGAACAGCGACCCGGACAGTCCGAAGCAGGCGAGCAGATTGCCCGACACGGCCATCCGGAACCGGGGGAGCCGGAACAGTCCGATGTCGATCATGGGATGCGCGAGGCGACCCTGGCGTCTCACGAACACCACCCCGGCGGCGAGGCCGGTCGCCAGCGCCACTCCGGCGACGACCGAGACGCCGTGCTCGGCGAAGGATTTCACGGCATAGATCGCAGGGAACATCGTGCACATCGACAGAGCCGCGCTGGGCAGATCGAACCTTCCGGGGTCGGGGTCGCGTGACTCGTCGATGAGTCGGGGGGCGAGCACGAGCAGGGTGAGGGTCACCGGCACGTTCACCACGAAGATCGAGCCCCACCAGAAATGCTCCAGCAGGAATCCGCCGAGGATGGGCCCGATCGTGGTGCCCACGGCGAAGGCGGTGGCCCACACGGCGATGGCGCTCTGGCGTTCGCGGTCGTCGGGGAAGATGTTGCGGATCAGCGACAGCGTCGAGGGCATCAGCGTCGACCCGGCGACCCCGAGCAACGCCCGGGCGACGATCAACAGCTCGGCGCTGGTCGAGAACGCCGCGATCAGCGACGCTCCGGTGAATCCGGTCGCCCCGATCATCAACAGGCGCCGTCGCCCGATGCGATCGCCGACGACACCCATCGTCACGAGCAGCCCGGCGAGCACGAACGAGTAGATGTCGACGATCCACAGCAACTGGGCGCTGGTCGGTTCGAGGGTCTCGGAGAGCACCGGCACGGCGAAGCCGAGCACCGTGGCGTCCATCGAGATCAACAGCACTGGGAGCACCAGCGCGGCCAGGGCCCACCAGCGTCGGTTTCCGGGCTCCCGCACCCACGTACGTTACCGACCGGACGGTACAGTAATGATTCGGGACCGCAGCGGGCCCCCTCAGCGCGCGGCGGCCACCGCTCCGGAGGGCCGGAACACACAACTCGGATCTTCGGCGAGGGCGTCGCCGGTTGCCGCGAACGCCCGGGAGCGTGAGCCGCCACACACCTCGCGGAACTCACACACGCCGCACTTGCCGCCCAGGGCCTCGGGGTCGCGCAACGCCCGCAGCAGCGGCGCGTCACGGTAGATGTCCACGATCGAAGCCTGCCTGACCGAGCCGACCGATTCGGGCAGAAAGCCGCTCGGGTACACGTCGCCGTGATGGTCGACGAACACGAAGCCGTTACCGGCGTTCACGTTGATCGGCCGGCGTCGGGGTCGTTGGGGTGGCCGGTCGTCGGTGAGATCGAAGACCGCCTCGTGCAAGTGCCGCCCCAGCGCGCCGCGCCGCGGGTCGGTGCGTTCCGACGAACGCTGGATCACCACCCGCCGGTAGTGGGGTGCCTCGGTGGTCTTGATCGCGACGAGGCCCGACACGTCGTACAGCCAGTGCAGCACGTCTTCCTCTTCGGCACCGGTCAGAGGCCGCAACGTCGTGGCACGGCCGGTCGGCACGAGGAAGAACACGCTCCACACGCCGGCCCGCGCGGCGAGCACCAGCCGCAGGATGTCGGGGAGTTCCCACACGTTGTCGGCCGTGACCGTGGTGTTGATCTGCAGGCGGAGGCCGACGCTGCGGACATCTTCGATGGCACGCATCGTGGCGTCGAAGACGCCGTCCACCCGCCTGAACCCGTCGTGACTGGCCGGGGTCGACCCGTCCAACGACAGCGACAGTGCCTTGGCGCCCGCGCCGTGCAACTCGGCGATCGCGTCACGGGTGAGCCGGGGCGTCACCGACGGCGACACGGCGACCCGCAACCCCAACCCGGTGCCGTAGGCGACGAGCGCCGCCAGATCAGGGCGCTCGAGCGGGTCGCCGCCGGTGAGCACGACCATCGGCCGTGGCGTTTCGAGCGCGGCCAGGTCGTCGAGCAGCGCCCGGCCCTCGGCGGTCGACAACTCGAGGGGGTCGCGATGTGGGATCGCCTCGGCCCGACAGTGCACGCACGCCAATTGACAGGCCCGGGTGACCTCCCAGATCACGATGAAGGGCTGTGCCCCGTCTCCGGTCGCGTCGCGCGTGCGACGGACGACCGATCGGGTGCTCGGCCGATCGCTGGGCGGTTTCCGGACGCGCGTGGACGACATGGTGTCCACGATCCCCGGGGCGGCGCCGAGTCAGTAGGGCCGGAGGTCCCCGTGTGACCGATGCACCGTTGTGCACCGGCAACAGGACGCGCCGGCAGGTGCATCCGACGAGGTGATGAGGGCCGAAGGGGTCCGCTGGGTCAGGAGGTCGAGCCCGGCTTCGAGGGAACGTCGGTGCGTACGGCGACGTTGAGCCGGTTCCACATGTTGATCGCACCGATTGCGGTGAGGACCACGACGATCTGCTTGTCGTCGAAGTTCTGGGTGACCTGTGCCCAGACGTCGTCGGTGACGCCCTGTTCGCTGATCAGTGTCACCTGCTCGGTGAGCGCCAAGGCGGCTCGTTCGCGCGCGTCGAAGAACGTCGGGGCTTCGTGCCAAGCGGCGATCAACCCGAGCTTGCGTTCGTCCATCTCGTCCTGGCGTGCCTCGTCGAGGTGCATGTCGAGACACCACGCGCATTTGTTGATCTGCGAGGCGCGGATCTTGATCAGGTGCAGCAGATGCGGGTCGAGCCCACGAGAATGGATGTACTTTTCGACCTCGATGATCGCCTGATAGGCACCGGGATCGGTGAGGGCGCCATTGAGACGCTGGCGGTCCGACATGATGATTCTCCTCGAGTTGACATCTTGTGGAAGCAACACCCAGACAACCGTCAGCGTGACCGGCGTTATTCCGTGACCGTCATCACGCCTGCGCTACGGCCGCGCGCCTCGCTCACGGGGTGACGATCGCGAAGGCGGGGTCGGGGGGCGAGACGAGACCGACGAGCGTGCCCAGCACCGACCCGTCACCGTCGATGACGACGGATCCGTCCGCGACCGCAGCGACGGGGTCGACCTTCTGGGTGACGATGCCGATCAACAGGGGCCGGGTCAGGGTGAAGGTGGTGACCCCATCGGGGATCTGCTCGACGGTGCGGTGGTGCAGCGCACCGTTGCGCAACTCGAGCAGATAGTTGGTGGACTCGTCGGTGATCACCCAACCGATCGTCAGGTCCGTGTCCCACGCCCGGGGCCCGTCGAGGCGGGTGGCGATCGAATCGAAGATGTGCGACACGCTCAACGCGCCGACGATGTCCTGGGACCCCCGCGTCGGGGTGCCGAAGATCCCGTTGCGCAATTCGGTCGTCCCGGCCAGATACACGTTGCGCCAGATGCCGTTCTCGGCGCCGAAGGCGAGCTGTTCGAAGGTGGTCGCGAGCACTTCCCGGGCCTCGGCGTCGTCCGCGTCGGCGAACACCAGGTGTTTGCCGACTTCGGCGGCCCAGCGGTAGTCACCGTCGTCGAAGGCCGCCCGGGCGACCGCGAGCGCCGCGTCGCGTCCCCCCATCGCCTCGACGTACCGGGTGGCCGCGGCCTCGGGCGGGTGCGCCCACAGGTTCGCCGGGTTCCCGTCGTACCAACCCATGTAGCGCTGGTAGATCGCCTTGACGTTGTGGCTGACCGACCCGTAGTAGCCATGCGTGTGCCACTGGGCGGCGAGGCCGGGCGGCGTCTCCATCGTCTCGGCGATCTCGGGGCCGGTGAGTCCCTGGTTCATCATCCGCAGCGTCTGGTCGTGCAGGTACAGGTACATGTCGCGTTGCATGGCGATGAACTCCACCGCCCGCTCCCGCCCCCAGGTCGGCCAGTGGTGCGAGGCGAACACACAGTCGAGCCGCTCGCCGAACAGACGAATCGTCTCGGTCAGATAGTTGGCCCAGGCGTGCGCGTCGCGCACGAGCGCACCGCGCAGGGTGAGGATGTTGTGCAGCACGTGCGAGGTGTTCTCGGCAGTGCACAGCGCCCGACGGTCGGGGAAGTAGAAGTTCATCTCGGCGGGTGCTTCGGTGCCCGGGGTGATCTGGAACTCGATGGTCACGCCGTCGATCTCCAGCGTCTGGCCGGTGTGGGTGATGTCGTGGGTGGGTGCGATGAGCGACACCGTGCCCGTCGAGGTGGTCTGGCCCAGACCGGCTCCGATCTGGCCGCCAGGGCCACGCTCGAGTGCGGCGCCGAACATGTAGCCGGCCCGCCGCGCCATGGCCGTGCCCGCGAAGACGTTCTCGGCGACCGCGTGCTCCAGGAACCCCTCGGGTGCGATGACCATCACCTCACCCGAGGCGACCTGTTCGTCGCTGATGATCCCCTTGACGCCACCGAAGTGGTCGATGTGGGAGTGCGTGTAGATCATCGCCTTGACCGGCCGCTCACCCCGGTGCTCGGTGTACAGGGCGAATGCCGCGGCCGCGGTCTCGTTCGACACCAACGGGTCGATGACGATGACCCCGGTGTCGGTCTCGACGACGCTCATCACCGACAGGTCGAAGCCGCGGAGTTGGTAGATGCCCTCGGTGACCTCGAACAGGCCGTCTTCGATCAGCAGGCGGCCCTGCCGCCACAACGAGGGGTGCGCGGTGTCCGGGGCGTCCTCGGGGTCGGTGTGGCGCAGAAAATCGTATGCGTCCAGATCCCACACCGGCTCGCCCTCCGCGGTGGTGATCTGTCTGGTCGTGGCTCTGGCGACGAACCCACGGGTGGTGTCGTCGAAGTCCGCGCGGTCACCCCAGGGCATGTTCGCGGCCGACGCCGCGACCTGTGCGCGGGTGGTGTCGGTGACGGTCGGTTCGGTCATGAGCAACTCCTCGACGTGGATGCGCAACGGTGCACGGCGGGCCGGTCACGTGCGAGGCCCCGGTCTAGTACACGCCGCGCTTTGCTCGGACCGGCGAGTTGCACGGGGGTACCGGGACGTGCAGGTCCAGCATTTCGGTGGCGGGACTCGGTCTCGGTGCGCGCGTCGGCGGTGACTCGCGTGGTGTGGTTCGGTCTGCCCAAGTCAGATCATGCGGTCTTCGGCCGCCCAGTACTCGTCACGCAACAGGCGCTTGTAGAGCTTGCCCGTCGGATGGCGGGGGAGTTCGTCGCGGAAGTCGATGGTGCGCGGGCACTTCACCTTGGCGAGATGCTCCCGGCAGTAGGCGATCAGTTCGTCTGCCAGCTCGGGTGACCCGACGATGTCGTCGGTGGTCTGTACGACCGCTTTGACGGCTTCGCCGAAGTCGGCGTCGGGCACCCCGAACACGGCGACATCGGCAACCGCCGGATGCATCGCCAGAAGGTTCTCGGCCTCCTGGGGGTACACGTTCACCCCGCCGGCGATGATCATGTAGGCCTTGCGGTCGGTCAGGTACAAGAAGCCGTCGTCGTCGACCCGGCCGATGTCGCCCAGGGTCGACCAGCCTTCGGCGGTGCGTGAGGCCGCGGTCTTCTCAGGGTCGTTGTGGTACTCGAAGGGCGCTGCGGACTCGAAGTAGATCGTGCCGGTCTCACCGGTGGGAACCTCTCGACCGTCGGGACCGACGATGTGCATCGCGCCGAGGATGGACTGGCCGACCGAACCGGGGTGAGCGAGCCACTGCTCGGAGTTGCAGTAGACGAAGCCGTTGCCCTCGGTACCGGCGTAGTACTCGTGCACGACGGGACCGAACCACTCGATCATCAGGCGCTTCGCCTCGACCGGGCAGGGGGCGGCGGCGTGGACGATCATCTCGACCGATGACACGTCGTAGCGGTTGCGCACTTCTTCGGGGAGCTTCAGCATCCGCACGAACATGGTGGGCACCATCTGGGTGTGGGTGATGCGGTGGCGCTCGATCAGCTCGAGGGTCTTCTCGGCTTCGAAGTGGCGCATCATCACGAGCAGTCCGCCGCTCTGTTGCACCGACATGGAGAACCGCAACGGCGCCGCGTGGTACATCGGCGCCGGTGAAAGGTACCGGGTGTTCTCGTCGAAGCCGAGCAGCATCTGGGCGAGCAGGGTGACCGAGGTGGGGGTGTCGAGTGGCTTGTCGTCGAGGTTGATCGACACGCCCTTCGGTCTGCCGGTGGTGCCCGACGAATAGAGCATGTCGACCCCGGCGACCGGGTCGACGAGCGGTTCGGCCGAGGCGGCGGCGAGCGCATCTTCGTAGTTGCGGTGGTGGTCGTCGGAGCCGCCGATCAGAAAGCGCGCTTCGACCTTCGGGGTGGCGTCGACCATGCCGGCCGACGCCTCGAGGGTCCCGGTGCTGCCGATGTAGACGCGGGCGCCGCAATCGTCGACGATGTACGCGAGTTCCTCCGCGGTGAGACGGGTCGAGGCGAACGTGTAGATCAAACCGGCGTAGTGCGCCCCCCAGGCCAACTCGAGAAAGCGGATCTGGTTCTCGACGCACAGGGCGACGTGATCGCCGCGTTGCAGGCCGAGCGAGCCGAAGAGGTTCGCGAGCCGGGTCGCCCGTTCGTCGAGTTCGCCATAGGTGAGTTCCTCGCCCGTGTCGGCCATGACCACGGCGACTCGCATCGGATCGGTTGCGGCGAAGGTCCCTGGATACATGGGCCAGACGGTAGCGATTCGAACCGCACCGTGCGCGCCGGCTGGCCGTGGCGGCCCGCGCCGATCTCGCGGGGGCGTTCGCCGGTACTCGACGTTGGTGACCGTGCCGTGACGAGGTCGTTCAACATCGCCGAGGTGTGGCGCGGTGATGATGCGCCTCGAGGTCCGGTCGCTGCCCCAGGCCGTTGTCGAGAAGGCCGCGCCGCGGGTGGCTGTAGACTGACGAGACGCCCGCGGGTGCCGCGCGCCGGACGGGACGACCCGGCCGATCTCCAGACCTTCCGGGGACGACCCCGGTTCGGAGACGACCGAACATGGAGCACCCCACGAGCCCGGAACGACACGTATCACCGGGAGACATTGCACCGGTGGTGCTCGGCTGGGCGACGTTCGTCGCGCTCCGACTCGTCGCCGGACACCTGGGGGCACCGGTGCCCGCGGGCACGCTGGCCGCCACACTTGCGCTGATCGTCTGGGTGATCGTCGCCTGCGCCTTCGGTGTCGTGGGCCAAGCCGAGGCGCTGGCACGAAGGCTCGGCGACCCGTACGGGTCGTTGGTGCTGACCCTGTCGATCGTGCTGATCGAGGTGGTCCTGATCGCCGCAGTGATGATCGGCCCCGGTGTGCACCCGACGATCGGGCGCGACTCGGTGATGGCGGTCTCGATGATCATCCTGAACCTGGTGATCGGGCTTTCGATCGTCTTCGCCGGTCGGCGTCACGGGCATCTGGTGGTCGACCGCCGCGGGACGGTCGCCTACCTGGTGATGATCACCCTGCTCAGCGCGATCGGCTTCGCGGTCCCGCAGTGGATCGGCGACCGGGGCGGGTACAGCACGAACCAGGTGCCGCCGGTGATCGTGGGGGTCGTCGCGCTGTACGGGTTCTTCCTGTACCGACAGATGGGACCGAGGGCCGATGACTTCCGAGAGATCGACATTCGCAGGGTCGACACCGACGCTCACGCACACGTTGTCGACCTGGTCGCCACGGCGTCGGTGCCTGTCGGCCGGATCATCGCCGACCATCGCGGTGAGATCATCACCCGACTGGCCGTGCTCGTCGTCACGATGATCCCGATCGTGCTGTTGTCCCGCGACATGGCGACATTGCTCGACGATGGTCTCGGGCGAGCTGGCGCCCCCGTGGCGCTGACCGGGGTGCTGATCGCCGGGGTCGTGTTCCTGCCCGAAGGGCTCACCTCGGTTCGTGCCGCGCTCGGAGGCGAGATGCAACGGGTGAGCAACCTGTGTCACGGTGCATTGGTCTCGACGCTCGCGCTGACCATTCCGTCGGTGCTCGCCATCGGCCTGATCACGGGCGAGACCGTGCTGCTGGCGGAGTCATCGGCCAATCTGACCCTGCTCGCCGTCACGGTCCTGGTGTCGTGGTCCACGTTCACGGCGCGTCGGATCACCACCGCACACGGCATCGTCCACCTCGGGCTCTTCGTGGTCTACGGCGTCACCGTGCTCGTGTGACCGACGACGCGCGCACTCGGGTCCGGTCGCTACCGGGAAGTTGCCGCCAGGGTCAGCGGTGTTCGATGAGCAGCGTCTGCACAGCCCGACCGAGTCGACCCTGCGCGTCGTACAGATCGGCCTCGGCGGTACCGGTGCCACCCGGGTCGATCCGGGTGACCGCATCGACGGCGATCTGGTCTCCGACAGGTAGGCGATGCAGGGTCACGGTGAGGTCGGGGTTGATGAAGATCCAGTCCGCGCCCGACAGGGTCCAGGACACGCCGTTGAGAAAATCCGATGCCGCGGCGACCCGTTGGAACGGGGTCGGTGGCTCCCCGGCTACGACAGGAACCACGAGCCGGATCCAGTCGGTCACCGGTCCGGGTTCGCCGAGGATCCCGCGCACCAGGCGATGCTCCGTCGCGTTCTGGTGGTAGGCGACCTGCGACGTCGGAAAGCCCCAGCCCTCGAAACTCGAGGGCTCGGCGGGAGGAAGACGCGGCGGCGCGTCGACGGGTTGGAGCAGGTCGCCGGGAAGCTGCTGTCGGTCCGAACGAATCGCCAGGATCGACGCACGCGCCAGCCGACGGCCGGCCTCGTCGCAGACGGTCACCTCGACGATCTGCACCTTTCGTCCCGGTCGGACGACCGCGCTCGACACCGTCAACGGTTCGAGGGGCACGGGACGTTCCAGGTCGAGCGTGAACCGGGTCGGCACATAGGGCCCCTCGAACTCGTGTGTGAGCAACGTTTCGGCCTCGCGGGCGACCAGTGCTGCGACCGGGCCACCGTGGAGGGCCTCCGGTGACCAGGGGCCCCTGGAGAACCCGGTGGGCAGCACGGTCGTGCGACCCGGTTCACCGGCGTCGAGCCGTTCGAAAAGCGCGTCGCTCATGACGCCCACCCTACGAGCCGGCCGCGGATGCCTGCAGAGAGCGGAGCGTCGCGCGATCGGTTGCCGACATCGCGCGTGCGATCTCGGTGCCGGTCCCCGTGCCCGTGGCCGGCATCCTTTTCACCCTCACCTTCGGTGCGACGATCCAGGTCGAGCTGTCGTTCGCGACCACGGCGACGCTGAAGGGCGAAACGAACGTCTCCTTCGGCGGGTCGGCCCAGTTCAGTCATGACGGTTCCCGGGCTCCGGGCCCACGGGTGCTGCCGATGTGTTGCCCCGGAATCGTGGGCGGTAATGTCGCCTCGGCCCGATCGGGCCGTGTTCGAGACCGGAGTGAGGAGCACAGATGTCGGACGCTTTGCTGGACCCCAACGCGCTGGTCGCGCCCCGGCGCGAGGTCCTCGCTGATCTGGTCCCCGCCGTGCCGAGCACGCTCGTGCGCGACGTCGTGCTGATCGCCGGTGGTGCCGGACTGACCGGACTCTCGGCGCAGTTCGCTTTCGTCACGCCGTTGTCTCCGGTGCCCTTCACCCTGCAGACCCTCACGGTGCTCGTCGTCGGTGCCGCACTCGGTACGAAGCGAGCCGTGCTGTCGATGCTGGCCTACCTCGCGCTCGGCATGGTCGGGCTGCCCTGGTTCGCCGAGGCATCGTCGGGCTGGCACATGCCGTCGTTCGGCTACATCGTCGGCTTCGTGGTGGCCGCTGGTGTGGTGGGAGCGCTCGCCAAGCGGGGTGCGGACCGCAAGGTCGCCTCGACCGTCGCGCTGCTCGTCGCCGGAACGTTGACCGTGTATGCGATCGGCACCACCTGGTTGGCCTTCGACCTCGGCGTGTCCGCGGGCAAGGCGTTCAGCCTCGGTGTGCAGCCGTTCCTGGTGACCGACTCGCTCAAGATCGTGGTCGCCGCACTGGCCTTCCCGGCTGCATGGCGGTTCGCGAACAAGCCTTCCTCGTCTTTGCACGGCTGACAGTGACAATGTTGAGTGGGTGAACGGTGCACAAGCCGTTCAGTGCCAGCCGGGTTCCGGAGAGGAATCGCGTCTTTGCACGGCCGGTCGCCCGCTGAGCGGGTCAACGGTGCAAAGACACGCGCGCAGCGGTCACCGCATCCCGAGCTGAGCGACTACGGTGTCGGCTGTTGTCAAGGACTGACCGGGGGTTACCGATGGCCAGGCTGCGCACGAAGTTCCTGATGTCCCTTGCCATCGTCGCGATCCTGTTGGCCGGTTTCGGCCCGGTCCACACGGCCGGTGCCGACACCGAGACGGTGACCGGTGAGTTCGACATGTTGACCTACAACGTGGCCGGCCTGCCCGAAGGGCTCTCGGGTTCGAACCCGTCGGTCAACCAGGTGCTCATCAGTCCGTTGTTGAACGCGTACGACCTGGTGCTCACCCAGGAGGACTTCGCGAACCCCGACCCGCCCATCGAGGGCATCCGCGTCTACCACGACGACCTGATCTCGGCGGTCGACTTCCCGTACCTGTCGACCCCGCAGGTCCCGCCGATGGGCACCGATCCCGCACACCCCGATGCCCTGTTGGGCGACGGTCTGAACTTCATGTCCCGCATGCCCATCGGGTCGGTCACCCGGGTCACCTGGGACGATTGCATGGGCATTCTCGATCATGCCTCGGACTGTCTGGCGACCAAGGGGTTCGCCGTCACCACGATCGAGTTGGCTTCCGGGGTGACCGTCGACGTCTACGACCTGCACGCCGACGCGGGTGGTGCGGCAGAGGACCAGGCGGCCCGAGCCGGAAACTTCGCCCAGCTCGCCGCCTACATCGACATGCACTCGGCCGGTCGCGCCGTGATCGTCGGCGGAGACATGAACCTGCACACCGACCGTCCCGTCGACGGCGACGTGTGGCGGACCTTCCTCGACGCCACCGGCCTGAGCGATGTCTGTGAAGCCGTTGACTGTGGCACCGACGCCGATGTGATCGACAAGATCGCCTTCCGCGACAGCGCCGATGTCGAACTCACGCCAGAGACCCACGTATTCGAGCGGGAACGGTTCACGCGGTCCGACGGCGAACCGCTGTCGGACCACGACCCGTTGCACGTCCGGTTCAGCTATGTCGCGCAAGCAGCGGTGGCGCCGACGACGGCCCCTACGACGTCGGCGACTCCGGCGACGTCGCCTGCGCCCGACACCGATCGACCGGCCGGAGCGGGCGATGCCGCTCCAGCGCCGGTTGCCGTGCGGCGCCCCCCGACCTACGCCGGTTGACCGACGTGCAGAGGACCGACGTGCAGAGGTAGGGAAAGCTCAGTCGTCCCAGTCACCGGCCGGCACCGGTTCTGACGCCGCGAGGTGCACGACCGTTCCGCGGCGGGTGGCGCGCAGGTAACGGAGCCCGGAACGTTGACGAGATGCGAGTGGGCCGAGATCGACCTGTGTGTCCTCGAAGGTGTCCGGGTCGACGATCAGTACCCGTCCCGGACCGAACCCCGGGTCGTCGACGGTGGTCGGGGTACGACGGGGGCGCACCTCGAGCTGTGCGGTTCCCCGTGCACGGACGCGGGCGACCAGCCGACCGTCGTGTCGCAGATAGACCCAGCCGTGGGCTCGGAGGTGGTGGGGGTGACCCGGCACCGGAACCCATGCGGCACCTCGGTAGGCGTCGGCCGAGCACACCGCAACCGACACGTCGCGGTCTCCCTGCAGTGATGCAGTCGGGTCGTCGATGGACACGAGACCATTGAACCGCCAATCGAGGCCAGATCGGCAGTCCGACGCGAATCGCCGACCGTTGGGGCTGAAGCCTCAGTGACTCGCTTCGGACGATGCGAGGTGGATGGTCGGGTCGCCGTCGGGGTCGATGTCGAGACCGCGCACCCACACCAGCGTGGCGTTGATCGTCAACACGATCGCCCCGACGAGCATCGCCATGCCGAAACCGTGAGCGAAGCTGAGCTGCGCCCCGTGATGCAGCGCCGCCGCGTCGACACCGGTCGAATGCCGCACGGCGGCGAGCGTCGCGTCGATCGTCGTCCCGGCCTGCGCGGCCAGCGCGGGCGAGCCGACGTTGTGGGCGATCGAATTGCGGTACACCGAGGCCATCACACTGCCGAGTACGGCGATGCCGAGCGCGCCGCCGATCTGACGCGACAGGTCGTTCACCGACGACCCGACACCCGACTTGGCGCGGGGCACCGAAGCCATGATCAACGTGGTGGACGGGGCGGTCGCCTGGCCGTTGCCCCAGCCGAGCAGGCAGAAACCCACGAACAGCAGCGCGAACGTCGTCGTCGGCGACGCCCCGATCATCAGGGCCATGCCCGCCGCGGAGATCAACAGACCCGACCCGACGACGAAGCGGTGACCGAACCGACGCACCAGCGGCGCACTCAGCGGTGACGCGAACATGCCCATCACCCCGACCGGGATCCCGGCCAGGCCGGCCTGCAGTGCCGAGTAACCGTGAGAGATCTGCAGATACTGGGCCATCGCGAAGAACAGGCCGAACATCGCGAAGTACTGCAACGTGATCGTCGTGGAACCCAGAGCGAAGGCCCGGTTCTGAAAGAGGTGCATGTCGAGCATGGGTTCGTCGGTGTGCAACTCCCAGGCGATGAACGCGCCGACCACCACGATGCCGCCCAGGATCGTCCCGATCGTCTCCGCTGACACCCACCCGTTCGCGGGGCCTTCGATGATGCCGTACAACAGGCTGCCGACGCCCAGGATCGCGAGGAACACCCCGACCGGGTCGAGGGTGGCCTCGCGTGGGTCCGACGAGTTCGGCAGCAACTTCGCCCCGACCGCGAGGGCGATGATCGCCA
The DNA here is from genome assembly GCA_040255345.1 of Actinomycetota bacterium. Classification (GTDB taxonomy): domain Bacteria; phylum Actinomycetota; class Acidimicrobiia; order Acidimicrobiales; family Iamiaceae; genus JAFDWI01. The sequence continues at coordinate 25,333 of JBDZUV010000006.1, read as the reverse complement.
ACACGACGTTGATGAAGAACACCGACTGCCAACTGAACCCTTCGAGCAGGATCCCCGACACCACCGGTCCGATCGTGCCGCCCAGCCCGGCGCACCCGGCCCAGATGGCGATGGCGCGTTGGCGTTCGACCGGATCGTGGAAGACGTTGGTCAGGATCGACAGCGTGCCGGGCATGATGAACGCGGACCCCACCCCCATCAGGCCGCGGAGCGCGATGAGTTGCCCGTTGTCCGAGCTGAGCGTGGCGAGCAGCGAGGCGAGGCCGAAGACCGCGAGGCCGAACTGCAGGGCGGTCTTGCGGCCGAAACGATCCGCGAGCGCGCCCGCGGGCAACAGCAGCACGGCGAACACGAGGGAGTAGGCGTCGACCATCCACTGCAGTTGGCTCGGTGCGCTGCCCAGTGCCTGCTGGATCTTCGGGAAGGCGACGTTCAGCGACGAGTTCGCCGCGACCACCAGGATCAGCCCCAGGCACAGGGTCGCGAGGATCCCCCAGCGACGCTGGTAGATGGGATCGTCCCGATGCGTGTCGCTCACGAGAGTCGGCCAGACATGACCGTTCGACTCTACGGCGACGTTCGAACATCCTCCGACTCGGACCGGGACGGCCCGAGCCGGTGCGCCCGCCGTGATCCTGTAACGTGCTCCGACGATGATCCTCTCGGACCGGTCCATCTCAGAAGCTCTCGCCTCCGGACGCATCGTCATCGATCCGCTCGACGAGTCGATGATCCAACCGTCATCGGTGGACGTCACCGTCGACCGCTATTTCCGCGTGTTCCGGAACCACACGACGGGGCTGATCGACGTCAAGACGAACCTCGAGGATCTCACCGAGTTGGTGGAGATCCCCGAAGGCGATCGGTTCATCCTGCACCCCGGCGAGTTCGTGCTGGGCGCGACCGCCGAGCGGGTGGCGCTCGGCGACGACCTCGTCGCCCGCCTCGAGGGCAAGTCGTCGCTTGGTCGGCTGGGACTGTTGATCCACTCGACCGCCGGATTCGTCGACGCCGGATGGGACGGCTATCTGACGCTCGAACTGTCGAACGTGGCGACGCTGCCGATCACGCTGTACCCGGGCATGAAGATCGGACAGATCTCGTTCCTGTCGATGACCACACCGGCGGACCACCCGTACGGCTCGAGCGGGCTGGGGTCGAAGTACCAGGGCCAGCGTGGCCCGACCCCCAGCCGGTACTGGGAGAACTTCTCGAGCTGATCTCGCCCCGGTCCGCCGACTCTCCGTCGTGCAGACCGGCCCGTCCGCGTCACGGCGGAGGGCCGCCGATCGAGGTGCTGGGACTCGGGGTCGTCGCCACCGTGGTCGGCGGTGCGGTCGGCGGTAGCTGCGTCGTGACCGGAGGGGTCGCCGTGCTCGACGGCGGATGCGACTGCGAAGGCCGTGAGGAGGCGGCGGTCCGGGGAGGCGACCAGGCCGGTGACGACGCCGGACCGGTCGGCCGGGCCGATGCGGTCCCCGAGCCGGTGGTCGGCGGCCCGCTGGGCGGCACGGTCAGCGTCACCGTCGACCCCGGTGCCGCGGTCGACGGTGCCACGCCGAGACCTGCATCGGTCGTGGGGTGCGTCGTCGTGTCGGGGCCGGGCGCGTCGATCGTGTCGCCCGGGGTGGCGGGGGACGTCGACGAGCGCCCGATCGACAACCACACGACCAGCGCCACCACCACCCCGACGAAGATCGCGACGAGCCCGACGACCGTGCCGGTCCGTCGCCGGTCCGGCACGGGCTCCGGGGGCTCGATCAGGGTCGGATCGACCACCCCGGTGCGCGCCGCCGGTGCCGGGCCCGGTTCGTCGAGCAGCGGCGTGGTGCTGATCACCAGCGGCTTCGTCGCCTCCGTGGCCGGTTCCCGGGCGACAACCGACGGGTCGGGCCCGGTCCCGTGACCGCCCGTCGGTGCGGTTCCCCGCTGCCGGATCGCAGCCGCCTCGACCGCGAGCTGGGTCGGGAGCGCAGCCGACTCGGCCGACAGTTGCGTGCAGCGGGTGCAACTCCGCAGGTGCGCGCGGGCCGTGGCATCCGGTGGCTGCGGCGCCGATCCGTCGGTGAGGCCGGCCACGTCTTCGGCGAGCTCCACACAGGCCTCGGGCCAGTCGGGGCCCGAGACGCGCCGGCGAGCATAGGCCCGCCGCAGGCGGCTTCGGGCGCGGTAGGCCGTCGTTGCCGCGGTATCCGGGTCGGTGCTCGCCAACAGCGTCGCCAAGCGCGCGGGGAGCGCTCCCTCGGTGGCGACGAACCACAGCACCACGCGGTCCCGTTCCTCCAACGAACCGAACGCATCGAGGACGCACCGGCGTTCGGCGGTATCGGGCCGGTCGGCGGCGACGAACGCCTCGAGCAGGCCGCCGGGGCCGCCCTCGGGGGTGGCGTCGCCGACGAGCGCGGTGCGCAACAGCACGCACAGTCGCAGGAAGATCTCGCCGTCGGTGAGTTCACCGACATGCGGACCGGCGGCCGTGGTGCATGCCGCCAGGGCCTCGTCGATCAGCGCAACCGGGTCTGCCGTGGACCGCACGATCGGGTGGAACCTGTCGCCGCTGTCATCGGCGCGTCGGTACGCGTCGACGATGCGGTGGAGCCCGTGCAGGTGCCGGTGTCGCAGCGCGGCGATGCTCGACGACTCGGGCGAGGCGGCCGGCCGATCGTGATCGGCCGGCGTCGGCGGCTCGGAGTGGTGCCGGTCCTCGATTCGCCCCACCGGTGTCCCCTCAGTCGCTCGACTCCGAGGTCTCCGCAGCAGACTCGACGGTCGGTTCGGCGACGTCGCCGGCTCCCACGGGCGCGAGGATCGCCGGGTCGATGCGGCGTTCGCCGTTCTCGATCGCGTCGAGCACGGTGATGGCGATGTCGGCGACCTTGACGTCGTCGCCCGCGCCGGCGCCCTTCACCCCGTCGTCCAGCATGATGTAGCAGAACGGACAGGCCGTGGCGACCCGGTCGGCGCCGGTGTGGATGAGTTCCTCGGCCCGGTCGTCGTTGATCTTGGTGCCGATGTTCTCCTCCATCCACATGCGCGCCCCGCCGGCGCCACAACAGCGGGCCATCGTGCCGTTGCGGGGTGCCTCGACGACCTCGATGCCTCCCAACTTGGCGAGCACGTTACGTGGGGCGCCGTAGATGTTGTTGTGCCGCCCCAGGTAGCACGAGTCGTGGTAGACGACCCGCTCGTCGAGCTCGGCGGTGGACAGGTCGAGACGGCCGTCCTCGACGAGCTGTTCGAGCAACTGGGAGTGGTGGATCACCTCGTAGTTGCCGCCGAACTGCGGGTATTCGTTGCGCAGCGTGTTGAAGCAGTGGGGGCACTGGGTGATGATCTTGCGCACGCCCATGCCGTTGAGGTTCTCGATGTTCTGCATGGCGAGCATCTGGAAGATGTATTCGTTGCCCGAGCGACGCGCCGGGTCGCCGGTGCAGTTCTCGCCCGGCCCGAGAATCGCGAAGTCGATCCCTGCCCGCCTGAGCAGCTTCGCCATCGACTGGGACACCCGCTTGTTCTTGTCGTCGAAGGAACCCGCGCACCCGACCCAGTAGAGGTACTCGTGGTCGAACGCGTCGCCCGGGTCGACGACCTCGACCCCGTCGAGATCCTTGGCCCAGTCGGCCCGCTCACCCTGGTTCATGCCCCACGGGTTCGCGTTGTTCTCCATGTTGCGGTACGTGGTGCCCAACTCGCTCGGGAAGTTCGACTCCATCAACGACAGGTAGCGCCGCATGTCGAGGATCTTGTCCATGATCTCGATGTTCACCGGGCAGATCTCGTCGCACGCCCGACACGACGTGCACGCCCACAGTTCCACGGGGGTGATCCGTTCGAACAGCGAATCGGCCGACACGGTGATCTCCGGCACGGTGCCGATCGGCGGCGAGACCGCCGGTGAGCCCGTCGCAGCCATGACCTCACCGGTCTTGAGCACGATCTCACGCGGGTCGAGCGGCTTGCCCGTCCCGTGTGCCGGGCACACCGAGGTACACCGGCCGCACATGGTGCAGGCGTCGGTGTCGAGCAACTGCTTCCAGGTGAAGTCCTCGACGGTCGCCGCGCCGAAGGTCTCCAGCTCGGTCTCCATCAGGTTCGGCATCTGGCGCATCGCGCCACGGGGCCGCTCCCGGTCACGCAGGTAGATGTTCAACGGCGAGGTGAACATGTGGCGCAACATGGTCGTGGGGATCAACACCAGGAACACGACGAAGGACGCGACGTGGGCCAGCCACATCGCCTGGTGCCAGCCGGCGGCGTTCGACACGTCGTCGACCAGCCCGGCGAGCGGGTAGCCCACGAACGACCACTTCTCGAAAGCGGGCCTGCCCATCGTGACGATGCGGAACATCTCGGTGGTGAACCCGGTGACGCCGATGGCCAGCAGGGTGCCCAGGATCAGCGCATGTTCGGGCTTGGTCTTGATGCGGATGCGGTAGGGCTTCTGCACGTACCGGCGCATGATCGCCCAGACCACCCCGATGATGAAGGTCACCCCGGCGAGGTCGCCGACGAAGGAGAAGCCCTGGTAGACGCCGCCGTGCAGGAACTTCCAACCATTGGGGAGCTGGTGGTCGATCTCCAGCGTGGTGGTGACCGCCAACAGTACGAGGAAGCTGAAGTAGATGAACGAGTGCATCGCCCCGGCGGCAGGGTCGCGCAGCAGGGTCTGCATGTAGGCGCCGCCACGGAAGTCCTTCAGACGCGCCATGAAGTTCTTCTGGGTGGTCGACCGGTCGTCAGGGGTGCCGCGCTCCCAGTTCTTGACGCGGTTCGAGAACGCGATCGCGCCGTAGAGCAGGGTGAGGGGGATGATCACGTAGAACGCGAAGACGATCGCGCCCGGGATTCCGCCGAACACCGGCCGGGTCACCGGTTTCTGTTTGTGCCAGTGGGTGATCAGCGGGAGGAGCCCCGAGACCACGGTGATCAGCGCAACGACGACGCCGATTCCGATGACGACGTGATGCGGGCGAATCCTGCGGGGTGTTCCGGGTGTTCCGGGCGTGTCAGCCATATCGGCCCCGACGCTACCAAGGCCGCGTCCGACAAGTCAGAACCCACCGGCGGCCCTCCGACGCCTCGCGGTCGCCGATCAGCCGAAGTTCTTCGTGTCCAGCTCGCGTACCCGGCCGGCCAGGAAGGCCAGCAGTTTGCGCGACAGTCCCGGCGCGTCGTCGAGGACGGCGTTGAAGCGCTGACTCGACAACACGAACACGGTCATGTCGCTGGTCGCGTACACCGAGGCGGTCCGGGGTCCGCGGTCGAGCAACGACAGCTCGCCGACCGGGTCGCCGGGCCCGAGCGTGGCGATCTTGCGGCCGTTGCGCTTGACCGCGGCCGTACCCGACAGGATCACGAACGCTTCGCGGCCCATCTCGCCCTGGTCGACCAACTGCTTGCCGTTCTCCACCTGGACCTCGTCGCCGGCGCGGGCGATGCGCCCCAGCTCCTTCTTGGAACACGAGGAGAACAGGGGAAGAGCACCGAGCTTGTCGATGTAGTGGTTCGCAGCCATGGGCGGGCATCCTAACCCCGAGCGCGGCGCCCATGGGTCGATCGTGCGCGTGAACTCGAAGGCGACTCACCGTCGACGTGCGTGACGGTTCAGCTCACATGGATCTCCTGGATCATGCCCTTCATGAAGTGGGGCTTCATCCCCGACGCCGGCCCGGCGCCGAAGCAGACCGGGTGGCAGGTGCCCGACGGCAGCGACACGTCGAACACCTCGCTGTCACCGGGAGCGATCGCTCGCCCGCCACCGGACGTCAGGCTGGACGACCGCCGGCCGGACGCGAGGACGCGACCTCGGCCCTCCGGGACGGCCACGTCGTGAACGTCGCCGGTACCACCGCCCGGATGCGGGGCCGGCGAGTCGGCGTGATCGTCAGCCGGTCGAGGCCTGGTCGGCCACCGCCTGGGCTGCCGCGGCGATCTCGGCGGGGTCGCCGAGCGCCCGGTCGAGCACGGCCTTGGCCTCGGTCGGGCGTCGGTCGTCACCGAGTTCGTAGACCAGCGGCACGCCGGTTGGGATCTCGACTCCGGTGATGGCGTCGTCGTCCACGTCGTCGAGATGTTTGACGAGTGCCCGGATCGAATTGCCGTGGGCGACGACCAGCACGGTGCCGTGACGGTCGAGGTCGGGAACGATCGCATCGTGGAACCAGGGCAGCATGCGCACGACCACATCGGCGAGACATTCGCTCGCCGGTACGACCTCGGGAGCGAGCGGCGCGTAGCGCGGGTCGTCGTTGGGGTTCCACGCGTTGTCGACGGCGATCGGGGGCGGTGGCACGTCGTAGCTGCGCCGCCACACCTTCACCTGGTCGGCACCGAAACGCTCGGCGGTCTCGGCCTTGTTCGCCCCGGTGAGATCGCCGTAGTGCCGCTCGTTCAATCGCCAGTGGCGACGCACCGGGATCCACGACCGCCGTGCCGCCGCGAGCGCGAGTTCGGCGGTCCGGATCGCCCGGGTCAGGACCGAGGTGTGCAGGATGCCGGGGGAGAGCCCCGCATCGGCGAGCGCGACGCCCGCAGCGGTCGCCTCGGCCTCGCCGAGGGCGGACAGCTCGGTGTCGTACCAGCCGGTGAAGCGGTTCTCGGCGTTCCACAGGCTCTGCCCGTGGCGGAGGAGTACGAGCGTCGTCGTCATGGTCGGAGAACTCTAACGGGCGGTGCCGACCGGTCGTCTCCCCGCCCGGCGCGGGACGTCGACCCGCGACGTGCCCGGCGGCGAACGCCGGCCGGATTCGACTCGGCCGCTCAGCCCGAGGACGAGTCGTCGGAACGGACGAGGTCGGCCAGCTTCCCGGGCGCCGAACGGCTGGTCACGACGCGCACCGATTCGCCGGTGTACTCGCGTTGCACCAGGTCCGCCCAGCGCATCAGGACCGCCGGGTCGAGGTCACCGGTGTCGATCGCGGCGTTCGGGGTGCCGTCGGGGTTCCAATACGACCGGGTCGCCACGAAGTCGACGAAATCCGGTGAGATCATGAGGCTGGTGAGCGGAAAGCCCTTGGTGTCGAACTTCTTCGCCTCGTAGCGGTCGGCGGCGTCCTCGCCGTACGCGTCGACCAACGTCTTGCGGACGCGGGGACTGGCGTGGATCTCGGTTTGCGAACCCAGCCAGTCGGCGACTCTGCCTGCGAGGCGCGAGCGGGCCCGGCGTTCGGCCTTGGTGAGCAGGGTCGCTTCGAACTCGATCTTCTCGCCCGGGTACGGCGGGAACGCGGCCGACGACACGGTCGCGTACAGGTCGGGCCCGCCGGCGTCACACGCCCGGTGTTTGCCGAACTGGGGCACCATGACCTTGGGCACGCACACGTCGACCCCGTAGGTGTCCAACGCCAGGATCAGACTCGAAGACAGGGCGTACGACGAGAAGTCGCCGCCCGCGGCCACCTGCACCTGGCCCCGGTCACGCAACGCCACGATGCCCCGGTTGTTCAACTTCTGGGCCAGGGCGACCGAGGCGTCGCCCGAACCGTTGGTGCCCTTGCCAGGGTCCTGATGCGGGACGGCGAGCAGGGCCACGACCGCGGTGGCGGCGACGCCGCAGGCGAGCGTCACCCGGGAGGATCGCACCGCGTCGAGGGTCCGGCGGGGAAGCGCGCGGACCACGGCGAGCGCGACGGTCATCCAGACGAACATCATCGTGCCCCACAGCGAGCGGAAGTAGCCGCGGCGAAACCCGAAATCCGTCGGGGCGTTCAGGATGTTCCACGTCGCAGCGATCAGGGCCACCGCCGTGATGGCCAGAGCGGTCACGACCAGGCGGTCCCGTCGACGGGCGGCCAGCACGGCGAGGTAGCCGAGCCCGGCGATGAACACGACGCCGAACACCATCTGCAGCGGGCTCAGCGGCGTCGTCGTCAGCGGCGTGTTGAAGGTGTTGCGGAACCAGAACGGCGGTTGGGCGAGCATCGTCACGACGACGTCGAGGGCATGGGTCAGATCCACGGTGCGTGCCAGATCGACGCGTGACGCGTTGTACAGGTTGGTGAGGTTGCCCGGCGAGTTGGTGAACTGCTGGATGAGGGTGGGTAGCCACAGCACCACGGTGATCGCGGCGCCGATCACCAGTTGGACGAGCAGAGTCCGGCGCGTGGCCGGCCAGAGGTCGGGCGCGCGACGCCGCTCGGCGCGCAACACGATGAACAGGGCCACCGGCGCGCACAACCCGATGACGGGGACCAACAGCGTGAGCACCAGATGGTTGAGCAGCAGGAAGTTCGCGACGAACACGAGCAGGGGGATCACGGCGAGGTCGCGGTCGGCGACGCTCCACACCGCGATCAGGAACAGCGCGAACGGCAGGGTGATCATCTGCATCGGGGCGACGTCGATCAGGGCTTCGGAGCCCATCGTCCACACCAGTAGGCCGAGCGCGACCAGCGCCCAGGTGGCGCCGAGGTACCCGAGCCGGCGGCGCAACAGCCAACCGGCCAGCACCAGCCACGCCGAGTTGATCGCCGCCATCGCGATCAGGGGACCCCAGGCGTCACCGAAGAGGTGCACCGGCACACTGAGCAGGTACAACTCGGTGGCGCCGGGGAAGTAGGTGGGGGTCCCGACCTTGGTGGACACCGACGTCCACATGCCGATCAACGGGAAATGGCCCTCGAGGACGTCCCGGGCGCGCAGGGTCGTGGTCGCCGCGTCCAGGGTGGGGTACCAACCCTTCTTCCCGTCGCGGTACGCGGCGACCCAGACGGGCACCAGCACCAGGAGCTGCGCGAGGCGGAACCCGGCGCGGGTCCACCGCGGCGCTTCGCCGCGGTGATCCGGCCCGTCCGGCGACGAGCTGTCGCGGGGCGCGGAGATCGCCGGGTCGTGGGCCGTTTCGTCGGGGGCTCGATCGTCTTCGGTGATCACCTGGCGTGCGGTCCGGCGGGTCGATGGACTTCGGGTCGGGCTCCAGCGTGCGCGGACGGGTCGCATCTCGTCCGGTGTTCGGCTGTCGGCCACCGAGCTCTGCTCGGCGAACGGGCCGTCGGGCCCATTGGTCGGATGCGCCTCCCGGCGCATCACGTCAGCGTACCGGCGTCACCGGGTCATGTGCAGTTCACGTGGCCTGCGTCGCGGCTCGCTGCACCGGCGCGGGGTGCTCGGTGGCGAGCCAGCTCCTCGTCGCCGGCATGCCCGAGGCCCCGTTCGCTGCGGTGCGCACCGCCAGCACCTGGTGCACGGCGATCCGTGCGTCCTCGAAGGACAGGGCCGAGCCGGCCATGTACAGCCGCCAGACCCGGGCTCGGGCGGGGCCGACGAGCATCTGGGCTTCTTCCCAGTGGTCCTCGAGGTTCTGCACCCAGACCCGCAGCGTCTTGGCGTAGTGCTCCCGGAGCGATTCGACGTCGCGGACCTCCAGGCCGTGCTTCTGCATGGCCGAGACCGCCGTGCCGACCTCGACCAGCGCGGCGTCGGGGAACACGTAGCGCGCCATGAACGACCGGGGCGCGACGGCGGCACGCGAAGGGTCGGGGCGCGAGATCGCGTGGTTCAACAACCGGGCGCCCGGGGCGAGCAGGTGATACAGGTCCGAGAAGTACTCCTCGGCCTTGGACAGGCCGACGTGTTCGAACATGCCGATCGACGAGATCGCGTCGAAGGGGCCGTCGTGGACGTCGCGGTAGTCCTGCACGCGGATCTCGATCCGGTCGGCGAGACCGGCGTCGGCGACCCGTTGGCGGGCCAGGTTCGCCTGCTCGTGGGAGAGCGTCACGCCGATCGCCGACACGCCGTGATGGCGCGCGGCGTGCAGCACCATGCCACCCCAGCCACAGCCCACGTCGAGCAGCCGCATGCCCGGCTGCAGGGCGAGTTTGCGGCTGATCAGTTCGTACTTGGCCGCCTGGGCGTCTTCCAGCGTGAAATCGTCGTCGGCCCAGTACGCGCATGAGTAGGTGAGTGACGGCCCCAACACCAACCGGTAGAAGTCGTTGCCGACGTCGTAGTGGTGCGAGATCGCCTGCGCATCCCGGCTGCGCAGATGGCGGATGCCGCTGAGTCGGGCCTCGATCGACGGCGGTGGCGGCGGCATCCCGAGCACACCGAGGTCGCGCGCGGCGCGCCAGAACGCGGGCACCATGCGGGGGGTGACGCCGATGTTGTGTGCCTCGCCCTCCGCGTCGACCACGCTGCTGCGGAGTGCGAGCAGGTCGAACACGTCGCCGTCGAGTTGCAGGTCGCCGGCGACGTACGCGCGGGCGAGGCCCAACTCACCCGGCGCCCACATCAGACGTCTCAACGCCATCGGTGACTGCAGACGGATCAGCGTGTCGGTCTCCGGTCCCAGGCTCGACCCGTCCCACATCTCGATCCGGATGGGGATCGAACCGTGGAAGATCGACTTCACGAGCGGTTCGAGAGCGGCGGCGACGTTGCGGTACGCGGACGTGGACATGGGGGGTCTCCGATGCGTTGTCTGGTGTCAGGTGGCCTGTCGTGGGATCGGGTGGACGGACGGAACGCCACCAAAGTTAGCGAACCCCGGTGCAGGTTGCGCCCGGTTTCTGTGGCTGATCGCGGCCGTCGATCGGGCGACCGACGATCCGAGGGCGACCCGAGGTTGTCAATACCGCGCTCAAGGTTCTAGAGTTGGCGTCGTTCACGTTCGTCACGGACCTGAAGTCTCCGAGTGGAAAAGGACTCACGAGCATGCCCAAAGCTGTCGGTATCGACCTCGGCACCACCAACTCCGTCGTCAGCGTTCTGGAGGCCGGCGAACCCGTCGTCGTGCCCAACGCCGAAGGTTCCCGCACCACCCCGTCGGTGGTCGCGTTCTCCAAATCCGGCGAGGTCCTCGTCGGTGAGGTCGCCAAGCGTCAGGCGATCACCAACCCCGACCGGACGATCCGGTCGGTCAAACGGCACATGGGCACCAACTGGTCGATCGACATCGACGGCAAGGCGTACACGGCCCAGGAGATCTCCGCCCGCACGCTGATGAAGCTCAAGGCCGACGCCGAGGCCTACCTGGGAGACACCGTGACCCAGGCGGTCATCACGGTGCCCGCCTACTTCGACGACTCCCAGCGCACCGCGACCAAGGAGGCCGGCCAGATCGCCGGCCTGGAAGTGCTGCGCATCATCAACGAGCCGACCGCGGCCGCGCTCGCGTACGGTCTCGAGAAGGAGGACACCGACCAGACCATCCTGGTGTTCGACCTGGGTGGGGGGACCTTCGACGTGTCGGTGCTCGAGATCGGCGACGGCGTGTTCGAGGTCAAGTCCACGCACGGAGACACCAAGCTGGGCGGTGACGACTGGGACCAGAAGATCATCGACTGGTTGGTCGACGGCTTCAAGGGCGACCACGGCGTGGACCTGTCCAAGGACAACATGGCCGTCCAGCGCCTCAAGGAGGCCGCGGAGAAGGCCAAGATCGAGTTGTCGCAGGTGCAGGCCACCCAGATCAACCTGGCCTACATCACCGCGACCGATGCGGGCCCGCTGCACCTCGACACGCAGCTCACGCGGGCCAAGTTCCAGGAGCTGACCGCGGATCTGCTGGACCGCTGCCGCACCCCGTTCGACCAGGCGATCTCCGACGCCGGGCTCGCCAAGGGCGACATCGACCACGTCGTGCTCGTGGGTGGGTCCACCCGGATGCCCGCGGTGGTCGATCTGGTCAAGGAGATGACCGGCAACGACCCGCACAAGGGTGTGAACCCCGACGAGGTCGTGGCCGTGGGCGCCGCGGTGCAGGCCGGGGTGCTCAAGGGTGACGTCAAGGACGTCCTGCTGCTCGATGTGACGCCGCTGTCGTTGGGGATCGAGACCAAGGGCGGGGTCATGACCCGCCTGATCGAGCGCAACACCACGATCCCGACCAAGAAGACCGAGGTGTTCACCACCGCCGAAGACGGTCAGCCCTCGGTCGAGATCCACGTGCTGCAGGGCGAGCGGGAGATGTCCCAGTTCAACAAGACCCTGGGCAAGTTCCAGCTCGTCGACCTGCCGCCCGCGCCCCGTGGCGTGCCCCAGATCGAGGTCACCTTCGACATCGACGCGAATGGGATCGTGCACGTCTCGGCCAAGGACCGGGCCACCGGCAAGGAGCAGTCGATGACGATCACCGGTCAGTCGTCGTTGGCCAAGGACGACATCGACCAGATGGTCCGCGACGCCGAGGCGCACGCCGCCGAAGACAAGCGCCGCAAGGAAGAGGCCGAGGTCCGCAATCAGGGTGACACCCTCGTGTACCAGACCGACAAGCTGCTCAAGGAGCAGGGCGAGAAGATCACCGGCGACGAGAAGTCCGCAGTCGAGAGCGCGCTCGCCGACCTGAAGACCGCGCTCGAGGGTGACAACGTCGAACAGATCCGGATCGGCACCGAGCGTCTCATGAACGCCTCCCAGACGTTCGCGCAGAAGCTGTACGAGCAGAACGCCTCGGACGAGGCCAACTACGCCCAGGCCGGCTCGGCCTCCGACGGCGCGGACGGCCCTGATGACGCCGAAGTCGTCGATGCCGAGGTCGTGGACGACTCCGAGGAGAGCTGATGAGCGACGAGACCGACATCCCGGCGGACGGGACGGTCGACGCCGCGTCCGAAGGTGCCGAACCTGCCAGCGGGTCGGTCGACGCCGGTTCGATCGATGCCGAGGTCGTCGATGCCGAGGTCGTCGACGGTGAGGTCGTCGACGGTGAGGCGAACACGCCCGGGACGCCACCCGATGCGTCCACCGATCGTGAAGCCGGATCGACCGGGGCCGGCCCGGACCGTGTCGATGAGATCAGCCGGGAGCGCGACGAGTACCTCGACGCGCTCCGCCAGCTCCAGGCCGACTTCGAGAACTACCGCAAACAGGCGCTCCGTCGCCAGGGTGAAGCGAGGGAACACGCCACCGGGCGCCTGGTCGAAGAGCTGCTGACGGTGTTGGACGCCTGTGACGCCGGCATCGAGCACGGCGACGATGGCGTCACCGCGATCTTCACGTCGCTGCTCGGGGTGCTGGAGAAGGCCGGGCTCGAGCGACTCGACCCGCTGAACGAACCCTTCGACCCGAACGCGCACGAGGCCGTCATGCACGAACCCGACGGCGAGGGCGCCGAAGGTCCGATGGTGGTCGACGTGTTGCGGCCCGGATACCGCTGGAAGGAGCGGACGCTGCGCGCCGCGATGGTCAAGGTCAGGGGCTGATCAGGCGTGGCGGCCGAGCGCGAATGGTTCGAGAAGGACTACTACAAGATCCTCGGTGTCGCCCCCGACGCCGGCGCCAAGGAGATCACCAAGGCGTACCGGAAGCTCGCCCGCGAGAATCACCCCGACGCGAACCCCGGTGATGCCGGCGCCGAAGACCGTTTCAAGGAGATCTCGGCGGCCTACGACGTGGTCGGCGACGCCGAGAAGCGCGCCGAATACGACGAGGTCCGTCGCCTGGGTCCCATGGCGGGGGGGCTCGGCGGACCCGGAGGGGCCGGATTCCAGGGCGCCCCCGGCGGGTTCCACTTCGACGGCAACGTCGGCGACCTCGGTGACCTGTTGGGCGGACTGTTCACGCGTGGCACCGCCGCGCGCGGTGCGGCCAGCTCGCGTCGGCGGCGCGGCAACGACCTCGAGGCCGAGCTGCACCTGTCGTTCGCCGATGCGGTCCACGGCATCACCACCACCGTGCATCTGACCTCCGACGCGGTGTGTTCGACCTGTGGTGGTTCGGGCGCGAAGCCCGGGACGCAGCCGAAGGTCTGTACCACCTGTCATGGTCGTGGCGTGCTCGACGAGAACCAGGGTCCGTTCTCGTTCTCCCAGCCGTGTCCGGTGTGCAGCGGGCGCGGGGTCGTGATCGAAGATCCGTGTCCGACCTGTCACGGACGTGGCGTCGAACGTCGTCCCCGTGATGTGAAGGTGCGGGTGCCCGCCGGGGTGGCCGATGGCGCGCATCTGCGCCTGAAGGGTCGGGGTGAACCGGGAGCGAACGGCGGCAAGGCCGGTGATCTGCATCTGCAGGTGCACGTCGCTCCCGACCGGCATTTCGCCATGTCCGGCAGGAACCTGACCCTGACCGTGCCGGTGACCTTCGCCGAAGCGGCACTCGGCGCCGACATCAGGGTGCCGACGATGGACGGCGACGCGGTCACGCTGCGCCTGCCCGCGGGCACGCCGAACCGTCGCACCTTGCGCGTGAAGGGCCGGGGCGTGGCCACGACCAAGGGCACCGGCGATCTGCTCGTCACGGTCGAGGTGGCCGTGCCGTCCAAGCTGTCGGCCGAGCAGCGTCGGGCGATCGAAGCCTTCGACGAGGCCACCGACGACAACCCCCGCGCCGCGCTCGATGCGTTGGTGCAACAAGAGGAGCACGTGTGAGCGCCCGCAAGACCGAAGCCGTGTACGTCATCTCGGTGGCCGCCGAACTGGCAGGCGTGCATCCCCAGACGTTGCGCATCTACGAACGGCGCGGCCTGCTGGAGCCGGCCCGGACCGCGGGTGGCTCGCGGCGCTATTCGGATGCGGACATCACCTTGTTGCGCAAGATCCAGGAACTGACCAACGACGGTTTGAACCTCGCCGGAGTGCAGCGGGTTCTGGCGCTCGAGGCGCGGGTCGCCGGGCTCGAATACGAACTCGCCGCCACCCGCCGCTCGGCCGAACAGGCCGTGGCCGACACCCACCGGCACTACCGCCGCGATCTCGTGCCCGTGCGTCAGAGCCTCGTGCGTTTCCAGGGCCCCCGCCGCCCCTGACCGATCCGATCCGGACCCCGGCCCCGTCCCGGACCCCGGACCCTCCCGGACCCCGGCCCCGTCCCTAGCTGGGGTGGACTACCCCTCGTCGCGCACGTTCCGCGCGTAGTAGGTCACGGTCAGTTACTCGTATTTCATCCCTCCCTGGTGGCCGGCCGACCATGATGACTTCGGGACATTTTCGGCACCTGCGGCAGGATTCGCCCCGGAGTTCGCCGCGGCCGGGTGCCGTCCGGGTGAGGTGAGTCACCCGCGGGAAAAGATGGTGACTGCCCGCCGTCGGGCCGCGGGTACGCTCGCGGACCGTGTCCGCCGGATTCCAGTGTCTGAGCTTCGTGTTCCCGGCGTGGAACGAGGAGGCGATGCTGGCCCAGACGGTGCTCGCCGCCACCGAGGCCGGCGAGCATCTGGTCGGCGCCGGCGAACTCGACGACTACGAGATCGTCATCGTCGACGACGGCTCGACCGACCGCACGGCACAGATCATCGACGAGTTGGCCGAACGTGACGGGCACGTGGTCGGGGTGCACCACGACCACAATCGTGGTTTGGGCGCGGCGATCCGCAGCGGGTTCGGGGCGTCGAAGGGCGACATCGTCTGTTACACCGACACCGACCTGCCCTTCGACCTGTTGCTGCTCGGCAAGGCGTTCAGGCTGCTGCGCATCTACGACGCAGACATCGTGTCGATGTACCGCTTCGACCGCACCGCCGAGGGACCCAAACGTTACTGGTTCTCGCATCTGTACAACTGGCTCGTGCGGTACACCCTCGATGTGAAGCTGCGCGACGTGAACTTCGCCGGCAAGCTGATCCGCCGGGATGTGCTCGACCGGGTCGATCTCCGCAGCGAGGGTTCGTTCCTCGACGTGGAGCTGATCGCCCAGGCGCAACGGCTGGGATTCGCCATCATCCAGTTCGGCGTGGACTACTTCCCCCGTACCCGCGGCGATTCGACCCTGGCCGCACCCGGGGTGATCGTGAAGATCATCTCGGAATTGCGGCGCGAACGCCGGCGCCTGCGTGGGGTCCGTCCACTCGGCCCCGGGGAACGGCGCCGTCCGGGCACGGGTGATGCCCGGTGACGCGCACCCCGCCGGGCACCGGCCCGGCGCCGAGTCGGAACCGATGAGCCTGGCGACCGACCGTCACCCGACGGTTCGGTCCGCGGTCGCCGAGGGGGCGTCCGAGAACGAACGGTTCCTCGGTGCTGTGGTGTTCTGGGCCGGGCTCGCGGTCCTCGTCGCCTCCGCGTGGTGGTACGGGCGCGGCCTGTGGTTCTACTCCGACGAGTGGAACATCATCGCGGTGCACCATTCGGGCCACTGGATGGACGGCTTCAACGGTCAGTGGTTGCTCATCCCGACGCTGTTCTTCCGGGTCCTGCTCGAGATCTTCGGGCTGTTCACCTACTGGCCGTTCCGCTTCGTCGGACTCGCCTGGTACTCGTCGCTGATCATCGTGTTCCACGCCTGGGCGCGGCGGCGGGTCCGTCCCGCGGCGGCGGCGCTCGCCGCGTTGGCGATCGCCTGGTACTCCACGTCGTGGAACGTGGTGATGATGCCGCTGTTGATGAACTTCACGATCCCGTGCGTGATGCTGTTCGCCGTCTGGATGCTGCTCGACCGCGACGACCGGCGAGGCAACCTGTGGGCCGCCGGGTGTCTGCTCGTAGGCGTGTTGTCGTCGAACGTCGGCCTCGTGGTGTGCCTGATCATCGCCGTGGAGTTCGTGCTGCGGCGGGTGCCGTGGCGGCGGTGGTGGATCTTCGTGCCCTCGGCGGTCGTGTGGGTGCCCTGGTTCCTGATCTGGTACGAGCCGATCAGCAAGCGCGCCGCGGTCACCCATGCCGCGCACTGGGGCATCGGATTGACCGAGAACTACGCGAAGGGTTTCTTCGCGGGCTGGCGGGCCGGCCAGTGGATCTGGTTGGCGGCACTGTGTGGCGTGGCGATCTGGGCGCTGTGGCGGCGCCGGTGGAATGCGCGCAGCATCGGCGTGGCGGTCGGGCTGGCGTTCTTCGTGACCGGCGCCTCGTTCCGCGCCGCGGACTTCCACATTCCGATTCCCCCCGACCCGAACTGGTATCTGTGGTTCTACTCGGTGCTCGTCGCCACCCTGTTGGTCGAGTTGGGGCGCGGCGCGAAGGTGCCGCTGTCGCTGCTCGCGGCCGTCGCGGTCGTGGTGGCGGTCAGCGGCTACCAGTTGCACGGATCGCTGGGGGACTTCCACTCGAACGGCCGACTGTTGGCCCGGAACGCCCGGACCTGGTTCGCCGCGGCCGACGCGCTGGGCACCAAGGCACCCGCGGACGCGACGATGGGGGTGAACATCGTGCAGTTGCCGGTGGGCGACTACGCGAGCCTCCGTCGCGACATGGGATCCCTCGCTCCCGGGGTGAGCCTCGCGGAACTCGGCGACGAGGGGACCCGCCAGACCGTCGATGCATGGATGGTGACCAAGCTCGGGCTCCAGATCCATCAGGGCGCCGGGGCGGACCGCGCGTGCCGTGACGTGACCGGGGTCCACGGACCGAACGGGTCGGGGTTGCCGCCGAGCGCGACGGTTCGGGTCACCACCGGAGGCCGGCCCAGCACGCTGAAGGTGCGCCGCTTCGCGAGCGGCTTCTCGGCGACGTCGATCGGAGCGGTGTCGCCGAATCAGACCGTGCACTTCACGATTCCCACCGACAACAGCAGGGTTCCGTGGTACCTGCACGTCGATGGCGGCGCAGCAGTGCAGGTCTGCACCTAGGACCGGGCAGGTCAGCACCTGGGCATGGCCCGGTGCACCACAAAACCTGATAGTGGCGTTGTCAACTTTACGGCGCGACGCTAGCGTCGAATCATGGCGATCGATCCGAACCGTTGGACTCTGAAGACTCAGGAAGCATTCGCCGCCGCGACCGAGGCGGCGCGGAGCGCGGCGAACCCCGAGGTCACTCCCGACCATCTGCTCGGCGCCCTGTTGCGCCAGCCGGAGGGTGTGGTCATTCCGGTGCTCGAAGGTGCCGGTGTGGCGACCCTGTCGGTGCGCAACGCCGTCGACGAGGCCGTGGCGAAGCTGCCACGCGCCCACGGTGGTGCCGAGGCCCGATTGTCCCGCGATCTGTCGACGCTGCTCGAAGCGGCCGACCGGAGCCGGACCGAGTTGGGAGACGAATACGTCTCGACCGAGCACCTGTTGCTCGCCTTCGCCGAACTCGCAGCATCCGGCGCCATCACCGACCGTCTCGGCGTGGGCCGCGAGGAACTGCTCGCCGCGCTCACTCAGGTGCGCGGCAGCCACCGCGTCACCTCCCAGAATCCCGAAGAGGCCTACCAGTCGCTGGAGAAGTACGGCGTCGATCTGACCCAGGCCGCCCGTGAAGGCAAGCTCGACCCGGTGATCGGGCGAGACGAGGAGATCCGCCGCACGATCCAGGTGCTCAGCCGCCGCACCAAGAACAACCCGGTCCTGATCGGTGAACCGGGTGTGGGCAAGACCGCCATCGTCGAGGGCCTCGCCCGGCGGATCGTCGAGGGTGACGTCCCGAAGAGTCTCGAGAACAAGCGCCTCATCGCGCTCGACCTCGGATCGCTCGTGGCCGGTGCGAAGTACCGGGGCGAGTTCGAGGAGCGACTCAAGGCGGTGCTGAAGGAGATCACCGACGCCGAGGGCGAGATCATCACCTTCATCGACGAGCTGCACACGATCGTGGGCGCAGGTGCCGCCGAAGGGTCGATGGACGCCGGCAACATGATCAAGCCGATGCTCGCCCGCGGCGAGTTGCGTCTGATCGGGGCGACCACGCTCGACGAGTTCCGTTCCTCGATCGAGGCCGACGCCGCCCTGGAGCGTCGCTTCCAGCAGGTGTACGTCGACCAGCCCTCCGTCGAGGACACGATCGCGATCCTGCGCGGCCTGGCCGAACGCTATGAAGTCCACCACGGGGTGCGGATCCAGGACGCCGCGCTGGTGGCGGCCGCGGTGCTGTCCGACCGCTACCTGACGGGGCGGTTCCTGCCCGACAAGGCCATCGACCTGATCGACGAGGCCGCGTCGAAGTTGCGGATCGAGATCGACTCGGTGCCCACCGAGATCGACGTGGTCGAGCGGCGCATCCGCCAGCTCGAGATCGAACGCGTCGCGCTGGCCAAGGAGGACGACGACGCGTCGAAGGCCCGCCTCGAGGCACTGGATGCCGAACTGGCCGAACTCGCCGAACAGGCCACGGCCATGCGTGCCCACTGGCAGAACGAGACCGAGGCGATCACCACGATCCGTGACCTCAAGGGAGAGCTGGAGGGCCTGCGCTCCGAGGTCGAACGCGAACCCGACCTGGAGCGGGCCGCGGAGATCCGCTACGGCAGGATCCCCGAGCTCGAAGCCCAGGTCGCCGCGGCGACCGAGCGGCTGGGTGAGCTGCAGGTCGACACGCAGATGTTGAAGGAAGAGGTCGACGAGGAAGACGTCGCCGAGATCGTCGCCAAGTGGACGGGCATCCCCGTGTCGCGCCTGATGGAGGGCGAGGTCGCCAAGTTGGTGCGCCTGGAGGACACGTTGCACGAGCGGGTCATCGGCCAGGACGAAGCCGTGCACGCCGTGGCGAACGCGATCCGCCGGTCACGGGCAGGTCTGTCGGACCCGAATCGGCCGATCGGGTCGTTCCTGTTCCTCGGCCCGACCGGTGTCGGCAAGACCGAGTTGGCCCGGTCGTTGGCGGACTTCCTCTTTGACGACGAACACGCCATGGTCCGCATCGACATGTCCGAGTACATGGAGAAGCACTCGGTGTCGCGTCTGATCGGGGCGCCCCCGGGCTACGTGGGCTACGACCAGGGCGGTCAGCTCACCGAAGCGGTGCGGCGTCGTCCGTACGCGGTGGTGCTGTTGGATGAGATGGAGAAGGCCCACCCCGACGTGTTCAACGTGCTGCTGCAGTTGCTGGACGACGGTCGGCTCACCGACGGTCAGGGCCGCACGGTCAACTTCACGAACGTCGTGTTGATCATGACCTCGAACCTGCCCGGTGATCCGCGGGACTTCTTCAAGCCCGAGTTCATCAACCGGGTCGACGACATCATCCGCTTCCGTGAGCTCACCGAGGATGACCTGACCCGCATCGTCGACGTGCAACTGATCGGCCTGCGCGACCGCTTGGCCGAGCGTCGGATCACCCTGGAGGTGACCCCGGCCGCGCACGCCTGGCTGGCCCGGGAGGGCTTCGACCCTGCCTTCGGCGCACGCCCACTCAAGCGGGTGATCCAGCGCGAGATCGGCGACCGGCTCGCCATGGCGCTACTGGAAGGCCAGTTCGCGGACGGCTCGCCCCTGGGCGACGGCTCGGCGGTGACCGTCGACGTCGACGCCGCCACCGACGAGATCACGATCGTCCCAGGCACTGCCCCGGCCGAGGCCGCCTGATTCCCCCGGGCTCCGGGGCACGGCACCTTCCCGCCCTCGGGGTTCCAGGGGTGATGTCGGCGTGGCATTCGCCACTCCGACCGCGAAACGGCTGGTGCCCGCGGGCAGGCGGCCCACTAACATCGTCCTGTTTGCATATCGGCTGATCGAAGGAGTGTGACGTGCCGGCGACTGTTGTCGTGGGCACCCAGTGGGGCGACGAAGGCAAAGGCAAGATCACCGACCTCGTCGCCAAGGAGATGCAGTTGGTCGTCCGCTATCAGGGCGGCCACAACGCCGGACACACCCTCGTCGTCGACGGCGAGACGTTCGCGCTCCAACTGGTGCCCAGCGGTGTCCTCTATGGCCACATCACGCCCGTGCTCGGCAACGGCGTCGTGATCGACCCCCGCGTCCTGATCGCCGAGATGGACGCACTGGAAGCCCGCGGGGTGAGCTGTGACCGGCTCGCCGTGTCGGGGAACGCGCACCTGATCCTGCCCTACCACCAGGAACTCGACCGGCTCACCGAGCGTCGCCTGGGCAAGTCCAAGCTGGGAACCACCAAGCGCGGCATCGGCCCGGCATACGCCGACAAGGCCGCCCGGGTGGGTCTACGCGTCCAGGATCTGCTGGACCCCAAGATCTTCCGGGCGAAGCTCGACGTGGCGCTCAAGGAGAAGAACGCCGTCCTCGCCAAGGTGTTCAACCAGCTCCCCCTCGACGCGGACGAGATCGCCGAGGAGTACCTCGGTGCGTGCGCGCCCCGACTGGCGCCGCACATCGCGGACACGGTGACGTTGGTGCACGAGGCGCTCGAAGCCGGCCAGCACGTGCTGTTCGAAGGAGCGCAGGCCACCTTCCTCGACCTCGACCACGGCACGTATCCCTTCGTGACCTCGTCGAACCCGGTCGCCGGCGGTGCCTGCACCGGTGCCGGGGTGGGGCCGCGCTACATCGATCGGGTCATCGGGATCGCCAAGGCCTATGTGACCCGCGTCGGGACCGGACCGTTCCCGACCGAGTTGCCCATCAGCGCGGAGGCCATCGGCGGGATCGGTGCAGAGGGCGCGGACCCCACCGACCTGGCGATCGGCGACTACATCGTGGAGACCGGCCACGAATACGGCACCAACAGCGGTCGTCGTCGCCGCCCCGGCTGGTTCGACGCGGTGATGCTGCGCCAGGCGGTACGGATCAACTCGCTGTCGGAGGTCGCGATCACCAAGCTCGACCTGTTCGACGCGTTCGACGAGATCAAGGTGTGTGTGGCCTATGAGATCGACGGCGAGCGGGTCACCCACCTGCCGTACCACCAGTCGGTGCTGCACCGTGCCAGGCCCGTGTACGAGACACTGCCGGGCTGGAAGTCCGACCTGTCGAGCGTGACCGAAGTGCACGATCTTCCCGCGGCCGCGGCCGATTATCTTGGCTTCATCGAAGACCAGATCGGAGTTCCGGTGTCGCTGGTGGGCACCGGACCGGGTCGTGACCAGTTCGTCCACCGCCTCGCGAACGCGTGAGGAACGTGCCAGGAAGATCGCACCATGAGCGCCAATCCGTGAGCGTCCTCTCATGAGAGTCTGCGTGGTCGGGTCCGGGGGCCGGGAACACGCTCTCGCGTCGGTCCTGGCCCGCGACGCGGAGGTGATCGTCACGCCGGGCAACGCGGCGATGAGCCGTGCGACCGGGCTGGACGGGTCCGGGGCGATCACGGTCACCGACGCGCCGGTGGAACAGATCGACGCCGACCTGTATGTGATCGGTCCCGAGGCGCCGCTGGTCGCAGGGCTGGCCGATCGGCTGCGCGCCGCGGGTCGGCTCGTGTTCGGACCGGGCGCCGAAGGCGCGCAGCTCGAAGGCTCCAAGGCCTACATGAAGAAGCTGCTGGTCGACGCGGGAGTACCCACCGCGCGGCACGAGTCGTTCGATTCGGTCGACCCGGCGGTGGACTATCTGCGCGCCCAGGAACCCCCCTATGTGGTCAAGTGCGACGGCCTCGCCGCGGGCAAGGGCGTGCTCGTGACCGACGACCTCGAGCTCGCTGAAGCCGACCTGCGGGCCAAGCTTGCGGGCGAGTCGTTCGGCGACGCAGGACGCCGGGTCGTGATCGAGGAGGGCATGGTCGGCACCGAGCTGTCGATCCTCGCGGTCTGCGATGGCACCCGTGCCGTGGCACTCGCCCCCGCCCGGGACTTCAAGCGGGTCGGTGACGGCGGCGCCGGAGCGAACACCGGGGGCATGGGTGCCTATTCACCGGTGCCGGCGGCGACGCCCGAGCTGGTCGATCAGATCATGGCCACGATCATCATCCCGACGGTCTCCGCGTTGCGGCTCCGGGGGATCGACTACCGGGGGGTGCTCTATGCCGGGCTGATGCTCACCTCGTCGGGTCCCAGGATCATCGAGTACAACGTGCGCTTCGGCGATCCCGAGACCCAGGTGGTCGTCCCCCGGCTCACGTCCAGTCTCACCGAGCTGCTCGCCGATGCCGCCGCCGGTGAGCTGGGATCCGAGCCGAGGTTCGACGACGGGGCCGCGGTCACCGTGGTCGCTGCCGCCGAGAACTACCCGGCGACGCCCCGGACCGGCGACGTCATCCGCGGGTGGGACAACGCCATCGCCATGCCCGGGGCCGCGGTCTTCGGGGCCGGGGTGGCGACCGGGGCGAACGGCGACCTCGTGACCGGTGGAGGGCGCGTGCTGAACGTGTGCGGCTTCGGCGACGATGTCTCGACCGCCCGCGCCCGCGCCTATGGCGCGCTCGACGAGATCTCGTGGCCGGGCATGCACTTCCGCCACGACATCGCCGTCGAACCCTGAAACGGTCCGTCGTGGCGGGGCGGCCCGGCGGTCCCGCCGCCCGGTCGTCCCGGCGGTCGCTCGGATCTCCGCGGAGGACGCCGCCCGCCGGACCGGACGGCAGGCGGTCAGTCCCCGCGGCCGCCCAGTCGTCGCGGCTGGTCAGTCCTCGCGGTCGGTCAGTGGAGGCGGCCGCTCAGTAGAGGCGGCCGATCGAATCTTCCGGCCACGCGTCGACGCTCGACGACTCCGGCAGGGCATCGTCGAATGCCGCATCGGAGCCGTCGGACGGATCCAGCGACGCAGCCCACTCGGCGAGTGAGGATTCCTCGGGCAGGGCGGTGACGGTGACGCCACCGACCCCGGCATCGACCGGAGACTCGAACTCGAAGTCGGACTCGGCCGACCTGACCATCGCCAGGACCTCGGGCGCGACCTCGCGGCGCGCCGAGTGGTTGATCATCGGTGCGCTCCGTCGTTCCTGGGGCAGCACGATCTCGATCTCGTCGAAGCTCTTCTGCGGGCGGGGTTCTTCGTCGACGATCACCTTGCGCCCGAACAGCCCCCGCTTGCGCAGCCTGGGGTTCGGCTTGGCACCGTGATGACGCACACCGGCGACGTTCAGGGCGCACGTGACGCAATAGGGAGGTTTGTCCTCGCCGAAGGCGAAGACCAGACACTCCGAGCAATAGGCGTTGCGGCATTGTCGACAGACGCCTGCGGCAGTTTCGAAAGAATGCTTGATGCAGGAATCCGACACGGAATGCTCCTCACCTCTCACAACGAATCCATCTGGTCACATCGTCGTCGTCATCGGATCGTCACTTGATGAAATTGGGCCAAAAGTCTCAGCGAATGCCCCGCTGTGCTGGACCGTCACGCGCCGAGAACGGCTTTTGCCCGACCCCGGTGCGGTACCGTTGGGCGAGTGACCAAGCCCGCCTTGCCGAACGTGCTCGCGAGTCGCTACGCCTCCGAGGAGATGGCGACGCTGTGGTCACCCGAACACAAGGTGACCCTCGAACGGCAGCTGTGGTTGGCGGTGTTGCGCGCCCAGCGTGATCTCGGCGTCGAGATTCCGGCCGAGGCGATCGCCGCGTACGAGGCGGTCACCGACGATGTCGATCTCGAGTCGATCGCCGCTCGGGAGCGGGTCACCCGTCACGACGTGAAGGCCCGGATCGAGGAGTTCTGCGCCCTCGCCGGGTACGAGTACATCCATGAGGGTATGACCTCGCGGGACGTGACCGAGAACGTCGAACAGCTCCAGGTGCGCCGGTCGCTCGAGCTGGTCCGGGAGCGGATCATCGCCGTGCTGGCCCGGTTGGCCGAGCGCGCGGCCGAGTACGCCCACACGGTGATGGTGGGGCGCTCCCACAACGTCCCGGCGCAGGCGACCACGTTGGGCAAGCGCTTCGCGAACGCCGGTGAGGAACTGCTGGTGGCGCTCGGTCGACTCGATGATCTGCTCGCCAGGTATCCGCTGCGGGGGATCAAGGGGCCGATGGGCACCCGCCAGGACATGGCCGATCTGTTGGGGTCGACCGACGCGATCGACGACCTGGAGGCCCGGGTCATGACCCATCTCGGCTTCGACGCGTTACTGACGAACGTCGGTCAGGTCTATCCACGGTCACTCGACCTGGACGTCGTGGCGGCGCTGGTGCAGGTGGCGGCGGGGCCGTCGTCGTTGGCGCTGACGATCCGTCTGATGGCGGGTCATGAGCTGGTGACCGAAGGGTTCAAGCCGGGTCAGGTCGGCTCGTCTGCGATGCCCCACAAGATGAACACCCGGTCCTGTGAGCGGATCAACGGGTTCCGTGCCGTGCTGGGCGGTCACCTGGCGATGGTCACCGCGCTGTCGGGTGAGCAGTGGAACGAGGGCGACGTGTCGTGTTCGGTGGTGCGCCGGGTGGCGCTGCCCGATGCGTTCTTCGCGTTGGACGGCCTGTTGGAGACCACGTTGACGGTGTTGGACGAGTTCGGGGCGTACCCCGAGGTGATCGAGGCCGAGCTGGCCCGGTATCTGCCGTTCCTGGCGACGACGAAGGTGTTGATGGCGGCGGTGCGGGCCGGTGTGGGGCGCGAGACCGCCCACGAGGTCATCAAGGAGCATGCCGTCGAGGTGGCGCTGGCGATGCGTGAGCGGGGGGTCGGTCGCAACGACCTGATGGGTCGCTTGGCCGCTGATCAGCGTCTGGGCCTGGACGCCGGCGCGCTCGACGCGGTGCTGGACGAGCCGCTGAGCTTCGTGGGGACCGCTCCCGAACAGGTCGAGACGTTCATCGATCAGGTCGAGGAGTTGGTCGCGAAGAATCCCGACGCCGCCGGCTACGCCCCCGCCACGATCCTCTGACCCGCCCCCTGAAGCCGCCCCGCCGCCCCTGAAGCCGGCCCGCCGCCCCTGCGGCCAGCCCGCTGGCCCGCCGCCCCCCTGTGGCGAACTCCGGGACGTTCCCGGTC
>JBDZUV010000128.1:0-8924 GCA_040255345.1 Actinomycetota bacterium | reverse complement strand
AGGTCGTGGCGTCCCGCTTTCCAATAGTGGCGAAAGGCCGCCACCGGGTCGGCATGGTGTTCGTACCAGCGCGCGGCTCGTTCGTGGAGCACGGTTTCGTGCGGCGCGTCGATCGCTCGCAGGTGGAAGCGGAGCAGGTCGGTCACGAAATTGTGGAACCGGAACGTCTTCCCGTCGACGTCGATGCGTCTCAGGAACAACTGCGCATTCTCCACATCGAGCAGGTTCACCGGGCTGTCCGGGCACAGTGCCTGGGCGATCCCGACAGTGATCTCGTCGACGACACAGGTGTCGAGCAGGAACCGCTGCATGTCAGGGGACTGTGCTGAGAAGACCTCTGCTGCCAGGTACTGCGCGATCACCTGGTTGGTGCCGCGTAGTCGGTCGACTGCTCCGCGGACGTCGTCGCTCTCGCGCAGAACGAGCGCGGCGAGTTGAAGCCCGGCGGCCCAACCTTCGGTTCGGTCGTACACGGTGTCGAAGCAATCGTCCGGAATGCTGACGCCGAGCCCTTCGAGGAGCCGCGCCGCATCCCGGCGCGAAAATCGCAGGTCGGACTCGCGGAGTTCGATCACCCGGGCATCCAGCCGGAGGCGTTGCAGGTCGATCTGAGGCTCTGTGCGCGTCCCGATGACGAGCCCGAGATTGCCCATGTCCCGCGAGACCAAGAATCGGAGGCCGTCATAGACCGGGGCCGACACGTGCTGGAGATCATCCACGACGAGAGAAACCGGAACATCCAGGGCACCGGCACACTCGAGCAGGTACTCGAGCACGTCACGGTCGACGTCTGCGTTCAGGCGCAGCAGATCGGGGAACTGGGGCGCGAACGCGGGCGAACACGTGCGGACCGCGGCGACGAATGCCGGCCAGAATCTGGCCGGGTCCCGGTCGGAGTCGTCGACATGGAGCCATGCGGTCAGACGGCCCGGGTTGCTGCCCGCCCAGTCGGCGAGCAAGGCGGTCTTTCCGGCGCCTGGTGGAGCGACCATGAGCACGATCGGCGCGTTCGAGTCGATGCGCCGGGTGAGTGCGTGGCGCCGCACATGGCGAGCCGGCGACGGTGGTGTCAGGAACTTGGAAGCCGCGAAGATCGGCGATTCGGGACCAACGGGCAGATGCTGCCGCGATGTAGCGGTGCCCATGGTCCGAGAATGTAGCAACTCTGGACGACGGTGCCTCTCGACCCCGCGATGGAAGCGCCGACGTCGGATCTGACATCGTCGCGAGACACCGACCGCGCCGTGGAAGGTATTCTCCGGGGACGTGCCGATGGGCCTCCGCGGGCCGCGGGTCGGGAAGGAGTCGAACATGGGTGTCGATGCTCCAGATCCCACGGGGGAAGATGCCGGGCCGGTTCCACGCCGAAACGTGGTCGGCGTCGCCCGCTCGACCGTCGCGGTCTTGGCGGTCACCCTCGGCGCGTTGTGCCTGACCTTGTCGCCGGTAGCGATCTGGGGTCGGAACCTGGTGTTGGACACCGATCGCTACGTCGAAACGCTCGCGCCGCTGGCAAGCGATCCCGGGGTCCAGGCCGTGGTCATCGACCAGGTTTCCACGACGCTGTCGACCGGTCTGGCCGTGTCGCATCGGGTCGAAGAGGCAGCTCCCAGACTGGGCGAATGGATCGGTCCGCCGCTGCAGAGTGCCGTCGACACGTTCATCCGTACCAAGGCCACCGAATTCGTCGAGAGCCCGGAGTTCGCCGAACTCTGGATCGGCTTGAACCGCTCGGTCCACAGCCGCATCCACTATCTGCTCACCGGATCCCCACCGCCGAAACAGCACGCGTTGACCGTGCGAGGCACTGCAGTGGTGCTCGATCTGTCGAGCGTCGTCCGCGCGGTCGAGACGCGGCTGGGCGTGCTCGGCGTCGCAATCGCAACCCATGTGCCCGCCGTCGGGCCGACACTCGAGATCGCCAACCTACGCGGCCTCGACAAGGCGCAGTCACTGACCCGCTTGCTCGACACCCTCGCGAACGCGCTCCCGTTCATCGGTCTGGGACTCGTCGTGGTCGGTATCGCCGTGTCCCGGCGACGTCGACGTACCGTGGCGATCGCGTCGTTCGGTGTCGCCGCGGGCATGTTCCTGGTGCTGTCGGCGCTGCTGATCGGTCGTCAGTTCTACCTCGATGGCATACCGGTTTCGGCGATCCCCCGCGCCACCGCGATGACCATCTTCGACACGATCTCGCGCTTCCTCAAATTGGGGGTGAGGCTCGTCTTCGTTGCCGCGCTACTCGTCGGTCTCGTCGCCTGGCTGGCGGGCCCCGGTGAGGTCGCTGCCCGCATCCGCTACGTCGTGCTCTGGGCACCCCGGGCACTTGGCCGGACCGTCAACTCGACGCGGGTGGGGCCCTTCGTCGTACGTTTCACCGCAGTGCTCCGCATGCTGGTTGCCGCGCTGATGGTGGTGCTCGTCATGTTCACCGACGACCCCACCGGGGTCACGCTGCTCACGTTCGCCGCGATCGGATTGGCATTGCTGGTGGTCATCGAGGGGCTTCGGGCGATGGCTCATCCTGTCGAGGCGTGACCGCCGGTCGTCCGGCGTGGGCTGCTGCTCACGCCTCGCTGTCGGCGTTGCCAGAGCGTGGCGTTCAGGACGGCAGCGGCCACGACCACTCGCGCGAGCAGATAGAACCAGGTCAACATGGCGGCCGCCGCACCCAGGCCGCCGTAGATCGACGACGACGAGTTGACCTTGCCCGCCACGTAGTAGATCGTCACGAGTCGGAGTCCTTCGATGCTGAGCGCAACGAGTACGGCACCGGGTACCAGCGAGCGCCACGAGGCGGCACCATGGGGGAGAAGGTGGGAGATCAGCAGCCAGAGGACGAACCATCCGACGATCACGAAGACGATGGCACCGACGGCCAACGTGCCCGACTCGGCGCGCAGCCGCGAGATGGCGGCGGAGATCGCGAAGAACACCAGCGAGAGCGAGATTGCGGCGGCCACCGAAGCGAGTGCCCGTGGCGACGAACGTTTCGGCGCCTTCCAGGCGAGTTCGTGGCTGCGCCAGAGCACCTTGACCAGTGACCGGGTGGCCGACACCAGTGCCAGGAGGCCGACCGCGAGGATCAGCCACCGTGCCTGCGACGAAGCTTCCGTGGCGGAAGTGATCGACTGTGCGGCGAACCCTTTGATCCCCGCGGTCTTGGCGACCCCTTGAGCGCTTCCGCCGGTGGCATCACCGAGCAGGCCGAATCCGACGACACCGATGAGCGTGACCGGAAGCATCCACAGAAACATCCGGAATGCCACGGCCCCGGTGATGAGCGGACCACCGATGTCGAGATCGTGGGTCGTTGCCTCCCAGCCGGCGTCGACCGCCGGGATTTCCTCGCGAAACCTTCGTGCAGCCCGGCCGGCCTCCTCACTCAGATGCTCGATCGAGGACCGACCGCGCCGCAGCCGGCCGCTTCGGGTGTTCGGCGCCGTCGCTTTCGGCCTTCGTCGCCTGAAATCGTCCGTCATCGAGTAGAGTCCGATGGTCGCGGTGGCCGATCAGTGATCGGTGGTGCTCTCGGTCGAGTGGTGGATCCGAAGGCTAACTGAAGATCATGCGAGACCGTGGCGCCTTCGGGACGTGGCATCGACGTCGGCCTGCGACCCCGAACAGATCAGCCCACGACCTGCCGGTTGTGGAGCACCGAGAGAAGCGGAGCGGTGTCGCGCGGGGGCAGTCGGCGGCTTCGATCCCGGTTTGCAGGGCGGCGATCGGGGGAAGGGTGGCCACAGCCGATCAGGAAGGCTGCCCATGAACGAAGCTGCCGGGTCGAACCCATCCAGGACCATCCTGATCGTCACCGCCGGCATGGGCGGCGGCCATCTCGGCGCGGCCCAGCAGCTCTCCGAGCGCCTGCAAAGATGTGGCCACCACGCCCCGGTGATCGACCTGCTCGCAGGGATGCGGCTGGGGTACGGACGCCTCATCACCGGCTTCTACCGGGCACAGCTCCGTTACGCGAGGTGGAGCTACCGCGCCATCTACGAGCTGTGGCGGAACCGCCCGGAGCTGCTCGCGCCGGCGGACGCGATCAGCGCCCATGTGGCTCGCCGTGCCGTGGTCGACCAGGTCGCCCAGCTCCGGCCGGTCGCAATCGTCTCGACGTACAACCTGGCGACGCAGGTGCTCGGTTCGCTCATCCGAAGTGGTGAGATCGACGTGCCCACCTACACCCTCATCACCGACTTCGGCGTCCATCCCTACTGGTTGCACGAGGCGATGGCGGGCTATGTCACGGTGCATCCGAGCACCGCCGCCACCGTGAGGGCCATGACCCCGGCGCCGGTGGGCGTGACGGGACCATTCGTCGACCCGAGCTTCGCTCCCGACGCCTGGCGCCGTGCGACCATGCGATCGGTGCTGGGCGTCGGTCAGGACGAGACGATGGCCTTGGTGGTGTCCGGTGCCTGGGGTGTCGGTGACATCGAGGCCACGACCACCGACCTCGAAGCCGTGGGCACGGTCACTCCGGTCGTGGTCTGTGGCGATCATCCTCGGCTCGTCCGCCGACTGCGTCGACGCGTGTCGGATCCGACCCGAGTGTTGGGCTTCGTCAACACGATGCCCGCATTGATGGACGCTGCCGATGTGCTGGTCGAAAACGCTGGAGGTCTGACGGCAATGGAAGCCTTCGCGTCTTCTCTGCCCGTGATCACCTACCGGCCCATCCCCGCGCACGGCACCGACAACGCGCACGCCATGGCCGCGGCCGGCGTGACCCGGTACGCGCCGGACCGAACGACCCTGGCCGAACAACTCCTGGCCGTCACGCGCGACGGTCCGGACCGCACAGCGCTGATCGATACCGCACGACAAGTCGTTCGCCCCCACCCGGCCACCGCGTTGATGGAGTTCGTCGACCCGGACCGCGCCGGCCGGGCGCGGGCGCAGGCCGACCGGATGCAGTACGCATGAAGCGTGCGGTCGCTGCCGGTGCGGCGGCCCTCGGAGTGTTCGCGCAGATCGCCCCGGCCGCGACGTGGCTGGACCGGCCGACCATCGGACTGCTTCCCCGCCTCAAGGGCGTCGGCCGGCCGAGCCACGTCGCCATCACCTTCGACGACGGGCCCGATCCGAATTCGACGCCTCGCATCCTCGACGAGCTGGACCGACTGGGATGGTCGGCGACATTCTTCGTGCTCGGATCGATGGTGCGCCGCGCCCCGGAGCTGCTGGTCGAAATCGACGGGCAGGGGCATGAGATCGGGCTGCACGGCGACACCCACCACAGCCACTTGTTGATGTCCCCGGCTGCGGTCCGGCGAGACCTGGCCGCGGGGGTCGCGACGCTGCACGAAGTGATCGGTCGACGCCCCCACTGGTTCCGCCCGCCGTATGGGGAGCTGTCGCTCGGCTCGGTCATGGCCGCCCGCGGGCTCGGGCTTCAGCCGGTGCTGTGGAGCGCGTGGGGCAAGGACTGGGCCCAGGGTGCGTCCGGTGAGTCGGTGACCACCACGGTGCTGCGTGGCTTGGAGCCGGGCGGCACGGTCCTGTTGCACGATTCCGATGGTCAGTCGACCCCGGGGTCATGGCATGCCACGCTCGCGGCGCTGCCGCTGCTGGCCGAGCACCTCGAATCAGTGGTTTCGGTCGGTCCCTTGGCCGAGCACTTCGGATCGTGACGGTCCGCGACCGGCGACGGCACCGTGCGCCCAGGCCGACGACCCGCTCTCGGCCCTGGCCGCCGCGGTCGACTGTGCGAGCCGGATGACACTTGCGACCATGGCGAGCGTCGCCGCAGCAAGCAGCACGCCGTCGGCCAGACCGTCGACGCGGAGCTGCTCGTGCAACAGGACGACCCCGAGTGCGCTCGCCACGACTGGCTCGCCCAACTCGACCGCGGGAAGCGACGAGCGGAGGTCTCCGACATGGAATGCGGTCTGCATCATGAGGAATCCGATCGCCAGCGCAGCAGCCATCGCGTAGACCTGCCAATGTCCGAGCAGACCGAAGCGGTCATTTGCGACCTGGTGGGCGAAGCCCTTCATCAAGGTCGAACTGACCCCGAACAACATCCCAGCCGCGGCGGCGAGAGCCACCGCAGCACGAGCGGCCTGTCGGCTGACGAGCACGCAACCGGTGACGAGCACACCAGTCGTCACGAACACGGGAACCCACGCACCGATGGGCCGCAGCGCGACGCCGTCGCTCGGGTGTCCGGCTATGAGGAACAGGCTCAACGACACCATGAACACCAGTGCCCAACCGATGTCTCGCCGCGACAACCGGTGGGAGCCGGCCAGGGCGCCGATGACGAGCGACAAGAGCAACGACGTCACGAGCAGCGGTTGCACGAACACGAGCTCGCCCAGACCGAGGGCGAGGAGCTGCAGGCCGAAGCCGCCGAAATCGACCGCGATGGCGAGCCACCAGACCGGTTGATGGGCGAGATGCCACAACAGTGCGACGCCGAGGGACGGCCGCGGTGGGGCCTGCGCGGCCTTGCGCTGCTCGATGACGCTGGAGACGGCGAAACAGGTTGCGGCGCCGAGCGCGGCCAACGACACCACGACGTGGTGGAGGATCACCCTCGAGGCCTAGCACCATCGTCGTCAAACAGCCGGAAAGTCGCTCCTGGATCTGGGAGACTTTTCTTCCCGCCGATGTCGAGAACCATTCGCCGGTTCCGACCTCTGGGGCGAACGGCGCCACCGGGTGCCGCCGACAAGGAGAGCCGCATCATGAAATACCTGTTGACCATCTATGGCAACGAAGCGATCTGGGACTCGTTCTCGCGTAGGGACATCGCCGCACTGATCAAGGACACCGACGCTCACAACGCGAAGTTGATGGCGTCGGGCGAGATGCTGAGCGCCTACGGCGTCGCCGAGCAGAGTCGCGCCACTCAGGTGACCGTCGCCGAGGGCGAAACAGTCGTCACCGACGGCCCGTACATCGAGGCGAAGGAGTACATCGGCAGCTTCTATGTCGTCGATGTCGACTCCGAGGAACGGGCGATCGAGATCGCGGCGGAGATGCCTTCGGCCAAGTACCGCCAGATCGAGGTCCGCCCGATCCTGCACGAGGCACCGGGCAACTGCGAGACCCCGTGACCGTGACCGCGCTGCGCACCGAGGACGTCACCGACGCGGTACCGACCGTCCTCGGTGCGTTGGTGCGGCGCTACGGCAACTTCGACCTGGCCGAAGACGCCGTCCAGGAAGCGCTCGCCGCCGCGGCGAGTCAGTGGCCCGAACAGGGGCGTCCCGATGATCCCACCGGGTGGCTGATCCGCGTCGCGTCCCGTCGCCTCGTCGACGTGCTGCGGGCCGAAGCGGCACGTGAGCGACGCGAGGAACGGACCCGGGCGCTCGACGTCGCCGACGCCGTCGTGTCGGAGACCGACGACACCCTGACGTTGCTCGTGCTCTGTGCACATCCGGGCCTGACCGTGGCGTCGCAGCTCGCTCTCACGCTGCGGGCGGTCGGCGGGTTGACCACCGCCGAGATCGCCCGGGCCTTCTTCGTGTCGGAAGCGACCATGGCCCAGCGCATCAGCCGAGCCAAGGCGACGATCCAACGTGACGGGGCCCGCTTCTCACTGCCCGACGAACCCGAGCTGTCGACGAGGATCGCGACGGTCCGCCAGGTGGTGTACGTGATGTACACCGAAGGCCACTTCGCCTCGGCGGGCCGCGCACTGCAGCGCCGGAACCTCGCCGACGAGGCGATCCGTGTGGCGCGGCTGCTGCACACGGCACGACCCGACGACGCCGAATCGGCCGGTCTGCTGGCGTTGTTGTTGCTCACCGACGCCCGGCGCGCGGCCAGAACCCGAGACGGCGAACTCATTCCGCTCGATGAACAGGATCGTGCCTGCTGGGACGAGCACCTGATCGCGGAAGGCGCCAAGCTCGTGGAGGTGACCCTGGCGGCGACCAGGCGGTTGGGGCCCTACCAGCTCCAGGCGGCGATCGCCGCGCTCCACGACGAGGCGACGAGCGCCGTCGACACCGATTGGCCCCAGATCGTCGCGCTGTACGACCTGCTCGAGGCCGTCGCGCCCAACCCGATGACCACCCTGAACAAGGCGGTCGCGCTGGCCGAGGTCCATGGGCCGTCTGCCGGCCTCGCCATCCTCGACACCCTCGCGGACGACCCTCACCTCGCCGGTCATCACCGGCTGCATGCTGCCCGGGCGTTCCTGTCGGAACGCAACGGTGAGACCACCGAGGCGCTCGCCGCCTACCGCGAAGCGGCTCGCCTGGCGACGAGCCTCGTGGAGCAACGCCACCTGGAACGTCGCGCCCGACGCCTGGCCGACCGGTCGGGCTGAGGGCGACGAACGGTTCCCAGGTGCACCCGTGACCGGGCACGACCGCGGCGCAATGGCGCATCGGCGGGGATGCCGGGCGGTGTCGCCGCCGACGGGCCGCCTGGTCATGGCGATGCCGGTGGCTGACGACGCAACCGCGGGTTGGGCTCAGCGGCGCTTGGGGGCCGCGGCCAGGTAATCGGCGGTCATCTCGGGCGTCATCAGCTCGAGCATGACCCGGTTCTCGAGCCACAACTCGATCACGTCGTGGGGGCCACGCGACAACCGGACCGACCGCCACCCCTCCCGCTCACCCAGCGCGATGATCTCCTCTTCGGACCGTTCGACCGACACCGTGGCGTGCGTGGCGGTATGGCCCGAAGCGTCCGGGTCGTGGCGGAACTGTGCCTGGCCGGGACCATCTGGCGGGACCATCTCGGTACCGACCGGGTACACCTCGATCGCCGCGCCCACCTCATCGCACGCCCAGGCGATGTAGGAATCCGGGTAAGGCCCGAACCCGGTCAACTCGCCGTCGAAGAGTTCCACGAGCACCTCGGCGACATGGCGGGTGTCGGTCGCCGGGACGGAAAGGTGGTGGATCATTGCGTCTCCGGTTCTACGTGCCTGGTCGAGAGTCTGCGACTCTCGGATG
>JBDZUV010000127.1:0-8926 GCA_040255345.1 Actinomycetota bacterium | reverse complement strand
CGTTCGAAGGCGTCGCCCGCGAGTACCACGCCGCCCGGCGTTCGTACCCGCCCGGGGACTTCGATGCGCTCGAACCGCTTGCCGACCTGACCGTGCTCGACGTCGGCGCCGGTACGGGTATCGCGACCGGCGAGCTCCTCGACCGGGCCGCATCGGTCGTCGCGATCGACCACGGACACGAGATGCTCCGGCGCGCGGCGATCAGGTCACCCGACCTGCCTGCCGTCGTCGCGGACGGGCACGCACTGCCGATCCCTACCGCGTCGATCGATCTGGTGTATCCCGTCAGAGGCGTTGGGAGAGGGTGACGCCGTCGCCGATGGTGAGGATCGTCGTGCGTACCCGCGGGTCGGCGGCGGCACGGTCGTTGTAGCGGCGCAGCGCGGCGAGCGACGAGTCGTCCTCGTCCGGCTCGTCGACGATCCGACCGTGCCACAAGGTGTTGTCGGCCAGCAACAGGCCACCCGGACGGAGCCGGGGTACGAGTTCGGTGTAGTAGTCGGGGTAGCCGGTCTTGTCGGCGTCGACGAACGCGAGGTCGATCGTGGCGTCGTCGGGCAGCGCACGCAGGGTGTCGATCGCGGGGCCCAGGCGCAACTCGACACGATCCTCGACTCCTGCATCACGCCAGGCGCCACGGGCGATCTGCGTCCACTCGTCGTTCACGTCGCAGCACAGCAGCCGCCCACCGGGCGCCAAGCCGGTGGCGATCGCCAGCGACGACCGGCCGGTGAACGTGCCGACCTCGACGGCGTTCGTCACG
Organism: Actinomycetota bacterium; assembly: GCA_040255345.1. Lineage (GTDB taxonomy): Bacteria > Actinomycetota > Acidimicrobiia > Acidimicrobiales > Iamiaceae > JAFDWI01. The sequence goes on along the minus strand of JBDZUV010000127.1, from coordinate 8,163 downwards.
CCGGCGAAGGCGCAGATCGCCGTGAGAAACGTCGCCTGGTCGTGACCGATCTGCATTCCGGCGACGTCGCCGAGTTCTGCGGTGCGGTCGACGAGCGCCGCGGTCACCAGGTCGGGCTCGGGCGAATGCGCCTCGACGTACGCGGCGAGGGTGTCATCGAGCAGAAACGACCGGGGTGCCATGAGGCGAGTCTGACAGACCGCATCGTCGGCGTCACGCCGGATCGACTCGCCACTCGAGATGCGTTCTGCGGAGGGTCGGCGTCAGGCGTGGACGGAAACCCTCCAGAGAACGGGTGGCGGTTCGACTGCGTCGCGCCGAGGTGCGCAGCCGCGTGGCGCGCTCCGGTCAGAGCGGCCGGGCCGGGCGGGACACCTGGCCTCGGATCGCGTCGGCCGCCGGTAGGTCGGCAGGATGATCCGGGGTCGGGATGACCGGCAGCACCAGCGACGAGGCGTGGTCGCCGCCGAGGCCGACGTCGTGGGATGCGCCGTCGACCACCGGGTTCTCGAACCGCCAGAACGGGTGGTCGCGGCCCGGCGTCGAGATGCCGATCCGCAGGGTCACCCCTTTGCGGAACACGTGCGCGACGGGCAGCAAAGGCACCCGGGTGTGGATCCACTCCCCTGGCACCAGCGCCGCGCGATCCCCAACGGCGAAGGTGTAGTCGACGTGCAGCTCGTCGTCGGGACGCTCCTCGACCGCATGGACGGGCCGGTGATAGCCGGTCTGGACGCGCACCTCGTCGCCGTCGGGCCGGATCTCGGTGAGGGTCACCTGCACCGCGGTGTCGGTCGTGCCAGGTCGCAACCACAGGTCGAGGTGAGGTTGCCCGGCGATGGTGAAGGTCTCGGTGACCATCGTCTCGAAGCCCGCCACTGCGCCGTCGGGGAACCTCGTCCACTCATACGCGATCGTCGGTTGGATGAACGCGTCGAACTCGTCGGTCAGCGCGTAGCTCTCCGCGCCCGCATCGGGGTCGTCACGGTAGGACAGCGACGCCCCGGCAGCCGGCGGCCCGGCGACGAGCGTGTGTGCAGGGCCCAACCACAGTCGCACCGCCTCGGTCTCGGGGATCGGCCACGCATCGGCGACCGTTTCGAAACGGGCACCGGGGGAGCCGGCCACCTCGTTCGCGGCGCCACTCTCGAAGAGCAGGCGGACCGGCGGCTCGGCCTGGTAGGCCGCGAGCGCGGCGTCGTAGTCGTCACCGAATTCGGTGAACCGGTCGTCTTCGAGTGTCGGGGTATAGCCGAAATGCTCGGCGAACACCGCCGGGGCGAGTTCTCGCAGCGTCGGGTGTACCCGCGGGACACGCCGTGCCACGTAGAAGGTCAGGAACTCGAACCACCGGTTGATCAGCATCGGCGAGTAACCGTCGGGATGGTGACCGTTGGCGAAGGTGAACACGGTGTGCGGTGACGACGTGAACCGGTCGAGCATGAGCGCGGCGCGACTCCCGGTCTGTTCGTCCTGCCATGATCCGGTCAGATACACCGGCACGTCGATCTGCCCGACGAGATCCGCGGCGCGGCGTTCCCGCATGGCGTCACGGTAGGTGTCCATCGCGTAGCCGAAGCGGGCGAAGTCGAGGTCGATCGTGCGCACCTGCTGATTGGCTGCGGCGATCTGGTCGCCGTTGGCGATCCGTTGGGCGTCCCAGGCCTGGCCACCCTGTTTGGTCTCGGCGTCGCGCATCTCGATCCACACCCGGGTGAAGCCCGAGTTGTAGATGCCTCCGGGCCACTGCTGCCGCCACAGGTCGTCGAGCACCGACAGCGGCGTGATCGCCGCGAGGCTCGGCGGGCGGGTCGCCCCCACGAACAGTTGGGTGTTGCCCGGGTAGCTCAGGCCCACCATGCCCGGCGAGTGGTGCAGCACCCAGTCCTGACGGGCGACGATCTCGACGATGTCGTGACCATCGGCGGACTGTGCCGCCGAGAACACGTCGTAGATGCCGCCCGAACAGCCACTGCCTCGCAGGTTCACGCCGACCACCGCGAACCCGAGCAGATTGGCGATCAGCGAGCCCGGCTGGGGAGCGTCGGGATTCGACGGGCCGTAGCCGGAGTACTCGATGACCGTCGGCCAGGGCGCCGGTCCGTACAGGTTCTCGTCTGGCGTGAGTACGTTCGCCGAGAGCTGCACGCCGTCTCGCATCATCAGATACCCGAATCCGGGATCGAGCTGCTGGTCGTAGAGCGAGGGCTCGGGGAGATCGTCGATGCCGAGAACGGTGACCGGGCCGTGGCGTTCGCCGGTGGCCTCGTCGACGAGCAGGTACTGCCCGGGCTTCAACGTGTGGCCTGCGCGTACGACGTCCACGAGGTCGTCGACGCCGGTGACGACCCGATGTTCGGGAGGCAGATACGCGAAGTGGACGTTGCCGGCCCGGTCGGCCACCTGGGTGACGATCGGCGTGCCGACTGCCCTCTGCAGTTGCAGCGGCGCGCCAGCGGTGGCGCCCGTGACGGTGAGCGTTTCGACACCGGGTCTGATCTGCATGTGCGCGTCCCCTCGTTCGGGTCAGACCGGCCACCCACCCCGGGTGGCACATCTGGTGCAGGTTAGACGGTGCCTCTCGACACCGTCCCGAACGGGGTCCCGTTCATGGCACACTCGATCGGCCACGCTAGGGAAAACCGTGCGAAGACGTGTCGGGCGCGCAACGGGCGGGGGCCCGTGAGAGCACCCGCCCGGAAGCGTCGATGAACCCGATCGGGCTCGGAACTACTTGAGTTCGACGGAACCGCCGGCCTCTTCGATGGCCGTCTTGGCGGCGTTGGCGTCGTCCTTCGAGACCTTCTCGAGCACCGGCTTCGGGGCGTTGTCGACCAGGTCCTTGGCTTCCTTCAGCCCCAAACTTGTGAGGGCACGAACGGCCTTGATCACGCCGATCTTCTTGTCGCCGGCCGCGGTCAGGACGACGTCGAACTCGTCCTGCTCGTCTTCGGCTGCGGCGTCGCCGCCGCCACCGGCCGGGGCCGCAGCGGCCGCCGCGACGGGCGCCGCCGCGGTCACGCCGAAGCGCTCTTCGAAGGCGCTCAGCAGCTCGGAGAGCTCGAGCACGGTGAGGCCTGCGATGTCATCGAGAATTTGTTCGGTGGTTGCCATTGGTGTCACTTCTCCTGTTCGGATCCGGCGTCGGCCGGGGTTTCGTCGGTGGTGGCCTCGGCGGCCGGGGATTCGGTTTCGTCGGTCGGGGCGGACGCCTCGTCGGCGGGAGCTTCGGATTCGGCCGTTGCCGTGTCGGACGACTCGGCGGCGTCTGCCTCGGTGGCAGCGGCGCCTTCCTCAGCGGGTGCCTCGGCCGCAGGCGCCGCATCGGCCGGCATGGTGTCGATCAGTGCCTTCATGCCGTATGCGAGATTGCGTGGCATCGCCTGGAGCAGACCGGCGAAGGTCTGCAGCGGGGCCGCGAGCGCTCCGGCGATCTGGGCGAGGAGCACGTCGCGGGATGGCAGGTCGGCCAGTACCTTGAGCTGGTCGACCGACATCGTCGTCCCGTCGACCACGCCACCCTTGAGCACCAGCGCGTCGTTCTTCTTGACGAAGTCCCGCAGCGCCTTCGCCGCGGCAGCGGCGTCGCCGGCAGTCCCGTCGGGACGCTGACCCACGAAGGCGATGGCCGTGGGGCCTGTCAACAACGCGTCGAGGTCGAGGCCGGCCTGGCGGGCGGCGATCCGCACGAGGGTGTTCTTGTAGATCTTGTAGTCGGCACCTGCGGTGTGGAGCTCGTTGCGGAGCTCGGCCATCGCGGGCACGTCGAGACCGCGGTACTCGGTCAACAGCACGGCCGAGGCGTCCTCGAAGTGCTGTTCGAGTTCCGCGACCTTTGCGACCTTGTCAGGTCTTGGATTGTCCATCACTCACCTTGTCGGTCGAAGAAGGAGTCGGGCGCCACCACTCACGTCGTTCCGTGTCACACCGCCGATGAGGCCTGGCAGAAGTGAACACTTCGTGGTGATGAAGCGTCCGCCTCGTCGGGCCGGAGCCTCTCGTGGGAGAGGACCCGTTTGAGCTTGGAAAGGCACCGGAGGTCTCTGGCGAGTGATGTGGTTGTCGGGTACGAGATGCTACACAGCCGGTGCGGGATCCGGCCAATCGGCCCGTCGGAGATGCCGTGCACCCGAGGGTGGTCGAGGCCGGCTTCAGCTCGCGGCAGCGTCGGCCGGTTGGATGTGGGCCGGGTCGATCTTGACGCCGGGCCCCATCGTGGAGGACAGCGTGAGTCGCCTCAGGTAGCGGCCCTTCGCCGACGCGGGCCGCACCCGGTTCAACTCGTCGATCACCGCGGCGAGGTTGGCGACGAGCGCCTCTTCGGCGAACGACACCTTGCCGATGGGCACGTGCACGTTGCCGTAGCGGTCGGTGCGGTATTCGACCCGGCCGCCCTTGAACTCGGCAACCGCCTTGGCGGGGTCGGGCGTGACCGTGCCCGACTTGGGGTTCGGCATGAGCCCGCGCGGACCGAGCACCCGACCGAGGCGACCGACCTGTGCCATCAGATCCGGGGTGGCGATCACCATGTCGAAGTCGAGGCGACCCCCTTCGACCTCGGCGAGCAGGTCGTCGGATCCGACCACGTCCGCGCCGGCGGCGCGGGCGTCGTCCGCGGCCGTCCCGGCGGCGAACACCGCGATGCGGACGTCCTTGCCGGTGCCCGAGGGCAGGGCCACGGTGCCTCGCACCATCTGGTCCGCCTTGCGGGGGTCGACGCCGAGGCGCACCGCCAGGTCGACCGTTTCGTCGAAAGACGCGCTCGCGAGCGACTTCACCAGGGCGACGGCTTCGGTGCCCGGGTGCAGACGGTCACGGTCGTAGCGTTTGCTTGCGTTCGAGTAGTTCTTGCCTTGCGCCATGTCGGCTCCCTCTTTCTGGGTGCGTCGTGCCGGGCGAGGTCGTCCCGGTCACGAATGGTGGATACGTTGCTCAGACGACCTTGATGCCCATGGATCGGGCAGTGCCCCGGACCTGCTGCTTGGCGGCCTCGAGGTCGACCGTGTTCAGGTCGGGCAGCTTCGTGGTCGCGATCTCGGCGACCTGCGCCTCGGTGACCGAACCGGCTTCCTCACGCCCCGGAGCGTGCGCGGCCTTGTCCAGGCCCGCTGCCTGACGGAGGAGCACCGGGGTCGGCGGGGTCTTGAGGATGAACGTGAACGAGCGATCCTCGAACACGGTGATCTCGACGGGTACGACCGTGCCCCGCTGGGATTCGGTGGCCGCGTTGTACTCCTTGCAGAAGTCCATGATCGCGATGCCGTGCGGACCGAGGGCGGTACCCACCGGGGGGGCCGGTGTCGCCTGACCCGCCGGGATCTGGATCTTGATGACCGCAGCGACCTTTTTCTTGGCCATGGGAATTCCTCACTTCGCACGCCTCGGCACCGTGCCGGGCGGAACTGATCTTGGGGGACATGCGAGCCTAGGCGGCGACGGTGCCGTGGCACCATCTGAGCCGCCGCCCGGCTGCGGGGCGCGACCTACAGCTTCGCCACCTGGGCGAAGTCCAGCTCGACCGGGGTCTCCCGGCCGAAGATGTTGACGAGCACCTTGACCTTGAGCTGGTCGGCATTGATCTCGACGATCTCGCCCGAGAACTCGGCGAAGGGGCCTTCTTTGACCCGCACGGTTTCGCCCATCTCGAAGTCGATGCGCGGTTTGCCGAGCTTGGTGGCGGCGTCGGCGCCCTCGGGCTTGACGCTCAGGAACGACTCGACGTCACGGCGCGGCAACGGCGAAGGCTTGGAACCCTGGCCGACGAAACCGGTCACGCCTGGCGTGTTGCGGATCACGTACCACGAGTCGTCGTCGAGGTCGCAGCGCACCAACAGATACCCGGGGAACATCTTCTTGTTCGAGACGACCTTGCGCCCGCCCTTGAATTCGACGACCTCTTCCATGGGAATGACCACCTCATGGATGTGGCCTTCCATGTTCATCGACGAGGTGCGGGCTTCGAGGTTCTGCTTGACCTTCTTCTCGTACCCGGACTGGGTGTGGACCACGTACCAACGACCCGGACGATCGAACGGGCTGACCGGCTGTTCTTCGCCGCCGTCGGACTCGGTGTCGGTCGATCCGGCTGCATCCGCGTCCGGCGTCGACGCCTGCTCCGCTTCCGGCGAGGTCGCTTCGATCGGCTCGTCACCGGTCGCCGGGGCGTCGACGACGGCGGCCGTTGTCGACTCGTCGTCTGCGGGGGGCTCCGTCGGGACGGGGGTGCCGAGCACGGCGGGCGCGACCGTGGATTCTGAGGATTCGGAGCTCATCAGGAGAACACTTTCAGGACGAGATGGGACAGGCCGTAGTCGAGCAGGCCGATGACCGTGATCGTGATGGCGAGGAAGACGATGACGATGATCGAGTAGCTCCGGACCTCGTCGCGCGTCGGGAACACGACCTTGCGGAACTCCGCCATGACCTCTCGTGCGTACCGGCGGATCCACTTGATCGGCCCGAGACGCGGTTCTGACTTGTTCGGCTTGGGCGTCTGGGGCGACGCACGCTTCTTCGCTTTCGCAGATTGGACCGGGCTGCCGTCAGCGTCCAGGGAACCCTGGCGCTGGAGCATCCGTCTCGTCTCTCGGTTCATCGCCACAGGCGATCGCGTCCTTGCTTCGACATGTCTTGGCTTGCTGGGGTGCCCGACGGGCAGATATCGAGTGCAGAGGGACGGAACCGGATCCGGTACCGGCCACTCCACGATGATGCAGGGCAGGAGGGACTTGAACCCCCAACCGCCGGTTTTGGAGACCGGTGCTCTACCAGTTGAGCTACTGCCCTCGGGGGTCGACCCTCACAAACGTTAGCACCGTGCCCACGGCGATCCTCAGTCGACCCGTCCGTGCCGGCGACCCCGACGGGGCCGCCTCATCCGGCCAGATGCCGGCTCCGGACCCGACCGACCATCACGATCGCGCCGGCCGCGCCCGCGGCCGCGACCAGGGTGCAGATCGCCTGGCGACCTCGTCGGGCCACGAGGCGCGCACGCGTGGCAGCGTCCAGCGTGCCGAGGATGTCTTCGAGCAGACCGTCGGCTTCGACCACGGGTTCGGATCTGAGCCAGGCGAGTTCGCTGCGGAGCCGCCGGTAGCGGGCGAGTTCGGCCTGACAGCGCAGACAGGCCGCGACGTGGTCCTCCAATTCGCCCTGGAACGAGGACGGATCCTCGAACGTGGCCGACAGGTGACGGTCGAGCGTCTCACACCGCACGGACGGCCTCCTCCCCGTCGAATGCAGCGACCGGGCCTGGCTCACCGAGCGAGAACAGGTCGCCACGGAGCTTCTTGCGGGCCCGGTGCAGCCGCACCTTGGCGGCGGATTCGGAGATCTTGAGTTCGCGTGCGATCTCGGCATGGGGTAGTCCGTACACGTCACGGAGTACCACGACCGCCCGCAACTTGGGTGGGAGCGCATTCAACGCGCGGCCGAGCTCGTGGCGGAGCTCGATCTGTGCGGGGGTCCTGTCGCTCGATTCGGCGACCCACACGTCGTCGGTGAGCGGGTCGTGCCGGTGCCGGATCCGTCGCCGCAGGTGCGTGGCGGCCCGGTTGGCGGTGATCCGGTACAGCCAGGTCGTGAACTGCGCGTCGCCGCGAAACGATTTCAGCCCACGGTAGGCGCGGAGGTAGGACTCCTGGGTGACGTCGCGCGCGTCGTCGGGGTCGCCGACCAGGCGCAACGCCAGGGTGTAGGTCTCGCGGTAGCTCCGGCGCACCAGCTCGTCGAACGCCCCCCGGTCGCCGCCGCGCGCCGCGTCGACCAGCGTGCGCTGATCGGCCCGCGCCAGCAGGGTCCGGCCACGGCTCACCGACGTGCCGGACTCCCGGTCAGACCTCGACATGCCGTCGCCGCGGGGTCAGCGGGTTTCTTTGTGCATGGTGTGCTGTCGATCCCACCGGCAGTACTTCTTCATCTCGATCCGCTCACGGTTGTTCACCTTGTTCTTCGTGGTGATGTAGTTGCGGCGTTTGCACACCTGGCACTCGAGGGTGACGGCGATGCGCTTGTCAGAGGCCTTTGCCATTGCAGTTCCTTGTCACTGGTGAGTCTTCGAACGACCGGCCCCGACGTCGCAGACGCCGGGACGGGACGCTTGCTACTGATTGATCTTGGTGACGCGGCCGGCGCCCACGGTCCGGCCACCCTCACGGATCGCGA
>JBDZUV010000126.1:0-8936 GCA_040255345.1 Actinomycetota bacterium | reverse complement strand
TGGGGCACGACGCTGATCACCTCGGCGTCGTCGATCCGCAGTCCGGCGAAGTCGAGTCGCACCGTGCCGGACGCGTCGAGTGCCGCGAGTCGGTGGCGGTGCGCGGCCAGTCCGGGACGGTCGAGGTCGTCGAGTGCGATGGTGACGACGGCGTCGTCGGCTGAGCGGGCAGCGATCTGGAGCGTGTCGATCCTCCCCCACCCCGACACCCAGGGGGCGGCGCCGTCGAGCACCCAACCGTCGTCGCTTCGGGTCGCCAGTAGTGGCGAAGGTCCGGGGATCAACCCGCTGAACACGATCCCGGCACGGCGCGTCCCCGCGCACAGATCTGCCAGCAGGCGGTCTCGCAGGGCCCGGGGGCCGCTGAGCAGGTTGCCGACGAGCCCATGGTGCTGCATCCACACGAGGGTGGTGGTCAGACATCCCGACGCGAGCTGCTCGATCACCGCGCACGCCGTCGGCAGATCGGCCGCATGCCCGCCGAGTTCGACCGGGCCGAACAGGCCGTAGAACCCGGCGTCCGCGAGGGCGTCGAGGTTGGAGCGGTCAACGAGCTCGGACCGGTCCGTACGCAGCGCGCGGGGAAACAGCACGTGCTCGGCGAGGTCCGTGGCCAGGGCCACCGGGCCATTCACGTCGTCGTTCACGTCGTCACCATTCACGTCGTCGTTCACCTGTGGGTCGTGGGTGGCAGCCGCGGGGCCGGATCCGCTCGGTGATCCGGGCGGTCAGATCGTCTGGGGTGACGATCCCGGCTGCGACCTCGGCCACGATGTCAACCGCCGGCGGGCAGCTCGGGCAATTCGGCGGGTCACCGAAGCTGCCTCTTGACATCCTGGTTCGTTAGCCGTAACTTACGTTAGTGGCTACTAACGCTTCGGATCTGTTGGAAGCGCTCGCCGAACCGACCCGACGGTCGATCGTCGAGCGGCTCGTCACCGAGCCCTCCTCGGTGAGCGACATCGCCAGAGACATGCCGATCAGCCGCTCGGCGGTCTCTCAACACCTGCAGGTGCTCAAGACCGTCGGGTTGGTGCACGACCGGGCGGCGGGCACACGACGCATCTACCACGTCGACCCCGACGCGCTCGCGCTCATCCGTTCGTACTTCGACCTGTTCTGGAAGCGCTCACTCGTCGCATTTCGCGACACCGTCGAAGAAAAGGAGCAACCATGACCATCACCGACACCACGACCGTCAGCGTCGCCACCGAGGTCGACGCCCCGATCGCCCGCGCGTTCCACGTGTTCACCGCGGAGATCGGCACCTGGTGGGACACCGACAAGCACATCCTCACGGCCCCCCTGGCCGACATGGTGTTCGAACCGTTCGTCGGCGGCAACATCATCGACCGGGGAGTCGACGGCAGCGAATGTCGCTGGGCCCGGGTCCTCGCGTACGAGCCACCGAGGCGGGTGTGTTTCAGCTGGGACATCAACACCCGATGGCAGATCGAGACCGACCCGGAGCGGACGAGCGAGGTCGAGATCACCTTCGCCGAGATCACACCCGTGCGCACCAACGTCGTGCTCACCCACCGGCACCTCGATCGCCACGGCGAAGGCTGGGAGGCCATGCGCGACGCGGTAGCCGGCGGTTGGAGCCTGACCTCGCTCGCCGATCGCGTCCGCGAGGCCAACCGGGTCGCCGGCCACACCCTGCCCGTCATCGGCGACGACGCCATGCGCGCCCGCCTCGACGAGGCGTCGAGCTACACCGCCGTGTTGTTGCACAAGACCGACGCGTTCACCCGCCCGGCGGTCGACGGGGTCGTCTGGGAACACGGCCGGCGCAACATGGCCCTGGCCCAGGCCGGGCTGTTGCCGGTCGTGCTGCCGGTGGGCGACAAGGCCGACCTGGCGGGCATCGGCGTGTTCACCGCGGCACCCGAGGACGTCACGGCGATCATGGACGATGACCCGGCCGTGCGGGCCGGCATCTTCACCTATGAGATGCACACTGTCCGCGGCTTTCCCGGCGCCCAGCTGCCCTGAGCCTGCCGCGAGGTGCCGACGGCCCACCGGTGGCGTTCGTCGGATCGAGGGAGTGGCCGCCCGGGTACGATCATGACCGGTCAGGTGAGGATCGGTCGGCTCGGAGCGCAATGGGTATCTTCGACTCTTCGGAACAGGCGAAGTCCCGGCGTCGGGACCGATCGAGCGATGCGCCCCCACCCGACGCCCCGCAACGGGCGCGGTGGCACTCGATGGGCAAGTTCTACGAGTTCACCGGCTACACCGAAGACGGGGTCGGGCATCCACTGACCGTCACGGTCTACGCCGATCGCATCGCCACGACTCCCGGGCACGAAGGCGCGGCAGCCATCGACGGGGTGGCCCGTTTGCCGCTCCGCGACGTCGGAGTCGACGAGGTGCCGTTGCAGGCGTTCGAGGGCGTCGATGTCGAAAAGGCGACCGTGACCCTGGCACGGGTCCGGGTCGACGCGGCGCTGCGGTCATTGACGTTCCTGTGCCTGCGGACCGTCGCCGAGCAGGTCCGACACGACCTCGAGGCGGGCATCTCCGAGGCGATGATCGCCGCCGCCAGACGGGCGGTGCCCGAAGCGCCGATCCCGGCGGTCGCCGACCTGATCGCCGCGGATGGCCCGGCGGTCAGGATCGAGCAATTGGCCGACCTGCGCGACCGGGGGCTGATCACCGAGCCGGAATTCGCCGCGAAGAAGCGCCGGATCCTGGGCCTGTGACGCTCGCCCCCACCTGCGCCTGAGACGTCGCGCGGCGCGCCCCGGTGGCGCGGGTCGGCTGCGACGCTGATGCGCGGTACACGACGTTTCCGGGCCGATGCGCCCCCACGCGATCCCGGGGGCGCTGCCACCGCGGTGGCGCCGGGGCGAGGGGTGCGGGCCCGGTTTGGCGACGCCGGTTGCGGGTAGCTCCCCGGTGACCGTACGACTCGAGGAGGACCCATGTCTGCCCACTACCCCGGCCACGCTGTCCCGACTGCACGTGACGTCGAAGTGATCGAAGATCGGGTCTCACCGATCGCACGCATCGGCCAGTGGATGGTCGCCGGTGCGGGCGCGGTGCTCACGATTCTCGGCGTCGTGACGCTCATCCGGACCGGCATCCACAGCGACCTCGCCCAGCCGGTCGTGAATGTGTGGGGCCACACCGCGACCCCGTGGCTCGGCATCGCCGAATTCGTGGTCGGGGTCGTGCTGATCGGTCTGGGCACCTCGCTGTTGGGGCGTCGCTCCGCGGTCGTGCTCGGAGTGCTGTTGATCGCCGCTGGGGTGTTCGCCCTCGCCGCCCCGGGCCAGGTGCCCGACGAGCTCGCGGTCGACGACACCTTCGGCTGGATTCCCCTGGCGGTCGGTGTCGTGGCGACCGTCGGTGCGCTGCTGCCCGAGGGCATGACCCGGGTGCGTAGCCGCCGGGTCGAGGAGTACTGAGCTTCGGCGCCGGGCCGGTGGTGGTGGTGCCGGCCACGCCACCCTTCGCTCGGGGCGGCGATGAGCCGCACTCGCCGCCCCGAGCGGCATGCCCGAAGCGCACTCGGTCCTGAGGACCCGTCGGCAGCGACGCCGGAACCGCCAGCGCGCCACCGCCCACCGCCACCGCCCACCTCCGCCACAGTCACCGCCACCGCCCGCCGCCAATCGCACGGCTGTCCGCGACCGAACCCCGACCACTAGCGTCGCCGGGGTCTGTGACCGACGGCCCGGCCGTCGTCGGCGGCGACCGAGGGGGCAGCTGTGGCCAAGATTCATCCCGACGATCGGGCACCCGAGCACGACTCGGAGCGACGCGTCCTCGAGGCGCTGCGCGGCCTGGATGACGACTGGCACGTCTTCCACAACATCAAGTGGCAGGGGTTACGCCGGGGCCGCCAGGGTGACGGCGAGACCGATTTCGCGCTGTTCCACCCGACCAGGGGGATCCTGGTCATCGAAGCCAAGGGTGGCGAGATCGCCCTGTCGAACGGTGCGTTCGTGCGCCAGTTGCCCGACGGCCGGCAGCGACCGATCACCAACCCGTTCGATCAGGCGGCGGCGTGCAAGCGGCAGTTGCGGGAGTTCCTGCGCGGTTCGGTCCATGGTCTGGACCGGATCCCCCGGGTGGGCCATGCGGTCGCGTTCCCGCAGGGGCGGGTCGACGGCGACCTCGGTCCGCAGGGGCCACGGGAGATCATCATCGACGTCGACGACCTCGCCGACATCACCGGCGCGGTGGAGCGGATCGCGAAGCACTGGGACCCGCCGACCTGGCTCGACGCCGACCAGCTCGCGTCGATCACCGACCTGTTGTTGCCCTCGGTGCAGGTCCGCCGTCTGTTGCGTGACCGGGTGGCCGATGCCGCCCGCGCGATCATCGAGTTGACCGAGGAACAGTTCGAGGTGCTCGACGGGCTGGGTGGGAACCGTCAGGCGCTGATCACGGGTGGCGCCGGCACGGGCAAGACGGTGTTGGCGACCGAACGGGTGCGGCGCCTGGCCGATCTGGGCGACGACGCCAAGGTGTTGTTCGTGTGTTTCAACCGGCCACTCGGTGATGCGTTGGCGGCGGAGTTCGCGGACCGGCCGAACGTGATCGCGGGGAACTTCCACCGGCTGGTGCGTAACACGCTGGCCGAGGCGGGGGTGGTGTTTCCGCAGCCGGTGACCCCGGAGTGGTGGGCGCACGACGCGGTCCAACAGTTCCCCGATGCGGCGGCGAAACTGGGCTTCGAGGTCGACGCGGTGGTGATCGACGAGGGCCAGGACTTCAGGCCGATGTGGTGGGATGCGCTGCGTCTGGTCATGCGTGACCCCGACGACGGCTGGTTCTACGTGTTCGCCGACACCCAGCAGGCGGTGTACGTCGATGACTGGTCGCCGCCCTTCGAGGGCAAGGTGACGACGTGGTCGCTGACGAAGAACTGTCGGAACACCGATGAGATCGCGGCGAAGATCGGCACGTTGTTCGGCGCGTCGATCAAGACCCTGGGCGTGTCGGGCCCGAAACCGAAGTTCCACGTGGTCGACGAGCGTGGCGCACTGGCCGGGCGGTTGGCGCGCCGGGTCGATGAGCTGTGCGCCGAAGGGATCTCGGGTGACCAGATCCAGGTGCTGTCATCGTCGCGCCGATGGATCGACGAACTGCAGGCCGCGCTGGCCGACCGCGGCGGGGCCGGCTCAGCCGCAGACGATGCCCGCGGGCACGTCGATCACCCGGGTGCGGCATCGCCCGCCGGGCCCGACGGCCGTTCCGTAGCCGGCCGGGTCGTCGATGCGGGCAGCATCGCCATGGAGACGATCCAGCGATTCAAGGGGCTCGAAGCGCCGGTCGTGCTGGTGGTGCTCGCCGAAGATCTGGACGATGACGACCTGGCGCTCGCCTACACCGGGTTCAGCCGGGCGACGACGATGCTCGAGGTGTTCGGCACCGCGGCGACGATGCGGACCGTGCGCTGGGACCCCCCGCAACAGGGGTGACCCACCCCAGGCGGTTCGGTCGCGCGGATGGGCACCGCGCGGCAACGGGCTGTCGAGCCCTCTGATCTGACCACATCGCCGGCACCGTCGCGCGCGCCGCTCCATCGTCCTGGCGGTCACGATGCGACCGTGCACTACCGTGACCAACGGTCGTCCGACCACCGGTCACATCTGTCCAGGGGGACACTCCGATGCCAACGTTCGACGGGGATCTCGCCCACGCGGATGACGCCACGATCCGAGCGGCCGTCGAGGTCGCCGACGTCCCGGCTCTGCTCGCGGCGCTCGCCGCCGCCACCGGCGACACCGCGCTGTTGACGGCCGAACTCGAACCGCACCCCGCCGGCATGGCCGATGCCACCTTCGGGCTGTCGACCGAGCACATCGCCGCGGCCCGCGCACTCGGGGTCGAGGCGCTGATCCGGTTGCGTGACACCGCCCCACCCCAGGTTCACCGGCCGGATCTTGCCACCCTGCGAACGATCCTCACCTGGGTCACCGGCGGCGCCGAGGTCGACGCGTACCTCGAGTTGCTCCGCGAAGAACTCGGCATCGACGGCGACCTGCGCGCCCCCGACTGGAGTGCCGCCACTCTCGCCCCCGGCCGCACCTACCGGGTCGCGATCGTCGGGGCGGGCATGTCGGGGCTGGCTGCGGCTCACCGGCTCCGTCAGGCCGGCGTCGAGGTGGTGGTGCTCGAGAAGAACGCCGACGTGGGGGGCACCTGGCTCGAGAACAGCTACCCGGGCTGCCGGGTCGACGTGTCGAACCTGTTGTACAGCTACTCGTTCGCGCAACGTGACGACTGGCCCGAGCACTTTTCGAGCCAGCAGGTGCTGTTGGAGTACTTCCGTGGCGTGGTCGACGACACGGGGCTGCGCGAGCTGATCCGCTTCGACACCGAGGTCACCGCGATGGTGTTCGACGACGACACGGCCCGCTGGCACATCGAGACCGTCGGCCCCGGCGGCACCGACGAGATCTTGGAGGCCGACGCGGTGGTCAGCGCGGTCGGCCAACTCAACCGCCCCTCCTACCCCGACATCGACGGGGTCGCGTCGTTCGCCGGCCCGGCGTTCCACTCCGCGCGTTGGGATCATTCGGTCGACCTCACCGGCAAGCGGGTGGCGGTCATCGGCACCGGTGCGAGCGCCGCGCAGTTCATCCCGCCGGTCGCCGAAGCAGCGGGGCACCTGACGGTGTTCCAACGCACGCCGGGCTGGTTCATCCCGACCCCGGACTACACCCAACCGATCGGCCCCGAGCTGCAGTGGCTGCGCCGCAACGTGCCCGGCTACACCCACTGGAGCCGGTTCTGGGAGTTCTGGCAGAACGTCGAGGGGTTGATGCCCTTCGCCGCGGTCGACCCCGACTGGCCCGGCGGCGAACGCTCGGTGAGCGCCGCGAACGACGGACTGCGCGAACTGCTCACCGCGTATCTGCAAGGTGAGTTCGCCGACCGGGAAGACCTGGTCGACAAGGTCATTCCCCAGTATCCGCCGTTCTCGAAACGCTTCATCCGCGACGACGGCCGCTGGGCGCGGACCCTCAAACGTGACGACGTCGACCTGGTCACCGAGCCGATCGCCGAGGTGACCCCCGAAGGGGTGCGCACCACCGACGGCGTGGTGCACGAAGCCGACGTGCTCATCTACGGCACCGGGTTCGCGGCGTCCGATTTTCCCACGCCGATGAAGGTCGTGGGTCGCCATGGCCGTGACCTGCATGCGGTCTGGGACGGTGACGCCCGGGCGTACCTGGGCATCACCCTGCCCGGTTTCCCGAGCCTGTACCTGCTCTATGGGCCCAACACGAACATCGTGGTCAACGGCAGCATCGTGTACTTCTCGGAATGTGAGGTGACCTACCTGGTGGCGTGCATCCGTGAGGTGCTCGCCCACGGCGTGCGGGCGATCGACCCCAAGGTCGAGGTGCACGAGGCCTACAACGCCCGCGTCGACGCCGAGAACCTGAAGATGGCGTGGGGCGTGTCGTCGGTGAACTCCTGGTACAAGAACCGCACCGGGCGCACCGCCCAGAACTGGCCGTTCTCGCTGCTGGAGTACTGGCAACAGACCCGCACGGTCGACCTCGACGACTACGAACTGCTCTGAGACTCACGCCGACCCGGTCAGGTCCTTCGATGAGGGCTCGACGGGTACGAGAACCTCTGTCATGAGGCCGCGGTCGCGGCCGGCGCCGAGATCCTGCACGGGCCCCGAGAGTGGCCGATCTACCCACCGAACTATTTCGGCGTCCGTCCGCGACCCCGACGGCAACAACGTCGAGGTCGTCTGCCACCGCCCCGACGACACCTGAACTGCCCGCGATCGGCCGAATTGCATCGTCCGCGCGAAGCTGCGCGTCCCGCCGGACTCAGGCCGCACATGGGTTCACGATGGGCGTCGAGCGTCTTCCGGTCGGCCTGCCGTCCGCTCGGAAGAGCGCGATGATTCCGGGGCGGCAGATCCGTCAGAGCTGGTGACCGACCTGCTCCCCCACGAAGGAACCAGCCCCATGACCAACAAGAATACGATCTGTCTGTGGTACCAGGGAGGCGCCCTCGACGCGGCGCAGTTCTATGCCGAGACGTTTCCCGACAGTGCGGTCGGCGCCGTCGTGCGCGCGCCCGGCGACAACCCCTCCGGGAAGGAAGGCGACATCCTGACGGTGGACTTCACGGTGTGTGGCATCCCGTGTGTCGGGTTGAACGGCGGGTCCGAGTTCACCCAGTCCGAGGCGTTCTCGTTTCAGATCGCGACCGAAGATCAGGCCGAGACCGACCGGCTGTGGAACGCGATCGTCGACAACGGCGGCAGCGAGAGCGTCTGTGGCTGGTGCAAAGACCGGTGGGGCGTGTCGTGGCAGATCACCCCGCGGGTGCTGCTCGACGCGATCGCCGACACCGACCGGGCCGCCGCGAAACGTGCCTTCGAGGCGATGATGCAGATGCGCAAGATCGACGTCGCCGCCATCGAAGCCGCCGTCGCGGGTTCGTGATGGTGCCCGCGGGCAGCTCGGGCCTGCCCACCATGCCCGTCGCCCCAGGCCGCGTGCCGATCGTGTGAGGGGATCGACATGGGAGCGACGTTCGTTCTGCTCCCGGGCGCCGGTGGGGCCGGTGAGGTCTACTGGCGGGAAACCGCAGCCGAACTCGCTGCCCGCGGGCACACCGCGGTCCCCGTCGACTTCCCGGGCGCCGACCCCGCAGTGGGGCTGCCCGAATATGCCGCGATCACCGACGAGGCGATCGGTGAGCGGGGCGGGGTCGTGCTCGTGGCCCAGTGCATGGTACGTCCGGTGAGGAGTCTGGTCCGCTTGGGCGACCACTAGCTGCTCTGACACCGACCGCCCGGTCACACCGTCTGGATGGATATGGCATACTTGTTTTCGCAGTTTTCGTAGCAAACATGTATGCCATATGTCGGTGGGGCGAGCAGGTGGTATGAGCGCCGGTGGGATGACGGGTCGGCATTGTGCTGGGTCGGTCTGAACCCGACT
>JBDZUV010000125.1:0-9069 GCA_040255345.1 Actinomycetota bacterium | reverse complement strand
GACGCGCCCCGTGCAGCCGGATCGGTCGCGGCCTTCGGCGCGATGGTGCTCACCGCCTCGCTCGGGACCTATGACGTCTGGGCCTTCTCACGCGCCTACTACGACTCGAATCTCGGACCGCGCATCGCCATGATGGTCTCCGGGATCATCGCCTCGACCGTGGTCGGGTCATGCGCCGGACGGTACCTGTTCCGCCCTTCGCCCACCGGGGAGACCCCGCGACCCGTGGTGCGATGGGCGTTCGCGGGGATCGCCACCGCGGTGGTCGCGTTCCTGGTCTGGGCACGATTCGTGCGCCCCGACTTCGCCGGTCTCGAACACGCGATGGACGGCCCGCTCGGCGTCGCCGAGGTGTTGCCGTGGGCGAAGACGCTGTCGTACCTCTGGTTGGAGTGGTATCTGGGTCCGCTGCTCGTCGCCGTGGGCTTCGCAGCGCTGATCTGGATGACCGGTCGTGGCTTGTTCAGCCACGACCGGCTGTGGCTCCCCGCGGCGGGGGTCGGATTCGCCACCACGCTGCTGTACCTCTACTCCCCCTCGATCACGCCCGATCAACCCTGGGCGATGCGCCGGTTCGTCGCGGTCAGCATCCCCCTGTTGCTGCTCGCGGCCGGCGTCGCATTGGAGAGTTTCGGCCGTCGCCGACCCCCCTGGTCCGCCGTCGGGGCCGGGGCACTCGGGATCCTGTTGCTCATCGCCCCGCTACGCGTCACCGGCAGACTCGCGGACACCGCTCCCGGGCGGTCCCTGGCCGTGCGCTTCAACCAGATCTGTGCCATCGCCCACGAGGAACCCAGCGCGATCCTCGTGACCCCCGCTCAGGCACTCGGCTACACGATCCCGACCGCACTCCAGGCCTGGTGCGACATCCCGGTCGCGGGTGCCATCGGCTCGGTCACCCCCGGTGAGATCCGGACGCTCGCGCTGCAGTGGCGGGCCGAAGGACGGCGGCTGCTGATCCTTTCGACCTCGCCCGCCGGTCTGGTCGGGGTCGGCGTCGACGCCGTCCCCGTCCCCGGGCCGCCCCTCACCGGGCCCGAAGGCTCGGTGACCCACGCTCCGGCCCGCATCGTCCCGGACCGTCGAATCGCTCAGTCCGACGACGGGGTCGTGCCGCTGTTTCTCGTCGACGTCGGCTGACCGGGCCCGTCGACCCCGGCGACCGCCTCATAGCCGGTCGGTCCGATTCCCAGGTGCAGTTCGACCCGCCGGACCCGCTCCAGTGCCCGCTGGGTGACCGCCCGGTGCGCGGCGATGAGGTCGGCGATCACGCCCAGCGCGAACACCTGGACGGCCGCGACCAACAGCACCCCGCCCAGCACGACCGATTGCAGATGGCCGCTGCGGTCGCCATGGACGAGCCAGTCCCACAGGAAGGGCGACCAGGCGAACAGCGAGCACACGAGCAACGCCGAGGCCACGAGGCTGAACACGAACAGCGGCTCGTAACCGGTGTAGATCCTGAAGATGCCGACCGCATTCGTGCGCACGTAGGCACCCATCGACCCGAACAACCGTGACTCACGGGTCTTGTCGTTGGTCTTCACCGGCACGCTGTCGATCGCCATCGAACTCTTGCCGGCCTGGATGATCGACTCGAGGGTGTAGGTGTAGCGCGACACCACGGTCAGCCCGATCGCGGCGTCGCGGTCGTACGCCCGGAACCCCGACGTGGCATCGGGAACCGTCGTACCCGACGCCCGCCGCACCACTCCGCTGCCCATGCGTTGCAGGAACTTCTTGAAGGTCGAGAAGTGGTCGATGCTCGAGGTGTCACGGTCGCCGACGACCATGTCGGCCTCACCGGCGAGGATCGGCGCGATCAGATCCGGGATCGAATCGGCGGAGTACTGGTTGTCGGCGTCGGTGTTCACGACGATGTCGGCGCCGAGTTTCAGCGCCGCGTCGAGACCCGCCTGGAAGGCGTCGGCCAGACCCCGGTTCCGGGTGAAACGCACGATGTGGTCGACCCCATGGGCCCGGGCCACCTCGACGGTGCGATCGGTCGACCCGTCGTCGATGATCAACCATTCGACCACGTCGACGCCGTCAAGGTGTCGCGGCAGCGCGGCGAGGGTGACCGGCAACTGGTCTTCCTCGTTCAGACACGGGATCTGGATGATGACCTTCATCGGCTCCGTACGTGGTCATCATGCGAAATCAGGCGAAGTTCCCGAGACGGTGTGCCCGTGGACCGTCGAGGGCTCACTACACTCTCCGCGACCCGGTCGCCTCGTCGAAATCGCCCTCCATCCATGCGTGTCCTGTTCTTCGGTACGTTCGACGAGTCGAAGCATCCGAGAGTGCGGGTGCTCCGCGAAGGGCTCACGAGGCACCTCGGTGAGGTGGGGGTCTGCAACGTGCCCCTCGAGTTCGACACGGCGGCGAGGGTGTCGGTCGCGGCCGAGCCGTGGCGTGCTCCCCTCCTGCTGTGGCGCATGGCCGCATGCTGGGTCAGATTGTTGTGGAAGAGCCGCATCTACCGTCCGGACGTCGTCGTGGTCGGTTACCTCGGGCATTTCGACGTGCACCTGGCACGGCTACGGTACCCCAAGGCGGTCGTGGTACTCGACCACCTCGTGTCCCTCGAGGGAACCGTACGTGATCGTGGCCTCGGCCGTTCAGGCGGCCTGAGCAGGGTTCTCAGACTCGTCGACCACCTCGCGCTGCGGCGCGCGGATCTCGTGCTCGTCGACACCGACGAACAGCGTGACCTCGTTCCCTCGCGGTGGGCCACACGATGCCTGGTCGTACCCGTGGGCGCCACCCGGGACTGGGCGGCCGCGCGCCGCTCTGTCGCCGCATCCGACGTGGCGGGCGACGGACCGGCCGATGCGTCGCAACCGCTGAGCGTCGCGTTCTTCGGACTGTTCACCCCGCTGCAGGGCACAGCGGTCATCGGCGAAGCGATCGGCATGGTCCCGGATGCGCCGATCCGTTGGACGATGATCGGTTCCGGCCAGGACCACGACGCGACCCGACGAGCGGCCGCGGACAACCCGGCGGTGACCTGGATCGACTGGCTTTCCGAGGAGGACCTCCAACGGGCCGTCGCCCGACACGACGTGTGCCTGGGAATCTTCGGGACGACACCGAAGGCCCTCAGGGTCGTGCCCAACAAGGTGTACCAAGGAGCGATGGCCGGTTGTGTCGTCGTCACCTCCGACACGCCGCCGCAGCGGCGGATCCTCGGCTCGGCGGCGCTGTTCGTACCGCCCGGAGACCCGGTCGCCCTTGCCGAGGTGCTGCGCGACCTGGCTCGGGACGCCGCCCGCGTCCGGTCGATGCAGAGCCGGGCCAGTAGTCTCGCACTTCGTGACTTCACGCCTGCCGCGCTCACCGAACCGCTGATCCGGCGACTGGAGAAGCTCTCATGACCCCGACGTTTCCACCTGTTGCCCTGACCACCGGTCGGGCGACGGGTCGGGTGGGCCCCGCCCAGTCGCTGCGACGGTGACCGACATCCCGACAGTCCGGGGCGGCACCATCCGACGCCTCGTCAAACCGGGCATTCTCGTGCTGGGCGTGATCGGCCTGGTGATCGCCATCCGCGAAGCGGCAGCAGACACCGGCGGCGTGCAACTCCCGGGGTTGCCGACCTTGCTCGTCGCACTGGTGGCCGTGCGAACGGGCCTGTGGTGCTCGGCACGGTGCTGGTCGGAACTCGTCGGGCCGGACGCCGATCGTGCGCACGTCATGAAGGCCTTCTACGACTCGCAACTCGTGAAGTACCTGCCGGCCGGCGGCTTCGTCCAGGCGGCGAGCCAGGTCGCGTTGACCACCTCCGCCTCCACGCCACTGGCCTCGGCGACGTTCGCGTTCGTGCTGCAGGCGGTCGCGACCGTGTCTGCCGGGTTCGCTCTCGGTGCCGTCCTCGTCGTGGCCGGCGACGTCGACCTCTGGGTACGGCTCGTGGGCGCCGCTGCCGCCGGCGCCGGCGCGCTCCTCATCTACCGGGGAACCCTGCAGTTCGCGCTGCGCCACGCCAGGCGTCTGACGCGTCGCTTCACGGTTCCCCTGGAGCTGCCCGCCCAGTCCACGTTGAATCGCTGCTTCGCGTGGTCGGTGGCGAACCACACGCTGCAGGCGACGTCGTTCGTGCTGCTCCTGCGCGCCTCGGACGCCTCGGTGCCGATCGCCGCGATCATCGGTGCCTACGTACTCGCCTGGACGATCGGCTTCCTCGCGTTGCCGCTCCCGTCGGGCATCGGCGTCCGAGAAGCGATCCTCGTCGCCGTCGTGCCGATGGCGAGCACGGCGGACGTCCTGACGGCGAGCCTCGCTCAGCGGGTGGTCACCGTCGTCGGCGAGGCGCTGGCCGCGGCGGCCATCCGGGCGACGGTCCATTGGACCCGACGCCGGAAGGAAGCGGGCGGGTAGCCACGGTCTCAGACCCGGGTGCCGCGCGCCTCGGCGATCAACCAGGGGAACGCCTTCACGACGCGCACCTCGGCGAACGACTGCGACAGCAATGCGTGCAGGCGCGACGGGGTGAAGAACTGCACGTGTTCGGGGTCGTTGCCGAAGCGGCTGATGTTCTTGCCGCGACCCAGGTTGCCCAGACGGAACCAGGGTTCCCAGGGCACCGACACGACGCAACGTCCCCGGCAGATCCGTGCCAGTTCGGCCACGGCCGGGTCGTCGGTGATCAGATGCTCGAGCACTTCGATACAGGTGACCAGATCCGCCGACGCGCTCGCGACCGGAACCATGCCGGCGTCGGCGACCACCGGAGCCAGCCCGCCGATGCGCGACTTGGCGACCAGCGCCTTGTCGTGGCGGTACTCGACGCCGAGCGCCGCGTGGTCACTGGGCAGAAAGCGCTCCAGGCACAGGCCTTCGCCGACGCCGACGTCGACCACCACGTCGTCGTCGGCGATCTCCCCGATCGTGTCGCGCAGCAGGCCGGTCCACCGTTCCAGCAGGCGGCCGACGACCGGATTGGTCGACGCGTACTTCTTCGCATCCTGACCGGCCGCCTCCTCGGGCGCGCCCGGCGCCAGGCCGATCGGGGCAGCAGCCGGGGTCGCCGTCGGTCGGGCGTTCATACGTCTTCCTCCGCGATGGTCGCGTCCAGATTGCGGCGCCGTCGCATGTTCACGACCAACTCGGCGATCAGGCCCATCGAGATCATCTGGATCGCGATGACGACGAGGAACACGCCGATCAGCAGTGCCGGCCGGTTGCCGACCCGGTCACCGGCGAGCCAGATGACGCCCATCCACACCAGCAGCGCGCTCCCGAGGAATCCCATGATGATGCCGGCGCTGCCGAAGAGGTGGAAGGGCCGCGCGGTGTAGGTGGTGAGGAACTTGACCGTGATCAGGTCGAGGAATCCCCGCCAGAACCTGGCCCGACCGAACTTGGTCTCCCCATGGCGCCGTTCGTGGTGGGCGATCGGTTCCTCGCCGACCGCGAACCCGCTCCAGTGGGCCAGCACCGGGATGTAGCGGTGCAGTTCGCCGTACATCTCCAGCGACTTGGCCAGCTCGTTGCGCATGACCTTGAAGCCGCTGTTGAAGTCACGCAGGTCCACCCCCGACACCATCGCGGTGGTCCGGTTGTAGATCTTCGAGGTGTTCCGCTTGACGAAGCGATCGTGACGGTTCTGGGCACGCGACCCGGTGATCAGGTCGAGGTCCCGCTCGTCGAGAAGCTGCACCAGGCGGGGCACCTCGGTGGGGTCGTCCTGCCCGTCGGCATCCATGAGAACCACGATGTCGCCGGACACCCGGGCCAGCCCTGCACTCAGTGCCGCCGACTTGCCGGCATTGCGACGGAGCCGCACGTGATGCACCCGCGGATCGTGGATTCTCGCCATGAACGCCGCGGTACCGTCGGTCGAACCGTCGTCGACGATGACCAACTCGGTCTGACCCGAAATCGAATCCAGCATCGTGAGCGTCTCGGGGATCAACTCCTCGAGATTGTCGCGCTCGTTGTAGGCCGGCATCAGAACCGACAGCGCCATACCCACTGCTCAACCTTCCTCGTCGACGACGATCGGAACTGGTCCGGTTGCCGGAGATCCTACCGAATCCACCGCGCGGGCCTTACGACCGGTGAAGGGAAGCCCGATCAACGCACCCCCCACGTCGACCAGCACGAAGATGATCCGGGCGGTGACCGCGACGGCGACCGCGGGGCCACTCGCCAGCCCGGACACGGCGATGAACACCGCTTCACGCACGCCCGCACCGCCCGGCGTCGGCGTGAGGAAGCCGGCCGTCCACGACAACACCGTCGCCAACGACAGCCGCAAGAGCGGGGCGTCGACCCCGGGCAGCGCGACGGCCACCGCCCAGGTCGCCAACGCGATGCCCACCCAGGCCGGCACGTAGCGGACCACGAGCAGCACCGACCCCCGCCAGGCGGGAATCCTGACCGGAATCGACCGTTTCGAGACCCGTTCGGCGAACTCGATGACCGTACCGAGCACCTTGGGGTGCAGCGCCACCAGCCCGATCGGCACCAGCAGCAACAACAGCAGCGCCGGGCCGGCGTCCCGCGAATCGGCGAGGTCGAAGGGGAACAGCACCGCGGCAGTGAGTGCCGCGGCGAGATACAGCGCGATCAACGACAGGAACACACTCGGGTAGGCCTGGGGAGCCGGGACCCCGCGTCGCCGGGCGATCTCGCCCCGACCGACCGCTGCCCAGATCGAACCGGGAAGGTACTTGGCGATCTCGCCCACGTAGTACCAGGCCAGCGCCTGGCTGCGTCGCATGTGCCCGCCCATCACCCTCAGGGCATCGGCCCAGGTCAGGGCGATGACCGACATGCCCACGGCCGCGCAGACGAGCGCGGCGACCAGCCACTCCCACGACGCGTTCGTGACCAGGTCCGAGACCTGCGCCCAGTCGTCGAGCAGCAGGCGGACGATGAAGACCGCGCACAGGATCGTCAGCGCCGCCCCGACCACCAGCGGTAGCCAGCGACGCAGGCCGCGACCGGCACTTTTCGTGGTCGGGGGCACGGTGGGGTCACTGTACACGAGGCACCCTGACCCGAGGCGCGCTGCTCCGATGGCCGGAACCCGGGTGGGGTCGGCCGGCGGTCTCTGCTCAGACCGTCTCAGGCCGCAGGGGCTTCCAGGGGTTCGGGTTGGCAGAGCCCGACCATCTCGGAGATCTGGATGCGGTCGCGGTTCTCGTAGGTGATCTCGTTCGTCGGATCGACCCTGATCTTGTACTCGCGGAAGCTCGCCTCGAGCGAGTCGTACTGCAGCATCCGACCGATGAGCGGGTCACCGAGGCCGAGAATCAACTTGACGGTCTCGATCGCCTGGAGCACGCCGATGATGCCGGGCAGCACCCCGAGCACGCCCGCCTCGGAGCACGACGGCGCCAGCTCGGCGGGTGGGGGTTCGGGCACGAAGTCGCGGTAGGTCGGTCCGCGCCGCGGGTCGAACACGGTCAGCATGCCTTCGAAGCGGAAGATCGAGCCGTGGACCACCGGGATCCCGAGCTTCACCGAGGCGTCGTTGACCAGATACCGCGTCGGGAAGTTGTCGAGTCCGTCGACGATGATGTCGAAGCCGGCGAGGATGTCCATCACGTTGTCGGCACCCAGCCGGGTGTCGAAGGTGACCACGTCGACGTCGGGGTTCAGCGCGGTGATGGTCTTCTTGGCCGAGTCGACCTTCCGGTCACCGATGCGGTCGAGGTTGTGCAGGATCTGGCGCTGCAGGTTCGACTCGTCGACGACGTCCATGTCGATGATGCCGATCGTGCCCACCCCGGCGGCGGCCAGGTAGTAGGCGGCTGGTGAGCCCAGGCCGCCCGCTCCGAGCAGGAGCACCTTGGCGTCGAGCAACTTGAGCTGGCCTTCGACATCGACCTCGGGCATCAGCAGGTGGCGCTGGTAACGGTTCCGCTGTTCGGGGGTGAGGTTGCGCGGCGTGGTCCACTCACGCCCCTCGTCCTTCCACTGGTTGAATCCACCGGCGACCGAGGCGACGTCGGTGTAGCCCAGCTCGCCGAGGGTCTTCGCGGCGAACACCGAGCGGACCCCGCTCGCGCAGTGGACGAGGATCTTGGCCGAATGGTCGGGGATCTTGCTCTCGATCGACCCTTCGAGTTGGCCACGGGGGATGTGGATCGCCCCCGGGATGGCACCCTGTTCGTACTCGGAGGGCTCGCGCACGTCGAGGACCACGGCGTCGGGCTGCTTGCGCAACTCGTCGGTCTCGTCGGTGGTGACCTCGGTGACCTGGGCCTTGGTCGCTTGCAACAGCTCTCGGAAACTGGCCATGGATGAACGCCTCGTACTCGGTGCGGTGCCTGGTGTCGCCCGGCGATGGTCGACTGCCATGCCGGGTACCCGAAACCCTATCGGTTTGGTCAGGATTCGACACAAGCGCGTCGGTCACACCGGAGCGGGTCGGGGGCGGTGGGGGTTTGAGATCTGAACGGTCGGGGAACAGACCGGATCACCAGCGCTCACGATGCAGTCGGGCCGCCCGGGACGCATGCCCGGGTCCCCGCCTGCGAGGAGGACCAATGTCCGTCACCCGCACCGTCCCGCCTCCGGCGCCGATCCCACCGCGGCCCGGAGCGCACCCGCGCCCGGGCCATATCGAGGTCGGCAGGCTCCCGGCGCCACTCGACGGCTCCATCGCCGTCCGGGCCTGGAGCGACGACTACCTCGCCGAACACGGTCACGACGTGCGCTCCAGCTACGTCGATCTGTTCTGGCTCGGCATTCTGGGGCCTTCGAGCACGGTCCTGCTCCGACGGTTGGCGAACGGTCTGGAACACTCCCCCGACGGGTACCGACTCCCGATCGTCGACACCGCGCGATCACTCGGTCTCGGCCCGCCGAAGAGCCGGAACTCGCCCTTCATCCGGGCGTTGCACCGGTGCGTCGTCTTTCGGGTCGCCCGGTTCGTCGGCCCCGATGTCGAGGTGCGGCGCAAGGTGCCCACGCTGCACGCGGCGCAGCTCCGGCGACTCCCGGAATCACTCCAGGCGGCACACGAGGTCCTGGTCTCCCGCCGTGCGAGCTCACTCCTGCAGGTCGGGGCGTAGGCCGGTTCGAGGCTCCACCGGAGGGCGTCCGCGAGGTTCC
>JBDZUV010000124.1:0-9071 GCA_040255345.1 Actinomycetota bacterium | reverse complement strand
CAACGCCAACGCCAACGCCAACGCCAACGCCAACGCCAACGCCAACGCCAACGCCGAGAAGGTGCCACAGTCGACCCACGACGTCGATGACTTCACCATCATCGAACACCTCGTCGATGTCCGACTGCCGGGCCGGGTCCCACGAGGCGCCGCCCCGCAGGTGACACGGAGACATGTCCGGGGGATCACACCGAGGGCCGCCCGCATCACCCCGAACTTGGAGGGACGAGGCGGTCATGCCGGCAGTTCGCTCCAAGTCGGTCGGGGTCCGCCAGTACGCTCTGACCCGGTGAGGATCCGGGGGCAATCGAGGCGGCGACCCATCGCAGGCACGACCATCGCCGCAACCGGCGAGACGGCCACCGCAGGATCGGCTGGGGACCAGCGCGTTCCCGACGGCGGCACCACCGTCGGGAACGCGCCCCGGCTCACGTACGTCCCCGCGCTCGACGGACTCCGAGGCCTCGCCGTCGCCGCGGTCGTCGCCTTCCACGTCGGGCACCTCGAAGGCGGCTATCTGGGCGTCGACCTGTTCTTCGTGCTCTCGGGGTTCCTGATCACCTCACTGCTGCTCGCCGAGGGCGTGGCAACCGGACAGATCGGACTGGTCCGGTTCTGGGCGCGACGGGCCCGTCGCCTGCTCCCCGCACTGGCTCTCATGCTGCTCGGTGTCGCCGCGTATGCACGGTTCGCCGCCGCACCGTCAGAACTCCACCGCATTCGCTGGGACGGCGTCGCGACGATGCTGTACGTCGCGAACTGGCGGGAGGTGTCCGCCCACGCCGACTACTGGGCGATGTTCAGCGCCCCCTCTCCGCTGAACCACACCTGGAGCCTCGCGATCGAAGAACAGTTCTACC
Source organism: Actinomycetota bacterium (assembly GCA_040255345.1). Taxonomy (GTDB): domain Bacteria; phylum Actinomycetota; class Acidimicrobiia; order Acidimicrobiales; family Iamiaceae; genus JAFDWI01. Next base: position 8,211 of record JBDZUV010000124.1, on the reverse strand, counting down.
TCGTCTGGCCGCTTGTGTTCGTCGTGCTGCTCGCTTGGGTCCGCCGCCGCCGACCGTCGCGGCGACGCCTCGCCACCGCGGCACTCCTCACGTCACTCGGCCTCGGGGCCGCGTCACTCGTCGCCTCCTCGACGCTGGTGCACTCCTCCGGGTGGAACCGCGTGTACTTCGGTACCGACACGCGGGCGTTCGCCATTCTGGTCGGGGCGGCGGTCGCCGCGGCGAGCGCACGTTTCGGGCGCGTCCCCGGAGGTCCCCGCCGCGAACTTCTCGAAGGCGCCGGCCTGCTCTCGGCGATCGGCCTCGCCATCGCCTGGTTCACCCTGCCGGGCGCCTCACCGCTGCTGCAGCACGGCGGGCTCGCCCTGTGTTCGCTCGCCGCGGCCGTCGTCGTCGCGGCGGTGACCCAACCCCGCCCGGGCCCGCTGGCGTCGCTGCTGCGGTGGACGCCCCTGCGCCGACTGGGCCTGATCTCCTATGGGGTGTACCTGTACCACTGGCCGATCATCGTCTGGCTCGACACCGATCGGATCCATCTGGACGGCCTGGCGCTGATCGCCGTGCAGATCGGCGTCACACTGGTCGTCGCCACCGTGTCGTACCTCGTGGTCGAACAGCCAATCCGTCACGGGCGGCGGTGGCCGCGTCACCTCAGCGCGACCGTGCCGACCCTGGGGTTCGCCTCGGTCGCCATCCTCATGGCCGCTGGAACGGTCGGGTACCGGCCGCTGTCCGCGCCCGTCGTCGACGGCCCGTCGAGCACCGTGGCACCAGCGCCCGATGGTGCCCGCATCATGGTCATCGGCGATTCGGTCGCCGACTTCGTGGCCTCCGAGGGGATCACGCGCCTGCGCGCCGAACCGCAACCGACGGTGCTGGACGTGGCCGTCCCCGGTTGCAGCGAGCCACCGACGAGCCTGCTCCGCTACCCCGACGGCACGGTCAGCGACGCGTTCACCGACCATTGCGACCAGGGCTGGACCGGCGCCTCCCGAGACTTCGACCCCGACTACGTGGTCTTCACCACCGTCGGAGCGTCGGCCATCGAATACCGGCACGGCAGTGACTGGGTACGACCGTGCTCTGTGGCATTCTCCTCCTGGGTCGCCGACCGGCTCCACGGTCTCGCCCGCCGCTTCGGACGTGACGGCGCGACGTTGGTGGTGGCCACCACGGTCCCCCAGGATCGACGCGGCCGAAGCGACGCCGCGTACGAGGCGTACCTCGACGCGAACGCCTGCTGGGACGATGCACTCCGCGACGCCGCCCGGACCTCGAAGGCGCCGATCGAACTCGTCGATCTCGCCGAACGGTTCTGTGTCGAGGACCGGTCGTGCCGCTGGGACACTCCCGACGGGTCGATCCACCGGGAGGACGGGTCACACTTCCGCGGCCGGGCGGCGCAGATCGTCGGCAAGGTCGTCCTCGAGCACCTGGGAATCGGCGCGACGCTCGCCGCTTCGCCACCCGCCGACTAGTCGTACCCGGCCGGGACGTCGGCGGGCGCGGAACCGGCCCCCTCGACGATCCGCCTCCCGGGGTATGCGTCGCAGCGGCCGTGCCCGCCGTGCCCGGGAGCCGGAGGGAAGCAGTCGTTTCGGCCGGTGGCGCTACGCTCTGGTCGGGTGACCGCCCTGGGGCACTCCCCGAGCCACCAAGCCTCGGACGTCGTCGCGCCGGCCGCGCCCAGGATCACCTATGTGCCCGCTCTCGACGGGCTGCGAGGCCTCGCCGTCGCGGCGGTCGTCGCCTTCCACGTCGGACACCTCGAAGGCGGCTATCTGGGCGTGGACCTGTTCTTCGTGTTGTCGGGGTTCCTGATCACCTCACTGCTGCTGACCGAGCAGGCAGCCAGCGACCGCATCGGCCTGGTCGCCTTCTGGGGGCGGCGGGCGCGTCGTCTGCTCCCCGCCCTCGCCGTGATGCTCGTCGGCGTCGCCGCCTATGCACGATTCGCCGCGCTCCCCTCGGAGCTGCATCGCATCCGTTGGGATGGCGTCGCGACGATGCTGTACGTCGCGAACTGGCGCGAAGTGTTCACCCAGGTCAGCTACTGGTCGCTGTTCTCTGCACCGTCGCCGCTGAACCACACCTGGAGCCTCGCGATCGAGGAACAGTTCTATCTCGTCTGGCCGCTGGTCTTCGCCGCCCTGACCGTACTGGTCCGTCGCCGGTTCCGTTCTGAGCACGCGTTCGCCACCGCCGTGCTCGTCGTGTCGTCGCTGCTCGGGGCCGCGGCGTTGGGCGCCTGTGCGTGGCTGGGTCGCTCCAGCGACTGGAACCGCGTCTACTTCGGCACCGACACCCGGGCGTTCGCGATCCTGGCCGGCGCCGCGCTCGCCGCCGCGGTCGCCCGGTTCGGCACCGTCCCGGAAGGGCGGCCACGCCAGGTACTCGAAGCGGGCGGCCTGATCTCGGCCCTCGTCCTGGCCCTGGCCTGGACACGACTCGCCGAGGGATCGCCGCTGCTGCGACACGGCGGCCTGGCCGCATGTTCGCTCGCTGCAGCCGTCGTCATCGCCACCGTCGCCCACCCGCGACGCGGGCCTCTGGCTCGGGCGCTCGCCTGGACGCCCCTGCGTTGGCTGGGCCTGATCTCCTACGGCGTCTACTTGTACCACTGGCCGGTCATCGTGTGGCTCGACACCCGACGGACCGGCCTGTCGGACCTTCCCCTGATCGGCCTCCAGATCGCCGTGACCCTCGCCATCGCGACGATCTCCTACTTCGCGATCGAGCAACCCATCCGACACCGGAGACGCTGGCCCCGCCGCGTGAGCATCGGCGCCCCGGCCCTGGGGTTCGCCACCGTCGCCGTCATGCTGATCGCCGGGACGGTCGGCTACCGGCCGCTGTCCGCGCCCGTCGCCGACGGCCCGGTTCGCACCATCGCTCCCGCTGCCGACGGCCCCCGCATCATGGTCATCGGCGATTCGGTCGCCGACCTGCTGACCCGGGAGGGTCTCACCCGCCTGCGCGCCGACCCACAACCGACGGTGCTCAACCGGGCGGTCCCCGCCTGCAGCGAGCCTCCCACCGACCTCATCCGCTATCAGGACGGAACGGTCAGCGGCGCGTTCGCCACCCACTGCGATCAGGGCTGGACCGGCGCGGCCCGTGACTTCGGTGCCGATCACGTGCTGTTCGTCACGGCCGGAAGTGCGGCCGTCGAGTACCGGCACGACGGGCGCTGGGTGCGACCGTGTTCGGCCACGTACCACGACTGGATCGTCACGCGCATCCACGAACTCGGCCGAGGGTTCGAGCGTGACGGCGCGACCCTGGCCGTGACCACGGCGCTCACCCAGGACCGGCGGGGACGCTCCGAGGCCGCGTATCGGGCCTATGTCGACGCGAACCTCTGTTGGAACGATGCACTGCGCGACGCCGCCCGGACGGCTCGGACTCCGCTGGTGCTCGTCGATCTCGCCGAGCAGTTCTGCGTCGACGACCGGTCGTGTCGGTCCGAGACCGCCGACGGTTCGACGCTGCGACCCGACGGGGTGCACTACCGGGGCCGGAGCGCGCAGTTCGTCGGCAAGAGCATCCTCGGCCGCCTCGGCATCGACGCCACCTTCCCCTAGGGCGCCACCGGCGAGCGGGGATCGGGACGACTCAGTTCGACGGGGCCGCCCAGAACTCGTTCAGGATCGACACCGCAGAGGGGTCGACCCCCGCGAGGTTCGCCAGCTCCACCCCGACCCACTGACCTCTGACCGCCAGATCGAAGTACGCCGCCAGACTCCGGGCCTCGGTGGTCACCGTGAGCACGTCGTTCACGACCTCGCCGAACAGCTCGTCGAAACGGTCGAGCTGGCCGGCAGCGAGGGATCCTTCGACGTCGGCCGGCGCACGCAACAGCACCATCGTGAACACCTGTCGGGTCAGATCACCGGCCTGGCCGAACATCGCCAACTCGCTGTAGGCCATCGACGGCACCCCGTCGGCGAACGCCGCGAGTTTGGCGGACTGGTTCACCGCGGACTTCCACCATCTCGCCGCCGCGCCCCCCACACCGTCGGCGCCGTAGACCAGTGGCAGGGTCCGGTCGATGCGACGCGCCAGCGCCGCTGATTCGGGCCGGTTGCGACCCTCGGGTTCCGCGGCGCACGCCGACGTGGCGAGCGCGACCTGAGCGAGCGCACCGGCCATGATCCCACCGGCGCCGGGGAACAACCCGACCGCCTCGAAGATCGCCAGTACCGGCACGAGCACGATCCCCGGCAGTACCCGCGGGGCCACATCGGCCCGTTCGAGCGCGAAGACCCGCGCGCCCGCCACCACGGCGTCTCCGGCAAAGCCGGCATCCGCGGTGACGACGACCACGTCGGCGCCCGCGGTACGGGCGGCTTCGAGCACGTGCCGGCTGCGGTCGTCGACCCGGGTCAACGCCACGACCACGACGAGCGTGGTCGGCCCGACCCACCCCGGCAGGCGACCACCCCGGTGCACGACCACCGGTACCGTCGCCTCGGTCGAGACCATCGCGACCGCCTGGTCGGCGTCGAGTGCGTCGTCTCCGGCCGCGCACACCACCACCCCGGTGACCAGATCGGTGGCGGGGAGCCCCAGGCCCTCCAGCTCACGGGTGGCCAGCAGGCTGAGCCGCTGGGGTAGCAGCTCCAGGGCACCACGGAGGTCGCCACCGTCGGGCCGGGACGCGTCGAACGGACCGGTCGTCACGACCCGCCCTCAGCCTTCGCCGGTGGTGCGGATCCCGCCTGCGTCGAACCGCTTCGCCAGTTCGGCCGCCTCGGCGTCGTCGACCTGGGTGGCCTCGGAGACCAGCAGCACCGGAATGTCGTCACGGATCTCGTAGCGGCGTTGCAGGCGTGGGTTGTACAAGAAACCCTCATCGCCGAAATACCACAGCGGAGCTTTGTCTTCTGGGCAGACGAGAATGTCGAGCAGTGCGGTGTCGAGGGCCATTTCGAATCTCCGGTTCGTTCGTCTTGCAGCGGTCAGGCGTCGGCGGTCGCCGGTCCGGTCATGGCGGCCCGGACCTCGTCGACGTGACGGGCGACATCGGCCGCCGTCGGGGCCTCGAGGTTGAGCCGCAGGAGCGGCTCGGTGTTGGAGGGTCGCAGATTGAACCACCAGTCGCCGCAATCGACGGTCAACCCGTCGAGCCGGTCCTGGGGACGATCCTCGTAACGGCGGGCGACTTCGTCGATCACCGCCGACGGGTCGGCAACGGTCGTGTTGATCTCACCCGACGCGGCGTAGCGTTCGAAGCGCTTGCGCAGCTCCGACAGCGGCTCGTCGTGGGCCGAGACGTAGTCGAGCACGTGCATCGCCGCGATGATCCCCGAGTCGGCCCGGAAGTTCTCACGGAAGTAGTAGTGCGCCGAATGCTCGCCGCCGAAGATCGCGCCGGTCTCGGCCATCACGGCCTTGACGAAGGAATGCCCGACCCGGGTCCGCACCGGCGTGCCGCCACCTTCGGTGATCAGTTCGGGCACCGCACGCGAGCAGATCAGGTTGTGCAGGATCGTCGCGCCGGGCTCACGCTCGAGCATCATCGACGCGACCAGCGCGGTGGTCGTCGACCCCGACATCGGTTCGCCCTTCTCGTCGACCACGAACACCCGGTCGGCGTCGCCGTCGAACGCCAACCCGAGGTCGGCGCCGGTCTCGACCACCCGTTTGCGCAGGTCGGCCTGGTTCTCGGTCTGGATCGGGTCGGCCGGGTGGTTCGGGAAGGTGCCGTCGAGCTCGGCGTACATGATCTCGACGCTCACGGGCAACGGGTCGAACACCGCCGGCACGATCAGCCCACCCATGCCGTTCGCGGTGTCCGCGACGATCTTCAGCGGCCTGAGCGCAGCCGGATCGGCGAGGAACGACCGCACGTGGTCCGCGAAGTCGTCGAGCAGCTCCCGGGACGAGATCGATCCGGCCTCGGTCGGCGCCGGGGAAAGCTCCCGTGCGGCGTCGTGCCGGATCCTGTCCAGACCCGTGTCCTCACCGACCGGGCGGGCGCCGGATCGGCAGAACTTGATGCCGTTGTAGGCGGCAGGGTTGTGCGAGGCGGTGAACATCGCCCCGGGGGCATCGAGGTAGCCCGCGGCGAAGTACAGCAGATCGGTCGAGGCGAGGCCCAGGTCGATCACGTTGAGTCCCTGGCGCTGGACGCCGCGGGCGAACGCACCGGAGAGCTCCATGCCCGACTCGCGCATGTCCCGGGCCACGAGCACCCGTCTGGTGCCCGGGTCGACGTCGGACACGTAGTGGGCGAACGCCGCGCCGATGTGTTCGACCACGTCGGCGTCGATCTGGTCCGGATAGGTGCCACGCACGTCATACGCGTGGAAGATCTCGTTCAGGTCGGCCATGACGACACGAGATCCTAATCGGCAGAGGGTGGGCCGGCGGGTTCCGGCCGGTCGCCGACGGGATCGACCGGGGCGTCAGGGCCCACAGCGCCCGGCGGGGTCGCCGCCGGGTCGGCCCCACGATCGACCGAAGCATCCCCGAGGGGATCGTCGCGTGGCGGACCTACACGTAGCGGCGGGGCCGGCGGCCCGGACTGCGACGGATCGTCGGGAGCGGACCCGCCGAGGCTGCCGTCGGGTGGTGGTCCGGCGGCCGAGGCCATCCGGGCGTCCCTGGCCGCGGCCCATCGTGTGGCGAAGCGTTCGTGCAGCCGTTCGTACATCGGCGAGGCCACGGCGACGGCGGGCCGTCGGGCCAGGAAGGCGAGTGCGGCGAACCCGACGAGCAACAGGACGATGCCGGCCCAGTCGACCGGGGTGCGTCCGTAGTGCAACTTCACGTGCGTGGACGTGGGGATCACGACCATCTGGTTCGGGGTGATCCGGTACGGACCCTTTGCGCCGTCGACCTTCCAGTTGGGGAAGTACGACGCCTTCACCCGCACCGGTACGCCGACCTCGTCGACGTCGAAGGAGATCGTGTCGGTGCCCGATTCGACGTTCGACACCTTCACCTCGGGCAGGGCCGGTGTGGTGACGCGCGGCAGGGGAATGTCCGCGGACCTGCCCGACGTCTGGGTGACGATGTCGGTGAGGGTGGACCATCGGTGGTCCCAATACGACGTGTCGACCTTCACCCGCTTCCAGTTCGACGGTCCCGAGAAGGCGAAGGGCACCTCCCACCGGGTCGGGTCGAGATACCACGCGACCGACGGCTGCACCGACGACACCGCCTGATCGTGCACGTTCCACACCGCGGGTTCGTGGGTGAGCGGGGTGACGAGCGAGGAGTCCGCGATCTGGTACACGTGCCATGGCCCCGACGTGGCCACCGGGGTCAGTTCCGGCACCTGGTCGGCCGCGGCGATCGTCTCGGTGGTGTCGGCCAGGTAGTACTTCACCCCGAGCAGCTGCAGATGCTTCACCCCGGCAGCCACGTCGAGACCCGGGTACGGCAGCCCGCGCATCGGGTTCGACGGCTTCGCGGACAGCTCCGACGCGTCGATGAAATGGAACGGCGTGGTCGCGGAGGACTCGAAGTACAGGCCCTCCATCGACCCGATGCACGAGTCGGTCCAGTACGGCAGCAACATCAACGCCATCGGCGTGCCGTAGGCGCCTTCACGGTCGTTGTCGGCCTCCCACATCGCCCGACCGCATCCGTGCGCCGGGTCGTTCCCCAACCGGGCCATCGTCTGGATCAGGTCGTGATACTCGGCGTAGGGGTTCTGCGACGTCGCCGTCGCGGCCGTGCGACCCTCGTAGCCGGAGTAGTTCCATTCGGCCCAGCCCGGCCCGGGGTTCTGATCGGCCGTCTGCCAGAGCAGGAAATGGTACTTGCCGTCTTTCATCGAGCCACCCGGCAACCGGTGCAGGGGCAACCCGACGAACACGAACACCGCCAAGGCCGCGACCACGGCGAACCCGTTGGTCACGAACAGGTTGGGCCGACCCGGTGCGCGGGTGACCAGCGTCGACAGCGCGAAGATCACCCCGAACACCCCGAACGCGGCGAGGAAGATCAACGACAGGTAGTAGAAGGGCAGGATCCGGGCGTTCCACAACTGGATCTGGGGCATGAACCGGAAGGCGAGCGCGGTGGCGATCACACAACCGAGCAGCATCTGGCCGATCCGGTTCCTGAACGCGAGGGCGACCACGACCCCCACCGCGGCGAGCAGGAAGATCCACGTCATCCGGCTGGGAAACAGGTAGTCGACATACCCCAGGCCTTCAGGCGGGAACTGTTCGCAACCCATGTCGATCGTGAACCGGC
>JBDZUV010000233.1:0-1946 GCA_040255345.1 Actinomycetota bacterium | reverse complement strand
GCGAGGGGACCGTCGCGCTGAAGCTGCAGGACGACGGCGTGGTCACCCTGGGTCGGTCCGATGATTTCGCCGCCAAGTTCGCCGCACTCACCGCGGTCATCGACCATCTCGGGCCGCTACGCGGCGGATGCACCCTCGACGTGTCGGTACCCACGTCGCCCACCCTGACCCCGGAGGCCGGCTGTGCCACCTAGAAGATGCGCCGATGGACGGCCCCGACCCGGACGGCACCCTGGAGGACGAACCACACCGGGCCACCGTGACCCGGGTGACGTGTCCGCCCGAGGTAACCTGTGCGTGCAGCCTGTTCGCGTCCGCTCGGCTTCGAGGGCAAACCCGGATGCACGGCCCCCTGTCGGGTTTCCGGGTCCGTGCTCGCATGATCCGGTCTCGGAAGGATTCTGCGAGTGTTTCCCCCTGGGCCATCGGGCCCCTCACCTGGAGGTACGACAGATATGACCGGCAATCCGCAGAACTATCTCGCGGTCATCAAGGTCGTCGGGATCGGTGGCGGCGGTGTCAACGCCGTCAACCGTATGATCGATGCCGGCCTCAAAGGGGTCGAGTTCATCGCGGTGAACACCGATGCCCAGTCGCTGCTGATGAGCGACGCCGACGTCAAACTCGACATCGGCCGGGATCTGACCCGAGGGCTCGGCGCGGGGAGTGATCCCGATGTCGGCCGTGAGGCCGCAGAGGCGAACGCCGACGAGATCGCCGAAGTGCTCAAGGGCGCCGACATGGTCTTCATCACCGCCGGCAAGGGTGGCGGCACCGGCACCGGTGGTGCGCCCGTGGTCGCCGAGATCGCCAAGAACCTGGGCGCGTTGACGATCGGCGTGGTGACCAGGCCGTTCACCTTCGAGGGACGACGACGTTCGGTCCAGGCCGAAGCCGGCATCCAGAAGCTCAAGGAGAAGGTCGACACCCAGATCGTCATCCCCAACGACCGTCTGTTGTCGGTGTCGAACGACAAGACGTCGATGGTGAACGCCTTCAAGATGGCCGACGAGGTCCTGTTGCAGGGCGTACAGGGGATCACCGACCTGATCACCACACCGGGGCTGATCAACACCGATTTCGCCGACGTGAAGATGATCATGTCGAACGCCGGTTCGGCGCTCATGGGCATCGGCAACGCCACCGGCGAGGGTCGGGCACTGAACGCGGCCCGCAATGCGATCTCGTCGCCACTGCTCGAGGCCTCCATCGAAGGTGCCCGGGGGATCCTGCTGTCGATCTCGGGCGGTTCGGACCTCGGACTGTTCGAGGTGAACGAGGCCGCCGAGGTCATCCACGGGGTCGCACACCCCGATGCCAACATCATCTTCGGCGCGGTCATCGACGACGAACTCGGTGATGAGGTCAGGGTCACCGTGATCGCTGCCGGCTTCGATCGGTGGGATGACGGTGACGCCGAGACGGCGGCGTCGCAGTCCGTCGACCTGCCGCGGTCCGAGGATCTGTTCCCTCCGGCCGACGACGAGCATGCGGGCGGGGACGACAGCTCCGACGACTTCGACGTCCCGTCGTTCCTGAAATAGGGGCGCGCGGCGCACGTGCGTCCGGTGATCCGCTTCACCGACACGACCGACGGCTCCTTCGCGCTCGGAGAGCCGGCGGAGCTGCTCGAGCAGCGACGGCGTGCGGTCACCGATCTTCCGGTGACGTGGCTCACCCAGGTCCACGGGGCCGGAGTCGTCGACGTCGACCGTCCGGGCGAGGGAGCCGGGGTGTCCGCGGACGCCGCGGTGACCGCGGTGGCGGGCGCGGCGCTGGCGGTGATCACCGCGGACTGTGCCCCGCTCGTGTTGGCCTCGGACCGTGCGGTCGCCGCGGTGCACGCCGGATGGCGAGGGCTGGTCGCCGGAGTCGTCGGCGAGGCCGTCCGCGGCCTCGCCGAACACGGGCAGGGTCCCGTCCGGGCATGGTTGGGGCCCTGCAAC
>JBDZUV010000005.1:0-46046 GCA_040255345.1 Actinomycetota bacterium | reverse complement strand
CTCGACGACCGGGCCCACGACCGCGCCGACCCCCTGAACCCGCAACTCGTCGTACGCGAATTGTCGGACCGACTGCCCGATGGGAGCATCCTGACCACCGACGCCGGCACCGCCGCGAACTGGTGGGCGCGTCACCTGCGCCTGCGCACGGGGATGGACGCGTCGCTCGCCGGGACGCTCGCCACGATGGGACCCGGCACGCCCTACGCGATCAGTGCCAAGCTCGCCTTCCCCGACCGGCCCGTCATCGCCGTGGTGGGTGACGGCGCATTCCAGATGAACGGCATGGCCGAACTCATCACCGTGAAGCGCTACCTGGACCGTCTCAGTGGCTCACCGCTGATCTTCTGCGTGCTCAACAACCAGGATCTGGCACAGGTCACCTGGGAGCAGCGGGCCATGGCCGGCGACCGGCGGAACTGTGACACCCAGTGGATCCCCGATGTGCCCTATGCCGAATGGGCGAAGTTGCTGGGTCTCACCGGCATTCGTTGTGACGACCCCGACGACATCGGTCGCGCCTGGGACGAAGCCTTCGCCGCATCCGGTCCGGTCGTGCTCGACGTCGTCGTCGACGCGGACGTGCCGCCGATCCCGCCGCACATCACCACCGAACAGGCCAAGGCCGTGGTCGGCGCACTCCGCCAGGGCGACCCCGACGCGTGGGGGATCCTCGTCACCGGAGCCAAGCAGAAACTGCACGAGTTCACCGAGTCGATCGCCGGCGCCCTGCCCGGCGACCGTTCGTGAATGGCGTGCACGAACCCGGTATGCGACATCGGCGGGCCCGCGGTCGCCACCGGCCGCGGTGGTGCTGTGCGCGGCGCGCGGCCGTCGACGACGTTCCGATCCGAGCCCTGATCCGAGGTCTCCATGACGGCGAACCCTGAACGACCCGTGGCCGTGGTGACCGGAGCAAGCGGCGGCATCGGCCGCGCGACGGTGCGCGCGCTGGCTTCCCGGGGCTACGACGTCGGCCTGATCGCCCGCGGCCGAGCGGGTCTGCAAGCGGCCGCGGCCGACGTCGCGGAGCGAGGCGGGCGAGCGTGCGCCGTGCCGACCGACGTGGCCGACGCAGACGCGGTCGAGACCGCCGCGGCACGAATCGAGTCCGAGCTGGGGCCGATCGACGTGTGGGTGAACAACGCGATGACCACGGTGTTCTCCACGATCGCCGACCTCGAAGCCGACGAGATCCGCCGGGCGACCGAGGTCACCTATCTGGGGGCGGTGTACGGCGCCATGGCTGCGCTGCGTCGCATGCGCGCCCGCGACCACGGCACCGTGGTGTTCGTCGGCTCCGCGCTGGCATTCCGGGGCATCCCGTTGCAGGCCGCGTACTGCGCGTCGAAGTTCGCGATGCGCGGCTTCTACGACTCGTTGCGCACCGAACTGCTCTACGAGCGGTCGCATGTGCGCACCACGATCGTGCACATGCCTGCGGTGAACACGACCCAGTTCGGTTGGTGTCGCGCCAAGGTCGACAAGTTTCCCCAACCGGTCCCCCCGATCTATGAACCCGAGTTGTGCGCAGCCGCGATCGCCGACGCCATCGTGACCGCGCCGCGCCAGAAGATCCTGGGTTCGTGGAACTGGTTGGTCGTGCAGATGGCCAAGATCATGCCGGGGGTGGGTGACCACTTCATGGCCCGTTCGGGTGTCGGCGGGCAGCTCACCGGCATCGACATCGACCCGGACCGGCCCGACGATCTGTTCGGGCCGGTCGACGCCGACGCCGACCACGGCGCCCACGGCATCTTCGGCGATCGATCACAGGGCGTTGCGACTCCTGCGTTCCTGCGCGGCCTGCGCCGCCAGGCCGCGTTGTTCGCGTCCTCGGCGTGGGCGCGGAGCGTCGAGGCGTTCCGTCGCCGTGCACGCTCCGGCTTCGACCGATCGAGTCGACCGGTCACCCAGGGTCGCACCGCGGGCACGTGAACGGTCCCCTGGTGTCGTTCAGCCCGTGTCGTCGACGGTGAGTGTCGTGCCCGTGGTTTCGAGCTCGGATGCGCCCTCGGGTGGGGGAGGGGGATCGGCCCGGCGCAGATCGCGACACCATTTCGTGACCGCGAGCCCGACCAGCACGGGCAGCACGATCAGCACCACCCGCAACGCGATCACGATCGCGTTGACCGAGAGCCCCATCTCCGAGGCGAGCACGTCGTTGCCGCCGGCGACGAACAGCACCGTGTAGAACGTGAACACGCCGGCACCCAGGCCGGTGCGCCACGGGCGGTCCCGGGGGCGGTCGAGCAGGTTGTGGGCGTCGCGGTCGCCGGTGAGCCGCCGTTCGATCACCGGCCACGCATACAACAGCATGAAGCTCACACCGGGCAGCACCACCGCCGGGAAGAACAGGTTGGGAATGGTCACGCCGAAGACGACGGCATGGCCCGGCGGCATCAGGCGGAGCGCGCCTTCCAACCAGCCCATGTACCAGTCGGGTTGCGCTGCGGTCGTCGCCGCGGTCGGATCGTACGGGCCGTACAGCCAGATCGGGTTGATCTGGATGAACGCACCGAGCGCCACGAGCACCGTCGCCACCCCGAAGAACAGGGCGACCGAACGGGCGGCATAGGCGGGCCAGAGTCGAGATCCGACGACGTTGTGCTCGGTCGCGCCGGGTCCGCGGAACTGGGTGTGTTTCTGGCGCCACACGATCGCCAGGTGCGCGCCGATGATGCCCGCTATTGCCGCGGGGACGATCAGCACATGCACGATGAACAGCCGCGCGATGATGTGCTCGCCGGGAAAGGGTCCGCCGAACACGAAGAACGCGAGGCTGGGGCCGACGAAGGGGATCGACAGGATGACCGACCACATGATTCTCAACCCCGTGCCCGAGAGCAGATCATCGAGCAGCGAGTAGCCGGCGAACCCGTTCGCCAGTCCCAGAAGAAGCAGGGTCGAGCCCAGGTACCAGTTGAGGTCGCGGGGTTTGCGGAACGCCCCGGTGAAGAACAGTCGCGCGACGTGGGCGACGATCGCCGCCATGAACACCAGCGCTGCCCAGTGGTGCACCTGGCGGAACAACAGCCCCGCCCGCACGTCGAAGCTCAGGTCCACCGACGACGCGTACGCCGCGCTCATCGACTGGCCCTGCAGCGGCACGTAGCTGCCCTGATAGACGACCTTGTGGGCGCTGGGATCGAAGAACAGGCTCAGATACACCCCGGTGGCCACCAGCACGATGAAGCTGTAGAGCACCACCTCACCGAACAGAAACGAGAAGTGGTCGGGAAAGACCTTGCCCAGCACCTTGGAGGTGAAGCTCGCCGCCCCGAGACGATCGTCGACGCCGCGGACGAGTCGGCCCGCCATGGTGCGGCGGGGTCGTGGGCGATCCTCGTCGTCGGTGCCCCGCGCCATCAGCGATTCCAGAAACCCGGGCCGACCGGTTGGTCGAAGTCACCCCGGGCGATCAGGTGCCCGTCGCCGTCGAGCGCCAGTGGCAGTTGGGGCAATGGTCGCGACGCCGGCCCGAAGATCGGCTTCGCCCCATCGGTCACGTCGAACAGCGACTGATGGCACGGGCACATCAACTGGCGGGTCTCGGGCTGGTAGACGCCCACCGGGCAGCCCGCATGCGTGCAGACCCGCGAGTAGGCGATGCAGTGGTCGACGGTCCAGCCCGGTCGCCCCGCAGCAGCGGCCGTGGCGGCAGCGCCGAGGTCGATGAGCACGGTCTGCGCGGCGGCTCGCTGTGCCGGGTCGCTCACGCCCTCCGGGTACACCGTGAGCGCGGTGCCGACCTCGAGGTCACCCGGCCGGACGGGAGCGCCGTCTTCTCCGACGAGCCGGGTGCCGCGCCGCCACGCGGTACGGCTGAGTGTCTGATGAGGCCGGGGACCGAGCGAGCGAAACGGGAAGAGTGCCGCGAGCGCCGCGGCGACGAGAGACGAGCCGGCCAGGCCGGCGAGGAGCCGGCGTCGTTGGATCCGGCGTTCGCCGCGTTCGAACCCGTCGATCACGTCGCGGCGTTCCTCGTGGGTCGAGCCGAGCGGTCCGCGTTCCTCGACGACGTCGGCACGTTCCAGCGTCGTGTTGGCCCAAACGCCGAGCCCGACCGCGAGCGCGCCGAGCGCGACGGCTGCCGACAGTCCCTCGTAGTGGATGCCCAGGTCCATCCAGTAGCTGGCGGCGAAGCCGGCGGCACCCACGATGGCGGCGCCGAAACATCCTGCAACGAAGTATTCGACGCTCGCAGAGGCGTGTGGGCGGTCGCGTTCGGTGGGCATCGACAGTTCCCTCGACGACGGATGGTCGACCGGGACACTTCCCTGGTCCGGCGATGGCAAACGCCGCGGCCCGGCTCACCCACTCCGGCGCGGACGACCGAGCAGCCGCGTGATGAGCATGAGGGCGCCGAGTCCGAACACCCAGGCGATCAATCCTTCCGGTACCGGCCCGAGACGACCCAGGTCGATGCCGCCGGGATCGGCCGGGTGGCGAAGCTCCTGGACGTACGCCGCGATCTGGTCGGCCTGGGTCGCCGAGATCGTCGCCCTGGGAAACTTCGGCATCGTGCCCGGTCCGATGCGCATCGCCTCGACGACCTGAGTGGGGAGGGCATGAGAGAGGTCGGGGGCGTTCTCGCCGAATGCCAGCGCGCCACCGCTGCCGGCCGACTGGTGACAGGTCGCGCAGTTCTGGCGATACGCCGCGCCGCCGTGCGACAGGTTGCTCCGGTCGATGTCGACTCGGGGAATGGCCGGACCGGTCACCAGCGTCGAGGCGTAGTCGATCAGCGCCCGTTGCTGCGCCGCGTTGTACGGGGATCGGCGACGTTGCAAGGCGGCGGTCGGCGACGGGAGTGGCATTCTCCCGGTCGTCACCATGAAGTCGACCGCGGCCGCACCTCGGCGGCTGATGTCGGGCCCGCCCTCGCCGCCGCGGGCGTCGGCACCGTGGCAGACCGCACAATCCCGCAGCCAGATCGTCCGTCCGGCCGACTCGTCGGTCGATTCGGTGCGGTGACGGGTGGCCGTGCCGCTGCGAGATCGGGGTGCCGTGTGCGCCGCGCCGAAGGCACTGCAGATGATCACACCGCACGCGAGCCACCCGAGCACCAGCCGACGCGCCATGCCCACGGGCTTCCCCGGCGCCGTGCCGGCACACATGTTGCCGGTTCGGCACCGGCGACGCGGCCCCGCGGTGGGTGGAATGCTCCGACGTTCCCGAGGCCTCCGGGGAGCAGACCGCGAACTCGGGTGCGCAGCCCGTTCGGCCGGGCCGGGATGCCCGGGTCCTGATGCCCGCGTGCTGATGCCCGCGTCCTGATGCCCGCGTCCTGATGGTGGTCGGGACCGGCGTCGATCCGGTGACCTCACGCTTTTCAGGCGTGCGCTCTGCCAACTGAGCTACCCGACCGTGTACCCGGACTCGCATCCGGTATGACCGGACGAGGATCCGGTATGGCGGTCCCGACGAGATTTGAACTCGCGACCTCCGCCTTGACAGGGCGGCGTGAACTCCAGACTTCACCACGGGACCTGGGTGAAAAACCCGCCGATGTCACAACCGACGGGAGCAGCGAAGACTAGCCGCGTTGCACCGCCGGTCGCACACTCGAAGGCGATTCCACGTGACGGGTCCCCGAGCACCACCTGGTGCCGTGTCAGGCGACATCGGGGGTCCGCCACGCCGGTCAGAACGCCCGCTCGCGGTGTCCTCGTCCTCGACGCATGCTCTGCGCCTTCCTCCTGCGTCCTTGCGAGCGCTCGTTCTGACTCGCCGCAAACCGTTCCCTGAAGTGGCACTAGTATCGGATCTCGCGCGCGACGACGGCTCCGGGGGGCCTACCCGAGGGGCGAGGGATGCTGTGGAAGACGTGATCCGAATCGAGGTCGACGATTCAGGGGTCATGGTTGCCGTCGACGACTCGATCGTGGCGGTGGTCGGCGTGCGCGCGGATCAGATGACCGGGCGGCCCCTGGCCGAGATCGTCAACGCGAAGGACCGGGCGAGGCTCGAGGACCGGTTCGATTTCGGTTCCGGCCTGCCACACGACGACGGGGGACCGGTCGCCGTCCGCCTGATCGACGGTCACGGTCGATCGGTCTGGGTCGAACTGCTTCCCACAGGCCGTTCGTCTGAGCGCGCGACCACGATCCTGCAGGCTCGGGCCTTCCGACGCGGCGAACCGCCCGCGGTCGACGTGGCGGATCCCGACCCCTACCACGCGCTGGTGCAACGGTCCGCCGACATCGTGATGACCGTCGATCCCGAAGGCATCGTCCGGTTCGTCAACCCTGCGATGCTCCGTCTGCTCGGTATGAAACCCGCTGATCTGGTCGACACCCAGATCCTCGACGTCGTCCACCCGGAGGATCACGACGCACTGACCGCACTGGTCGTCCAACTCCTCGAGTCGCCGGCCGAGCCGCGCGCGTTCGAGTTTCGTGCCCGCCATGCCGACGGCTCCTACCGGTGGATCGACGGCTGGTTGCAGAATCTCCTCGACCATCCCGATGTCGGCGGGCTGTTGGGCAACGGCCGGGACGTCACCGACCGTCACGACGCCCAGGCGGCACTCGCCGCGAGTGAGGAGCGCTTCCGATCGCTCGCCTCGTCGTCGCCGAGCGCGATCTTCGAACTGGACGCGGAGGGCTTCGTGCTGTTCGCGAACGACCGGTGGCGTGATGTGACCGGTCGCAGCGTCGCCGAGACCGCCGACATCTTCGGGGTGCTCCTGCGCAGCGACGGTGAGCGGCTGCGCAGAATGTGGAACGCGGGCGGGTGGCGCACCGGTATCGACGAGGACGTGCAGGTGCTGCGTCCTGATGGTGGCGTCCGCTGGGTCGAGTTGCGCACCCGCCCGGTGCCCGACGCCGATGTCGCATCGACCACCCATGTCGGCTCGTTGCACGACGTGACCGAGATCCGTCGCGCGCACACCGATCTCGAATACCTCGCCATGCACGACCCGTTGACGGGGCTCCCGAACCGGGCGCTGTTGCTGGACCGACTCGAATCCGCGGTGGGCCGGGCCGACGGCGCCGAGGACCTGTTGGCGCTGCTGTTCGTCGATCTCGACCGGTTCAAGGTGGTGAACGACAGTCTCGGACACCACGCCGGCGACGAGGTACTGGTCGCGGTCACGGGCCGACTCGTCGAGCTCGTGCGACCGAACGACCTCGTGGCGCGTTTCGGAGGCGACGAGTTCGTCGTACTGTGTGAATCGATCGTCGACGCCGACCAGGTGATCGCGCTGGCCGACCGGATCCGACGGGATGTCTCCGGCGGTGTCGAGGTCGGCGGCGAAACGGTCCACGTCTCGGTGAGCGTCGGGGTGGTGATCGGCAACAGCGACAGTGCGCCCGAGGAGCTACTGCGTGACGCGGACGCGGCGATGTACGCCGCCAAGACAAGAGGCCGTGACCGCGCGCAGGTGTTCGACGAGACCATGCACCGGGCCGCCGTCGAGCGACTCTCGATCGAGGTCGGCCTGCGCCGGGGCCTCGAGCAATCAGAATTCCGCCTGCATTTCCAGCCGATCGTCGAGGTCGCATCCTGCGGGATCGTCGGCGTCGAGGCACTCGTGCGCTGGCAGCATCCCGACCGTGGACTCCTGGAGCCCTCGGAGTTTCTCGGGGTCGCCGACGAGTCGGGTCTGCTGCGTGATCTCGGAGGCTGGATCCTCGACCATGCCTGTCGTGCGACCGCATCCTGGCCGACGAGGGCGGGCGCACCGGCCCCGGCGCTCTTCGTGAACCTCGCCGCCGCGCAGATCGCCAGCCGCCACCTCGTCGAGATGGTCACCGAGGTCGTGGCCGCCACACGGTTCGACATCGGCCGACTCGTTCTCGAGGTCACCGAGGGGATGCTGATGACCGATGCCGAGGAGACCGCGGCGTTGCTGGGGTCGGTCCGCGGGCTCGGTGCCCGGGTCGCCATCGACGACTTCGGCACCGGGTATTCGTCGTTGAGCTACCTGACCAGGCTGCCGGTCGACGTGCTCAAGATCGACCAGAGCTTCGTCGCCGGGCTCGCGGGGTCGCCCAAAGACCGTGAGGTGACCGGGGCGATCATCGCGTTGGCCCACGCGCTCGGCCTCTCCACGGTCGCCGAAGGAGTCGAGGATGCCGGCCAACTGGCCGCCCTCGCCGAACTGGGTTGCGATCTCGCCCAGGGCTACCACTTCTCGGCTCCGGTTCCCGCGGGCGAGGTCGACGATCTGTTGTCGACGGACTTCGCCGATCGGTGATGCGGGCCTTCCGCATCACCGACTGGGAGCGGCCACCACGCATCGTGGAGGTGCCCGAGCCGTCGCCCGGCGTCGGTGAGGTGCTCGTCAGGGTGGCGGCGAACGGGTTGTGTCACTCGGACGCACTCATGGCCCGGACTTCCGAGGCGTTCGGACGCGCATTGGGCTGGCAGGTGCCGTTCACGCTCGGCCATGAGATCGCCGGATGGGTCGCCGAGGTCGGCGCCGGTGTCGACTCCGATCTGATCGGCCGGCCGGTCGCCGTGGTGTCACCGGCGTCGTGCGGCGAGTGCGCCGCGTGTCGTCGGGGCGCCGAGAACGCCTGTGTCGCATCAGATGTGGGCCGTGGATTCGGTGCCGATGGCGGGCTCGCTCCGCTCGTCGTGGTGGGCGCCGTGCGTGAACTCGTGCCCCTGGGTGACCTCGACCCGGTCGTGGCCGCGCCACTGACCGACGCGGGCGCCACCTCGCTGCACGCGGTCCGGCGGGCGCTGGGGTTCGTCGGCTCGGCGCCGGAACACGCGGTGGTGATCGGCGCGGGCGGCCTGGGGTCGTTCGCCGTGCAGTTCCTCAGGGCGCTGTGTGACGCGCAGATCGTTGCGGTCGACCCGGTGCGTCGTCGCCGCGACGTGGCCCTCGATCTCGGTGCCCACCGGGTGTTCGACGAGGTCGACGGCCACACGGCGGCGCTCCTGGCGGAGTCGATCGGAGGTGGCGGCGCCGACGTGGTGCTCGACTTCGTCGGCACCGACACGACGATCCGCTGGGGAACGTCGGTCACCCGTCGGGGCGGCGCGTTCGGGTTGGTCGGCGCAGGGGGTGGAACGCTGCGCCGCCCCTGGTTCGGCGCCCTGCCCCGCGACGGTGTCGTCTTCAGCTTTCAGGGGTCGGACATCGCCGACGTGCGCGACGCCGTCGCGCTCGCCGCCAAAGGCCGCATCGTGTCGCCGGTGGAGCGGTTCGCGTTCGACGACGTGGCGACCGCGTACGACCGGCTCGAACGGGGCGAACTCGACGGCCGGGCGGTCGTCATCCCCGACGGACCCGGCTGAGCCACCCGAGCTCAGGCAGGTCGTTCGTGGTCACAGCACCAGCTGGGGCCGCCTCGCTTCGCCGACGGGTAGATTGCCGAGATATGACCGACGATGCCGCAGCCGACGACGAAGCCTGGGACGATGCCGCTCGTGACGGCGCGGCTGCCGTCGCCGGCTCGCGGTGGACCCTGGCCGGCACCGACGTGCAGATCCCCGAGATGGGCGTGGGCACCTGGGCCTGGGGTGACAAGCGCACCTGGGGCATGGGCGGGTACGACACCGCACTCACCCTCGACACGATCACCGATGCGTGGCAGGCCTCGATCGATGCCGGGATCACGCTGTTCGACACGGCCGAGGCCTACGGCGACGGTGAGTCCGAGCGGATCATCGGACGACTGCGCGCGGACGACCCCGACCGGGCCCAGCGGGCCGTTATCGCCTCGAAGTTCATGCCGATGCCCTGGAAGCTGAACGTGAAGCGGTCCCTGGTCGACGCGGCGAAGGCGTCGCGTGAGCGGCTCGGCGTCGAGTCGATCGATCTGTACCAGATCCACGGTCCGATCAGCCTGCGGGGGATTCCCGCACAGGCCGAGGCGCTGGCCGAGGCACGCGCCCAGGGCGTGGTGCGGGCGCTGGGCATCTCGAACTTCTCGCCCAAGGAAACCCGACGTTTCGATGCCGAGTTGCGCAAGCGTGACCTGCGTCTGGCTTCGAACCAAGTGGAGTTCTCGCTGCTGCGGACGATTCCGATCGCTTCGGGCCTGCTGGACGTGTGCAAGGAACTCGACGTGGTGGTCTTGGCGTACTCGCCGATGGGTCAGGGACGTCTCACCGGCAAGTACTCGGCCGCCAACCCCCCGCCGGGGAGTCGCAACTTCTCCACCTATCCGATGGACGAGATCGATCCGCTGGTCGCGCGGTTGCGCACGATCGGTGCCGCACACGACCGTACGCCCGCCCAGGTGTCGTTGCGGTGGCTGATCCAGCGTGGCACCGTGCCCATTCCAGGCGCCAAGAACGCCGAGCAGGCGGCCGCCAATGCCGGGGCGACGGGGTGGGAACTGTCACGGACCGAGATGTTGAAGCTGAACGACGCGGCCTTCCCGGGCATCTGGACGATGAAGAACCGGATCTGGCAGCACGGCTGACGCCCCGGCCACCCCCGCCGCTCCCGGCCGTCCCCGTCCCCGCCGCTCCCGTCCCCGCCGCTGGGTCGCCAACACCTCCGGCGGTACCCTGGGCGCTCATGGAAAAGACGAATCCGGGCAACTTCTTCGAAGACTTCGAACTCGGCCAGGTGATCGAACACGCGACGCCGCGCACGGTGACCGAAGGTGACCGAGCCGTGTACGGCGCGATCTACCCGACCCGCTTCGCGCTGGCTTCCTCTGCTCCGTTCGCTGCGGCATGTGGGCTCGACCCGGCACCGGTCGAGGAACTGATCGCCTTTCACATCGCCTTCGGCAAGACGGTGCCCGACGTGTCGCTGAACGCCGTGGCGAACCTCGGCTACGCCGAATGCCGGTTCCACCGCCCGGTGGTGCCGGGTGACACGCTGCGGACGCGATCCGAGGTGATCGGTCTCAAGCAGAACTCGAGCGGGAAGACCGGGGTGGTCTGGGTGCGCTCGACCGCCACCGACCAGCTCGGCGAAGTGGTGCTGGACTGGGCTCGCTGGGTCATGGTCCGCAAGCGCGATGTCGATGCACCCGCGCCCGAGACCGTGGTGCCCGAACTCGCCGACGCGGTGGCGGTCGATGACCTGATCGTGCCTGCGGGTCTCGATTTCACCGACTACGACTTCGCCGCGGCCGGGGAGCCGCACCGCTGGGGCGACTACGAGGTGGGCGAGACGATCGACCACGTCGACGGCGTGACCCTCACCGACTCCGAGCACATGATGGCCACCCGGCTGTGGCAGAACACCGCCAAGGTGCACTTCAACACCGCCGCGCGCGACGACGGGCGCCGGTTGATCTACGGCGGTCACATCATCTCGTTGGCCCGCGCCCTGTCGTTCAACGGGCTCGCGAATGCACAGCTCATCGCCGCGATCAACGGCGGCTCCCACACCGCGCCGGCCTTCGCCGGTGACACCGTGTACGCATGGTCCGAGGTGCTCGAGGTGGCCGAGACCGCGGCGCCGGGCGTGGGAGCGTTACGTCTCCGGCTGGTCGCCACCTCTGGTCGGGACACCACGATGACCCTGCGCGCGGACGACGGCAAGTACGCACCCGGGGTCCTGCTCGACCTGGACTACTGGGCGTTCTGCCCGCGCTGAGCGATGCCGTCGTGAGCACCGTTCCGATCATCGACATCGCCGCCATACGGGATCCGACGGCGGAACGCTCCGCCGTCGATGCCTGTGCCCGCCTGATCGACTCGGCCTGCCGTGACGTCGGGTTCTTTCTCGTCGTCGGCCACGGCGTCGCGCCGGACCGTCTGACCCGCCTCGCAGGACTGGCCCGGCAGTTCTTCGCTCTGCCCGAAGACGAGAAGTCCCGGGTCGCCATGGAGCGAGGCGGTCGGGCCTGGCGGGGCTGGTTCGCCGAAGGCGCCGAGCTGACCTCGGGTCGGCCCGATCA
Source organism: Actinomycetota bacterium (assembly GCA_040255345.1). Lineage (GTDB taxonomy): Bacteria > Actinomycetota > Acidimicrobiia > Acidimicrobiales > Iamiaceae > JAFDWI01. The sequence continues at coordinate 34,218 of JBDZUV010000005.1, read as the reverse complement.
CAAGGAAGGCTTCTACTTCGGGTCGGAGTTGCCGCCCGACGATCCCCGGGTGCGTGCCGGGATGCCGCTGCACGGCGCGAACCTGTTCCCCGGACGGCCCGCGGCGCTGGGCCCCGCAGTGCGCGGGTGGATCGACGCCATGACCGCGCTCGGCCAGGACGTGCTGCGGGGCATGGCGGTCGGTCTGGGGCTGCCGGCCGATTGGTTCGCGTCGCACCTCACCGCAGACCCGACCGTGCTGTTCCGTATCTTTCGGTATCCCCCGGTCGTCGACGACCCCGACGGCTGGGGTGTGGCCGAACACACCGACTACGGGCTCATCACGCTGCTCGCCCATGACGGAACCCCCGGGCTGCAGGTGCGCCCGCGGGGCGTCGAAGAGTGGCTGGAGGTGCCGGCGGACCCGGGCGCGATCGTGGTGAACCTGGGTGACATGCTCGAAGCGATGACCGGCGGCCGCTACCGCTCGACCCCGCACCGGGTGCGCCCACCGACCATCGGTGAAGCCCCCGAGGGTGGACGGCTGTCGTTCCCGTTCTTCCTCGACCCCGGCTTCGACGTTCCCGTCGCGCCGATCCCGCTGCCCGACGGCGACTGGTCGGCCGATACGCCGGCGGCCCGTTGGGACGGTGTCGACCTGGCCGGGGTCTCGGGCCACTACGGCGACTACCTGACGGCGAAGGTCGCCAAGGTCTTCCCCGCGCTCGCCCGTGGTGTCGGCACCGCCGACTGAGCCCTGCTGCCCCGGCCTGCTCGGCGTCTGTGGACCCTCCGAATGACCGAGACGATCGACTTCAGGCTGCGCCGGCGCTGCCGGGCCGCGCCTCCACACCGCGCCCGCGTGCCCAGATCATGTGACGACCCGAACCGGCCGGGCCGCCGGGGCGGACCGTGGGCTCGACCCCGATCAGGGTGTAGCCGAGACGACGCGGCACCGCGGCGCTGGCCTGATTGGCTTCGTCGCAGTGGATCTCGACCCGGTCGATCCCGCCCTGGGCCAGCACGAAGTCGCCGAGGGCGCCGGCGACCCGGGTCATGAGCCCCTTGCCGGTCGCGTCGACATGGAGCCAGTAGCCGATCTCGACCGCCCCGGGTCCGATCCGGTCGTGCAGACCACAGCCTCCGAGCACGGTCGCCGCATGCCCGTCGACCGGGTTCGAGAAGATCCCGAAGTTGGCATCGGTGCCGGCCGCGCGGCGGGCATCCTCGTCGTCGATGAAGCGCCGACACGCGTCTTCGGTGGTGCCCTCGGGCGTGGCCCAGGCCATCCACGGGTGCAGATGGTCGAGGCTCTCGGCCATCGCCCGGGCGAGCGCCGACACGTCGTCGCGGGTGTAGGCGCGGACCACGACGTCGGCGAGGTCGATGTGCTCGGGTGGGGTGCAGTCCATCGTCGCCAGTTCAGCAGACGACCCGACGCGCCCACGACGTGTCGGGCGGACGGCCGTCGACACGGTGACGCCGCGGGCTCAGGCGTCGGTGAGCCGCGCCTCGTAGTCGTCGGCCAGTGCCCGCAACAGCTCGCCACCGTCGCCTTCGTAGACCGGGCCGTGCATGAGCGCCAGACGGTTCGGCTCGAGATCTGCGAGGGCCCGGATGGTCGGAGCGGTGCGCGGGGTGAGTGCGGTCGCGCCGAGCAGGTCCTCGGCGGCAACGGCCCGATCGAGCACGTCGGCGTCGCTGCTCACCGGGTCAGACGGTCCCATCTGGGTGAACAGGTCGCCGGCCAGCAGCGTGCCGGTCACCTCCTCGTACATCAGCCCGGCGTCCCAGCCGTGCGGCACGTGCGGCGTTTCGATCCAGCGGACCCGCCGGCCGCCGAGGTCGAGGACTTCGCCGTCGGCCAGGGCACGGGGGGCACGATCGGCGGTGTCGCCGAGCGACACCAGCACGCCGGTCAGGCCGTGAGTCACCTCGCTGCGCGGCGCCGCCGCGAGCCACCGGTTCATCGACCCGCATTCGTCGGCCTCGTAGTGGCCGAAGCTCAACCACCGGAGTTTGTCGAGTGGCACGACACGGGTGACCGCGGCCGACACGGTGTCGAACGCCCCTCGGTGCCCGAGGTGGAACAGCAGCGGCTCGTCCGCGTCGATCAGGATCTGGTTGAAGACCATGCCGGGTGGGTCGGTCCAGGTGGAGATGCGGTACATGCCGTCGGCGAATTCGTCGATCCGGGTGTCGTCCATGGTCGGCTCCTCCATGTCGCGGGTCGCTTGCACGCTACCGGTACGAAATGACCGGTGTCGGCGAAGTGCACCCGTCGAGGCTCCCCGCTCCGGCCGCGTTCGCAGGCCTCGCGAGGCGACGGCCACCACTGGTCGCTACGGTGCACGACGTGGCTCGATTGCGTGACCGTTCAGCGAAACGTGAAGACGCCCACGGCGGGTCGGCGGGGGCCGCCCGCGACGGTGACACGCGGTGAAGGTGCGGATCGCCTACGGGCTCGGCGCCGACGCCGCCAACACGGACGCCGGACGATTCGATGCGATCGTCGACGGGCTCGAGGCGGTCGGATTCGATTCTCTGTGGTTGTCAGAACGACTCACCGGCATCTCGCCCGACCCGCTCGTCGGTCTCGCGGTCGCGGCCGGGCGAACGACGCGTCTCAAGCTCGGCACCAGCGTGCTCGTGTTACCCGGCCGCAACCCGGTCGTGCTCGCCAAGGAGCTCGCCACCCTCGACGTCCTGTCGAACGGCCGGCTGTTGCCCGCGGTGGGTCTCGGCGCGCCGCTCGTCTTCGAACACCACGCGTTCGGCGTGGCCCGGGGTGAGCGGTCAGCGCTCTTCGACGAGTCGTTGGCGGTGATGCGGCGGCTTTGGAGGGGTGAGGACGTCGACGGCATCCGCCTCGCGCTGCGGCCGATCCAGGATCCCTTCGATGTGTGGTTGGGTGGTCGGGCGCCTTCGGAGTTGCGACGGGTCGGCCGGGTCGGTGACGGCTGGTTGCCGTCGTTCTCGACGCCCTCCGACGTCGCCGAAGGTTGGGGCGTGATCACCGAAACAGCAGCAGCCCATGACCGGCGGATCGACCCCGAGCACCTCGGGGCGTTCGTCGTCTACGCAGAGCGTGAGATCCCGGAGGCGGCGCGCAAGCTGCTCGCGCGGCGCCAGGCCGACGTGGACCCGACCACGGTCATTCCGGTGGGTCTCGAGGCGCTGCGACGCCAGCTCGAAGCGTTCACCGCCATCGGCGCGTCGAAGTTCGTCGTGGCCCCGCTCGATGCCATCGACGATGTCGATGCACACCTCCGCGGCTTGGGCGAAGCGCTGTTGGACCTGGAGACCTGAGTGCGCGGAGTCGATGCGGATCGGCTGGCCCGCTGACGCCCGACCCCGCGCAGGATCAGCACAGCGTGATCCCCAGATCGGACAGCGCAGCGTGCACGTCTCCGATGTCGGTCACCTGCACGGCCTGCATGCCCACCGCACGGGCCCCGTCGGCGTTCTCGGCCATGTCGTCGAAGAACAGCACGTGGCGCGGATCGGTGGCCAGATGTTCGCACGCGGCGAGAAAGCACGCGGGCTCGGGTTTGCGGTGGCCGAGTTCGTGTGAGGCCAGGATGCGGCCGATGTCGGCCAGCACCGCTGCATAGCGGGCGCCGAAGGTGGCGGCATGCGATGCATTGGTGTTCGACAGCGCGGCGATGCGGTACTGCGAATCACGCACCGCGGCGATGACCTCGGTGATGCCGGGTACGAGGTCGCCGAAGATGGCGTTCCAGCCCTCCGCGATCACGTCGAGTTCGACGTCGAGATCCAGTTGACGACGGAGCAAGGTGAAGTACTCATCCGAGGTGAGTTCGCCCCGCTCGTAGCGCGCATAGTGGGTCTCTTTCCGGAAGCGTTCGACGATCTCGCGGTGCGGCACACCCGAACGGTTCGACCACACATCCACGGCGCGGGTCCAGTCGAAGTCGAACACCACCCGCCCCAGGTCGAACAGCAGTACCTCGACCCGATCGGCCTCGATGGTCGTGGAGGTCATGGGCCGCCAGCCTGCCACACCATCGACTCACTGATCGCTGGTCGCGAATCAACGGTGTGGCGCGACAGGTGCCCGCGGGCACGAACCTGGCCCGGCGACCCGTGGCGAGTTGCAGACATCCAAAGAACCGATCAGCTCGCAGCACGGCATCGCGCGCGTGCGTCCGGCCGAGGTGCTTGACAGTGGGCGGAAGTGGTGGCACCATTTGCGCCGCCCGCGACTGCCGCGAGCGATTTCGATAGTGAGGGAGGGGCCGTGAGCTTCAACGTTTTCGGACTGAGTCGCGTCGTGCCGAAGGGCCGTCGTGGACAACAGCAGCGTCGCAGGATGATGATGATCGGAGTGGTCGGGCTGAGCGCGTTGGTATTCTCGGCGTGCCAGCCCGGTTGGATCAACCCGCTGGCTGGGACCGGTCAGGCCGGTTCCACCGGTGATGGAGGCCCGGCAGTCGACGCGACCTTCCAACAGCCGGGTCACATCGTCTACGAGCAGTCGACAGGCGCGTACTACGTCGTCGACGGTGGGGCGTGTGTGATCCGAAAGGTCGCTCCCGGTGGCACGATCTCCACGGTCGCCGGCAACGGGACCTGTGGCTACTCCGGTGACGGTGGCCCCGCCACCGAAGCACAGATCAACCCGGTGAGTGGGGGACTTGGGGGCGGTATCGCCCAGGACGCGGCGGGTAACCTCTACTTGGCCGATTCGAGCAACAATGCGCTCCGAAAGATCGCCACGGACGACTCGATCTCCACCGTCACGTCCGGAACGAGTTTTCTCACTGATGTCGAGGTCTCGACAACGGGAACGCTCTACGCGGCCCTTCCTCTGGAGGGCGTGTTCAGTGTCTCGGCGGACGGGACACTGACGCGTGCATCCACCATCACCGGGTATACCGCGCTAGCCGCCGACCCTTCCGGGGGAATCTTCGCAGCTTGTACCGGGTTGCTAGTCGCCTGTGCCGGGTCCTCATCGCCGACAGTGGACCACTTGGACGAGGGATCCACTACGCCGACGGTTGTTGCCTCTCCGGTTACGAATGGCGTCCTCTCGGACCTGTCAGTCGATGCTGCGGGAAATCTCTACGCCGTCATCACTGACTCGAGCCTCGCCGCTGGGGTCAACGTGTTGCGGATTGATCCGGATGGCACGGTGACGACGATCGCGGGCAACGGCACGGCCGACCCGGGTACCGGAGCGCAGTACGGGAATGCGCTCGATCTCGCCCTGTCGCCGGTGGGCGTTGCGGCGACCGAGAACAACGGCCTGTTGGTCTCCTCCGGTCATGTCGTCTACCGCCTCGACCACCCTTCGACCGCCGGTCCGCTGTTGTCACCGGGCGGTTGTTACCTGTCGCGCTTCTACCCCGGGGTCGACCTGTCGGGTCAGAACCTGTCCGGGGTGGACTTCGCCGACTGTGATCTGACCGGAGCGAATCTGGCCTCGACGAACCTGGAGGGTGCGGATTTGTCAGGCGCGACTGTTGACGGTTTGAAGTCAGGGTCGGTGACGGGAACGCCCGCGGCGTTGCCCACAGGCTGGGTGCTGAAGTCCGGTTGGCTGATCGGGCCTGGTGCCGACCTGTCGGGAGCAATAATCCTCGGGGGTGACTTTTCGGGCGTCGACTTCACCGGTGTAGACCTTTCCGGTACCGGTTTCGGGCTCGGCCCAAACTTGTCAGGTGCGGACCTGTCGGGTGCGGTGCTCACCGCTCCACCTATTGGATTCGTGGGCGTGGATCTGTCCGGAGCGAATCTCTCTGGGCTCGACCTCTCTACCAGCACCCTCTCGGGTTCGACGTTGACCGGCGCGAACATCGACGACACCGACCTGAGCGGCGCCACGCTGGATGGCGTGATCTCCGGCGGGTTGATTGGGACTCCCTCGGCGCTGCCCCCGGGTTGGACACTCGTGGATGGCACGTTGATCCCACCTCCGGCGACCTGATACCGAGCATTTGCAGGACGTCGACGGCCCAAGTGCGGACCGAGGCCGCGGTTTGTGCCGGGGTGACGAACGCGTATTTCGGACGCGCCCGAAATCTCGCGGGATTCACTCGTCGGGCCAACCCAACCGTCCCTGTCGTGGTCGTTGGTGGCCCAATGTCAGACCCCAACCCGACCTGGAGGTATTCCCAATATGAGAGTCGCTACAATGCTGGACCAAGCGCACCCCTGAGCCCGCCACCGATCATCGACGAGAACTGCCGCGGCGAGCGTCCGAATCCGGCGCTCTCACGCGCGCGGATCGATGGTCGGTGGCGCGGCGGCAGGGTCAGTCGGCGCGGAGGCGGGACATCGTGGTGTCGTCGAGGGGGATGTGGTCGAGGTCATCGACGAGCGCGAACGCCTGATCCGCGGAAACCAGCGCCGTCGGGCGATGAAGGGCCACAGCCGCGAGCACGGCGTCGAAGGCGCCGAGTCGTGGAGTCGACTGCCAGATCTCCAGCCCCGAGACCAGATCCGCTGCCGACACCTCGACCAGCGGGGACAGGAGCATCTGGAACTGCTCGGCCAGATGTGCCGCCTCGGCGCGTCCGCTTCGCCGGGCACGGACGTGGGCGAACTCCTGGACGACCTCGACGGTGGTCGTCGCCCGCAACGCGTCGTCGGTGAGCGCGCGCATGATCGCACGTGCCGGTGCCCGCAACGGGTGATCGCCACCGGTCGCGTACACCAGCACGGTGGTGTCCAGGATGATCATGCGTGCTTGGTGTGCATCTCGTCGAGTTCGCGCCTGAGCTCGTCGAGGTCCGGCACATCGAACGGTTCGGCATCCAGGATCGCTTGCCCGGCCGCTGCCCGGCGACTCGACGAAATCGAAAGTGATCGATCGATGGCTTCGCGGATGACCGACGCAACCGACCGTTGCTGCTCGGATGCGACCGCTGCGATCTTCTGATAGCGGTCTTCGTCGAGCAGAAGCTGCAGCCGGCGGGTCATGGACATACACATACAGTAGCATGTGTACCGCCGTGAGGGCCTGCAACATCCGGGTGTCCTTCGTCCCCCTCCCGGTGAGTGTGTGCGGGAACGCTGCTTCTTCGGCTGATCTGCTTGACATTTCCGGAACTCGCAGTACGATCTGGACAGATGTCCAGTTTGGTGTCCGACAGCCGGGCCGATGGGATGGTCGCCGAGGGTGGCCATGACCGTGCTGCGGCGCCCGAGGCGACCCGGCGGCGCCTGAGCGCTCGTCAGGCCGACACCGTCGAGCGGCTCACGGCGGCCGCGGTCGACGAACTGCGCGAGCACTCCTACGACGGGTTGAGCGTGCGCAACGTCGCGGCCCGTGCCGGGGTCGCATCGGCAACCGCGTACACGTACTTCTCGTCCAAGGACCACCTCGTCGCCGAGGTCTACTGGCGCCGGGTCCAGTCGCTGCCCCCGACCGGGAGTCACGACGCTCCCGATGCCTCGCAGTCACCGGCCGAGCGGGTCGCCGCGACGTTGAGCGAGCTCGCGCTCATCGTGGCCGACGAACCCGAATTGGCCGCCGCGACCACCGTCGCACTGCTCAGCCCGGAGCCCGACGTCAAGGTGCTGCGCGACCGCATCGGCGCCACCTGGCACGGCCGGATCGTCACCGCGCTCGGTGACGACGCCCGCGCCGACACCGTGACCGTCCTCGACCTCGCCGTGTCCGGCGCACTGCTGCAGACCGGTATGGGCCACCGCTCCTACGCCGATCTGCCCGACCTGCTCGCAGAAGTCGCCACCACCGTTCTGGAGTCGAAACGATGACCGATGTGTTGGCCGCCGAACCGCTCGCCTTCGACCCCTACGACTACGACTTCCACGCCGACCCGTACCCCACCTACGCGCGTCTGCGCGCCGAATCACCGGTGTTCCACAACCCCGATGTGGGGTTCTGGGCCTACTCGCGCCACGCAGATGTGCTCGCCGCGCTGAAGGATTCCGAGACCTACTCGTCGTCGCACGGCGTGTCACTCGACCCCGCGGCCTGGGGGCCCAACGCCCACCGCACCATGTCGTTCCTCGGCATGGACCCGCCCCGGCACGGTCGCATGCGCCGCCTCGTCGCCCGTGGGTTCACGCCCCGTCGGGTGAACGAACTCGAACCGAAGATCCGGCGCATCGCCGCGGGGTGGGCCGAGCAGGCCACCGCCAACGACTCCTTCGACTTCATCGACGACTTCGCGGGCAAGTTCCCCATGGACGTCATCTCGGAGATGATGGGCGTCCCCGAAGCCGACCGTCCCCAGGTGCGCGAATGGTCGGACCTGTTGGTCCACCGTGAACCGGGCAACCGGGACGTCCCCCGAGCGGGCATGGAAGCGGCCTTGAACCTCGCCGGCTACTACGCCGACATGATCGCCCAGCGCCGCAGGACACGCTCTGACGACCTCACTTCCGCACTCATCGACGCCGAGGTCGACGGCGACCACCTCACCGACGACGAGATCTCCAGCTTCCTCTTTCTGCTGGTCGTGGCCGGCAACGAGACGACCACCAAGCTGCTCGGCAACGCCTGGTCGTGTGGCCGCCGCTTCCCCGATGAGGGGCGCAAGCCCTTCGACGACCCGGCTCGGATCCCCGACTGGATCGACGAGACCCTGCGCTTCGACACGTCCAGCCAGATGCTCGCCCGCATGACCACCCGTGAAGTCGACCTGCACGGGGTCACCATTCCCGCTGGGGAGCGGATCCTGCTGCTGCTGGGCTCCGCGAACCGAGACGAGCGGGTCTGGGACCGCCCCGATGCCTACGACCTCGACCGCGCCGACACCGCGCAGGACCTCGCCAGCTTCGGCTTCGGCCGGCACTACTGCATGGGTCACGCCCTCGCGGTGCTCGAGATGCAGATCGCCATGCAGGAACTCGTCGCCCGAATCGCGACCTACGAGGTCGACGTGGCCCGTGCCGAATGGGTCCACTCGGTGAACGTCCGGGGCTTCGCCCACCTGCCCACCACCGTCACCCGCCGCTGAGCACGAGAGCCACCGACCCGACCCATGCCCCGCTTCACCCCCCACCCCGACCGTCGACCGGCGCTCGTCACCGGCGCGTCCTCGGGCATCGGTGCCGCCACCGCGGTCGCCCTCGCCGCGGTCGGCCACCCCGTGGCGCTGGGCGCGCGACGGCTCGAACGTTGTGAGGCAACCGCCGAGGCGATCCGAGACGAAGGCGGCGAGGCGGTCGCGATCGGCCTGGACGTGACCGACGACGCGAGCGTCGCCGCGTTCGTGAAAGGCGCGACCGACGCGTTCGGCCCGCTCGACGTGGTCGTGTCCAACGCGGGCGACGTGCGACCCGGTGGCGCCATCGAGGTCGACCCCGCCCGGTTCGCGGCCGAGGTCGATGTGAACCTGCTCGGCCCGCAACGGCTCATCCACCACGCCGCGCCCGCCATGATGATGCGCGGCCACGGCGACATCGTGTTCGTCACCTCCGAGGTCGCCCGCCACCCCCGGCCCTTCACCGCCGCGTACGTGGCGTCCAAGAGCGGCCTCGAATCGCTCGCCGAAGTCACCGCCATGGAGCTCGAAGGAACCGGCGTGCGTGCCGGCATCGTCCGGCCCGGCCCGTCGTCCACCGAACAGGGCACGAACTGGGCCGAAGCCGACATCATCCGCATCGTCGCCGCCTGGGACCACTGGGGGCTCACTCGACACGACGGTGCACTCCGTCCCGCCGATGTGGCCCGGGCCGTGGTCGCCATGGTCGCCACGCCCCGTGGCACCCACCTGAACCTGATCGAAGTCCAACCCCAGGCGCCGAACGCCCACGAGGAGTGACCCACGACATGAGCACGACCACCACCGATACCCTGGCGTCACCCCCGAAGGTCTCCGGCGACGACGGCGACACCGGCCACCTCGAAGAGCTGCGGCGCGACCCGATCGGGTTGATGCGGCGGGTGCGTGCCGAATGCGGCGACGTCGGTGAGTTCCGTCTCGCCGACACCGAGCTCGTGCTGCTCACCGACGCGGAGGCGAACGAGGTGTTCTTCCGCGCCGGCGACGAAGACCTCGACCAGGCCGCCGCGTACCCGTTCATGACGCCGATCTTCGGCGCAGGGGTCGTGTTCGACGCTCCGCCCGAACGGCGCCGCGAGATGCTCCACAATCAGGCACTGCGCGACAAGTACATGCGAGGGCACGCCGAGACGATCGCCGAGCAGGTGCGTGGCATGGTGGCCGACTGGGGCGACGAGGGCGAGATCGACCTGCTCGATTTCTTCGCCGAGCTGACCATCTACACCTCCTCCGCGTGCCTGATCGGACGCAAGTTCCGCAATCAACTCGACGGCCGCTTCGCCGAGCTGTACCACGACCTCGAGCGGGGCACCGACGCATATGCCTTCGTCGACCCCTACGCCGACCTCGAGGCGTTCCGCCGTCGCGATGCCGCCCGGGTCGCGATCGTCGAACTCGTCCAGGGGCTCATGGATTCCCGCCGTGCCGGTCCGCCCGCCACCGACGACGACCGTGACCTGATGGACGTGTTGTTGTCGATTCCCGGTGACGACGGCGGGCCGCGCTTCACCGCCGACGAGATCACGGGCATGTTCATCTCGATGATGTTCGCCGGCCATCACACCACGTCGGGCACCGCGGCGTGGACGCTCATCGAACTGCTGCGCAACCCCGAATGGATGCAGCGTTCGACCGCGGATCTCGACGCGCTGTCGGCCGCCGGTGAGGACGTCACCTACCAGGCGTTGCGGGACATTCCGAATCTCGAGGCCTCGCTGAAAGAAGCGCTGCGTCTGCACCCGCCACTGATCCTGCTGATGCGGGTGGTGCGCACCCCCTTCGACGTCGCCGGGGTGCACATCGCGGAGGGCAAGATGGTCGGGGCTTCACCGGCGATCTCGAACCGGATCCCCGAGGCGTTCGAGAAACCCGACACCTTCGACCCCGGGCGTTACCTCGCGCCCCGCGACGACGAGCGCGCCAACCCGTGGAACTGGATCCCGTTCGGGGCGGGCCGCCACCGGTGTGTGGGCGCGGCGTTCGCCCAGATGCAGATCAAGGCGATCTTCGCCGTGCTGTTGCGTGACTGGGAGTTCGCCATGGCCCAGCCCGCCGACAGCTACCGGAACGACCACTCCAAGATGGTCGTGCAGCTCGAACAGCCCTGCAAGGTCACCTACCGCCGAAGGACCAATCCATGAGCGAAATGTGGAGCCAAAAGGCTGGCATTCGACCTTTTCCCTCCGAATTTCGGGGAGGGGCGGGTCGATGAGCGCGGAGAACGAAGCGAAGCGTTACCGGATCGTCGTCGACCGGGACCTCTGCCAGGGCCACGGTGTGTGCGAGAGCGAAGCGCCGAACGTGTTCGAGCTCGCCGCGAAGGCCACCACGGTCACCGTGCTCGACGAGACCCCGCCCGCAACCGAGCGAGCCGCCGTCGAGGCGGCCGTGAAGTACTGCCCGACGCACGCCCTGAGCATCGAGGAGATCACCTGATGAACACGCCACGATCCGACATCTCGAGCGAAAAGCCCGGCATTCGACCTCTTGCCTCCGAATTTCGTGGAGCGCACGAGGGAACGGCGACCGTGAGCGGCGCTGCACCGTCCGCCAGGCCGAGCAGATCCGATTTCGTGAGTCGGGTGGCGAAGCCCGAGCGAGTAGGCGACATCGTCGCCGCCCGAGTTCGAAAGCAGCACGCATGAGCTACCCACGCGCCGAACTGGAGGCGATGGTCGAGCGCTGGCTGACCGCCAACCGTGACGCCGAGGCAGCCGGTGACTGGACGGGAATGGCCGAGCTGTACACGCCCGACGCCACCTACGGGTGGAACTACGGCCCCGACACCGACTTCATGGCCGTGGGTCGCGACGAGATCCGCGACCTGGCGCTCGGCCGGGAGATGGGCGGGTTGGACGGCTGGCAGTACCCGTACCAGCAGATCCTCATCGACGAGGTCGCCGGCCACGTCGTCGGCTTCTGGAAACAGGTCGCCGACACGCCCCGTCCCGACGGCGGCAGTTACGAGGTCGCCGGCATCGGCGGGAGCTGGTTCCGCTACGGCGGCGACTTCCGGTGGTCGTGGCAGCGAGACTGGTTCGACTTCGGGAACGCCGCCAGCCTGTTCATGGAGATGCTCGCCGACGGCACGTTGTCGGAAGGCATGACCGCGCGCATGCACCGGCCGATGGGCAGCGGTGCGCCCGGGCAGTACCCGGTTCACGAAGCGCCGGTGGGTATCTGGGAGACGCCCGGTGAGTGAACCCGGCCGAGAGGGATTCGGGCTGGGCGACCTCGCGGTGCTGCTCGTCGACGGCGAACTGCGACCGGCGTCGGGCGACGCGACGTTCACCACGATCGACCCGGCGACCGAGGAGACCCTCGGCGTCGCCGCCGACGGCACCGCGGCCGACATGGACGCGGCCATCGCCGCTGCCCGCCGCGCCTTCGACACCGACGTCGACGGATGGACGACCGACGTGGCCTTTCGGGCACACTGCCTGCGGCAACTCAACGCAGCAATGGTCGCCCACGCGGACGATCTGCGTGCCCTCACGATCGCCGAGGTCGGCGCTCCACGCTTTCTGACCGGCCTCGCGCAACTCGACTCGCCGGTAGCCGATCTGCGTTGGTTCGCGGACCTCGCCGAACACTACGACCGATGGCAGGTCGACCTGGGTGAGGTGTCGCCCATGGGCATCCGATCGCGCCGCTGGGCACTGCGCGAACCGGCCGGCGTGGTCGGGGCGATCACGCCGTGGAACTTCCCGCACCAGTTGAACCTCGCCAAGTTGGGTCCCGCGCTCGCTGCCGGCTGCACGGTCGTGCTCAAGGCGGCTCCCGACACGCCGTGGTGCGCCGCGGCGCTGGCGCGGCTCATCGCGTCGGAGACCGACATCCCCGCCGGTGTCGTCGACGTCGTCACCTCGTCGGATCACCGGTTGGGCGCCCAGCTCTCCACCGATCCCCGCGTCGACGTGCTGTCGTTCACCGGGTCGACCGACACCGGCCGCAAGGTCATGGCAGCTGCTGCAGACAACCTGACCCGCGTGTTCCTGGAGTTGGGCGGGAAGTCCGCGTTCGTGGTGCTCGACGATGCCGACCTGGCCTCGGCGGCTCCGCTCGCCGCGTTCACCGCGGCGACCCACGCCGGGCAGGGTTGTGCGATCACGACCCGGCTGTTGCTGCCCAGAGAGCGCTTCGACGAAGGCGTGGAGATCGCCGCGGCGACGCTGACCGGGCTGGGATGCGGCGATCCCGACGATGCCGGCACCGTCTGCGGACCCGTGATCTCGGCACGTCAACGCGACCGGATCGAGGGTTACCTCGAACTCGCCGTCGCCGAAGGCGGCAGCTTCGCCGCCGGCGGCGGGCGGCCTGCCGACCGGGACCGGGGATTCTGGATCGAACCCACGCTGATCACCGGCCTCGACAACTCCGCACGGGTCGCCCGCGAGGAGATCTTCGGCCCGGTGCTCGTGGCGCTGCCCCACGACGGCGACGACGACGCCGTGGCCATCGCGAACGACTCGCCCTACGGACTGTCGGGGTCGATCGTCTCCGCCGACTCCGATCGGGCCTGGGCGGTGGCCCGGCGGATCCGCACCGGCACGCTCGGCATCAACGGCGGCGTCTGGTACGGCGGGGATGTGCCCTTCGGGGGTTACAAGCAGTCGGGGATCGGACGCGAGATGGGCGTGGCCGGCTTCGAGGAATACCTGGAGACCAAGTCGATCGCCGAAGGGATCTGAACCATGGACCACACCGACCGATTCGCAGGCAAGGTCGCGATCGTCACCGGCGCGGCCGGTGGCATCGGCGAAGCCTACGCCCGTGCACTGGCCGATCAGGGGGCGTCGGTCGTCGTGGCCGACATCGACACCGACGGAGCGACCGAGGTCGCGGCGTCGATCACCGACGCCGGCGGCTCGGGCATCGGGGTGAGCGTCGACGTGTCCAGCCCCGAGTCCGCCGAAGCGATGGTCGCCGCGACGACCGCGGCGTTCGGTGGCGTCGACCTGCTGGTCAACAACGCCGCCATCTACGCCACGATGAAGATCGACGGGCTCACCACCGTCGACTGGGACTACTACAAGCACTTCATGTCGGTGAACATGGACGGCGCGCTGGTGTGCACCCGGGCGGTGCGCCGAGCGATGCTCGCCCGCGGTGGCGGGGCGATCGTCAACCAGTCTTCGACCGCCGCGTACCTCTACAGCACCTTCTACGGTCTCGCGAAGGTCGGCGTGAACGGACTCACCCAGCAACTGGCCGCCGAACTGGGCGGCCAGGGCATCCGGGTGAACGCGGTGGCGCCCGGGCCGATCGACACCGGGGCCACGCGCGCGGTCGCCGGCGATGCGGCCCGGGACATGGCCGCGAACCTGCCCCTGGCCCGCATGGGGCAGCCCGAAGACCTCGTCGGCATGGTGCTGTTCCTGCTCTCGGACGAGGCGAGCTGGATCACCGGGCAGATCTTCAACGTCGACGGTGGGCAGATCGTCAAGGCATGAGCACCGACGACGGCGACTTCGGGGTCGGGTTCATCGGCCTGGGCAACATCGGCGGGCCGATGGCGAAACGCCTCATCGACCGACCGGGCGGGCTGTGGGTGTTCGACGTCGTGGCCTCGGCGACCCGGCCCTTCGCCGAGGCCGGTGCGCACGTTGCGGCCGACGTGGCCGACCTCGCCGCGCACTGCGCGGTGATCTCGGTGATGGTGCGCGACGACGCCCAGGTCCGCGACGTGGTCACCGGACCGCGCGGTATCGCCCACGCGGCGAAGGCGGGCACGGTCGTGGCGATCCACTCCACGATCTCCCCGCACACCGCGGCCCGGTTGGCCGACGAGCTGCACGGCACCGGCGTCGACATCGTCGACGCGCCGGTCTCGGGTGGTGCGATGGGCGCCGCGACCGGTGAGTTGGCCGTCATGGTCGGCGGCGACGACGACGCGGTCGAACGCTGCCGCGGGGTGTTCGCCCATTGGGCGTCGTTGGTCGCCCACATGGGTCCGCTGGGCGCGGGGACCCGGGCGAAGCTCGCCCGCAATCTGTTGCATTTCGTGAGCTTCGCCGCAGTCGGCGAGGCGATGCGGCTCGCCGAAGTCGGCGGGGTCGACCTGGTGGCACTCGGCGAGGTCGTGCGCCATTCGGACCGGGTCACCGGGGGCCCCGGTGCGATCATGATCCGGGACACGACCGCACCGATCCCCGAAGACGACGGGCTGGCTGCGATCTTCGCCCACACCCGCGACCTCGGCGAAAAGGACCTGGGCCACGTGCTCGACCTGGGCTCCGAGTTGGGCGTCGAACTCCCGCTTGCCGCACTGGCCCTCGCACGCGTCGCCGCAGCGCTCGGTGTTCCCCACGATGGACACGATGGCCGATGATCGCCCCGCCCCCGATTTCGGACGACGTGAAGGAGTAGCTCATGGACGAGGACCGACCTGACGACCGGCGTTCCCGCGGGATCGCGATGATGAAGCAGGTGTACGGCTGGGACATCGGTGACGTCGAAGGCGAGTTCGTCGAGGCGACCGTGGACCACCTCTTCGGCGAGGTCTGGGCGAACGGCTCGATGTCGGTGCGCGAACGGCGGTTGCTGCTCATCGGCTACCTGCTCGGGAGTGGACAGAGCGACGTGGTCGGCCTGCAACTCGACCGGGCGGTGGACATCGGGGAGCTCTCGATCGACGAGCTGCGCGAGATGGTGCTCTTCATCGCCCACTACGGCGGCTGGCCCGTCGCCGCGCGCATGAACGCCGAGGTGGAAGAACTCGGCCGCCGCCAGCGCGACACCGAGGGGGCCGCCGGCCACGACACCGGTGCGGACACCGAGACGGCGGACGGAGCGCCCGAGGAATGAGTCCGACCCACGCGCAACTCGCCACGGTCGCGCGTGAGCTGTTGTTGTGCGGCCATCTGATCGACCGGGCCACCATGCCCCACGTGCTCGGAACCTGGGACCGTGAGGTGATGCGTGACGTCGCGATCGACGAGTGGATGGGGGCGTCGCCGATCTACACGCGCCGCACCCGGCGACTGCTGGGGATCGAGGGCGACGACGTGACGGCCATCTTCAAGGCGATGCAGTTCGACATCGGCGCGCCGCCCCAGTTCATGGACTTCCGCTACACGGTCCACGACGCCGACCACGGCGAGTTCCACCTCGACCACTGTGGCGCGCTCATGGACGTGGAGCCGATGGGGCCGTCCTACGTGTTCACGATGTGCCACGAGATCGAGGATCCGACCTTCGACGCCACGGCCTGGGCGACCAACGCCCGGGCGAGGATGCGGCCCATCCACCGCCCGCCCCGCGAACCTGCTGATCGGCACCCGCACTGCGCGTGGACCGTGACGATCGACCCCGCGTCCCCGCCGCTGCCCGGGCCCGAGATGGCGGCCCTGGTGGCAACCACCGAGGCCGCAGGGTGCTCCCTCGGTTCTGGTGCGCCGGAGTTTCCCACCGACGACGGCGCGGGTGACTACTCGGGGCCGTTGGTCGACGACGTCGACTTCACGGCGTTCTCCTCGGCGCTGCTCGCCGCACTCGTCGAGGAGATCTCCCTGCAGCAGCACCTGCTCGCGATCGCCGGACTGGCATCGATCGCCGGTCGTTTCGGCATCGACGCGGCCCGCGAGATCGGCCGGCACCAACTCATCGGTGCGGCAGGAGTCACCGCGGAGCGGTTGCACGGCGCCCTCGGGCTCGGGTCGTCACTCGCCGATCTCGCCCAGGTGCTCGGAGTGCACCCCCTGTTCCGCCCGCAGACCTACGTGACCACGACGATCGGTGTCGAGGCCGACGCGCTCCGGCTCGACCTGGCCGACTGTCCGGCGCTGCACGAAGATCCGCATCTGTCGTGGCCGGCGCTCCTGGTGCGTGGCGAGCCGACACCGCTCGACGTCATCGCCTGGTCGGTCGATGCGACCTTGCGGACGGAAGCGGTCGAACCGGCGCGTGGCGCCGTCGCGTCGTTCGTCGTGCGACCTGGTGCGGCGCCGGCGCGACGTCACGCCGATGTGGAGTTCGCCCGGTTCTCGACCGGGGCCGGTTTCGCCTTCAGCGACGAGGGGACCCGGGTTCGGCTGCGCGCTCGGCGAGCCCGGCCAGCAGATCGACCAGCCCCGGCGTGACGAGCGCACCGCGGTCGTCCACGGCCCGCACGATCGCAGCGAAGCACTCGACCGTGCCCGACGCAGCGCCCGACGCAGCGCCCGTCGCGGTCGAGTCGACGACGGCGATGTGGTCGACCGGCCGCTTGCGGAGCCGCCGTGCGATCGCGATGGTGACGCTTCCGCCGCCGTCGGCGAGTATGACCGACGCGCGTCCCGCGGCGGCCGCGTCGACGGTCAGACCGGTGCTGCCGTGGTGGCGGTCGGTCGACCCGCGGAGCACGAGCTTCACGGTTCGTGCCGATCCCGTCGGTGACCTGAGATCTTCCGCGGGTCGCGGGCTGTCCGATGGATCCACGTCGCAGATCGCGCCCCTGCCCTTGAGACGTCGGAGGACCTCGATGAGGTTCCGGGCGTCGATCGGGTCCAGTGCCTGCACGTCGACGTTCAACGCGTCGGTGACCCGGCGACCGTCCAGGCGCGCCCAGATCGCGGCCCAAGTCGGCGTGAGCGTCTGGACCACTCCGTCGGACGCGCGTACCAGGCAGGGGATGCCGGCGACCTCGGTGTAGGCGAGGCCCGGGGCGCGTACCAGGTGGGAGCCCCAGTGGACCGGCTCGACCGCTCGCAGCCGCTCACCCTCCCCGACGGTCATCCACTGCCGACCCCGTCGACGATCGACCGGAACCGCTCGATGAAGCAGGCCTCGGAGAACTTCTCGGCCCGTGCCTGCATGGCGTCACGGTCCCAGTCGTGGGTCGCTGCCCGCTCCAGCGCCACCCGCAGTTTCGCCGGATCGGGCGCATCGAAGAAGATGCCGGACACGTCGGGCTCCACGGTCTCCAGAAACCCACCTGCGGCGATCACCACGATCGGGGTGCCGAAACCCATCGCCTCGAGCGGCGTGAGACCGAAGTCCTCCTGGGAGGCGGTGACCAGCGCCTGTGCGTTCGCATAGAGCCAACGCAGTTCCGCGTCGGTGACCGACGAGAAGAAATGGGTGATCTCCGGGGCGCGTGCCGCGAGTCGGTCGGCATCGGGCCCCTCGCCGACCACCACCAGGCGGGTGTTGCCCAGAGACCGGACCGCGTCGATCACCACGTCGACCCGCTTGTAGGGCAGCAGTCTGGCGACGGTGAGCACGAAGCCTGGCTCGAGGTCGCCGGGCTGTTGCCGTTCTCCGTCGGCGGACAGGCCCGGCGGGGGATAGATCACCTCCGCATCACGCCCCCAGTGGGTGCGGATCCGCTTCTGCGCGACGCCCGAACCCGCGAAGACGAGATCCGCGGTGGCCGCGGCGCGCCGGTCCCAACGTCGGAGCGGAGGCGAGAACGGGGCGAGCCCCCAACGGTAGATCCGCGGCAGGTTCGCCAGGTACTCGTCCTGCTGGTACAGCCAACGCGCCGTATTGTGCGCGTACACGATCTTGGTGCCACTCACCGGCATGCCGTGCGACCATCCGGTGGACTGACAGATCGTCACGTCCGCGTCGATCCGGTGGCGCTGGACCACCGGCGCGAGGATCGGCAGGGCGAGACGCGGATTGCGACGCAGCGGTCCGACGCGCTGCAACGGCGTGGTGTGCAGTTCGTGGTCCGAGAACTCCGCGTAGGTCGTGGTCGATTCGTGGACCGTGGTGTGCAGCGGCGCATCGGGGAACGCGCGCGCCAACGCCAACAGGGCCCGCTCGGCACCGCCGCGCTGGGTCAGATAGTCGTGGGCCAGGGCGACCGTGGTACGGGTCATCGCTTTGGAGGGGAGCGTGTCAGTAGGCACCGTTACCGGCGAGCACCGCCTTCGCCGTCTTGGCCACGATGATCGCGTCGAGCAACGGCGACCAGTTCTCCACGTAGTACAAATCGAGGCGGACGGTCTCCTCCCACGACAGATCGGACCGGCCCGACACCTGCCAGAGCCCCGTGATCCCGGGCTTCACCATCAAGCGGCGACGCGTGTTGCCCTCGTACTGTTCGACCTCGGCGGGCAGCGGCGGGCGCGGCCCGACCAGTGCCATGTCGCCGGTCACGACGTTCCAGAGCTGGGGGAGTTCGTCGAGGGAGTACTTGCGGAGCCAGCCACCCACGCGCGTGACGCGGGGATCGTCCCGGATCTTGAACATGATTCCGTCGAACTCGTTCTGCTCGGTCAGGTCGTCGACCATGTCCTCGGCGCCGACGACCATGGAGCGGAACTTGAGCATCGAGAATTCCTCGCCCTTGCGGCCGACCCGGGTCTGGCTGAACAGGATCGGGCCCCTCGACGAGACCTTGACCGCGATCGCGATCGCCAGGAAAACCGGCGACAACACGATGCAGGACAGCAGGGCGATGGCCCGCTCGACCACCGATTTCAACGCCTGCGCGACGCCGGTCACGTGCGGTTCGTCGACGAGCAGGAGCGGCAGCCCCGCGGCAGGACGGGACACGATACGCGGCCCGGCGATCTCGGCCAGATCCGGTGCCATCAACAGCTGGATCCCGGTGTCGTGCAGCTTCCAGGCCAGTGAACGGAGTGACTCGTCCTCGAACAGTTCCCCGCCGCTGAGCGCGACGGCGTCGATGGCCAGATCGCCGATGTCGCGCACCAGGTCGTCGGGTTCGCCGAGCACCGGCACCCCGGCCGTGTCCGGCGCGACGATGTAGTTGTGCAGGCCGTACAGGTAGGCACCCACGACCTGGTAGCCCACGTGGGGACTCCGAGCGAAGTGTTCGGTGACGTTGCCGATCGCCGGTGCCCGCGAGACGAGCACGAGGCGGCGCAGGTTCCGACCGCGGCCACGGCTCCGGTGGAGTCGCTTCCGCACGATCAGCCGTGCGAGCAGGCTGAACACGAACAGCAGCGGGAAGAAGACCGCGAACAGGCCCCGTGAGATCGACATGCCCCCCATGAAGGCCGCGGCGCAGATGAGGGTGAACAGCACGAACACGGCCCGCATGACGTTGGTGTACTCGTCGGGGGACGATCCGACGATCGACCGATCGTAGGCGTGATTCAACGCGAGGACGCCGATCCATGCCGGCAGGCCGGCGATCGCCAGCGCCGAGTAGGAGACGTGGTGACCGAACACGGTGACGGTCTCGTGGATGTGCCCGGCGATGAGCACGGCTGCGAGCACTTCGGCGGCGATGATCGACAAGAGATCCGCGAGCACCACGCGCCGGAGCAGGCGGGTTTCCCAGTTGCGGTCGTGCGTCTCGGGAACGAACAGCGCATTGCGGGCTCCGCGATCGATGAAGCTCGCGTTCCGTTGACCAGGTGCCGACCCACTCGCCGGTGGGGTGACGACGTCGGGCTCCCGCGCGTCACTCCATGCCGGGTTCGGTAATGTGCGCTGCTCGCTCACGGTGACGGTGGGTTCTCCTCGATGGTCGCTCGAAGCGACGAGACACGGGTGCACGCGGACCAGATGTCGCGCCCGGGCGACCAGTTCAGCATGTGACCCGCGTTACGTCAATGTCGTTTGTCCGCGCCACCGGCTCGGCGCGTCACTTCGGCGAAACCGGAATCTCTTCGTCGGCCGGGGCCGTGATCGGTTCGGGAGCGGCCACCTTGCCGTTGGTCTTGGCACGACGCTTCTTCTTCGCGGCCGACCGACTGTCGCCGTAGTAGTAGTACGTGTCGCCGTACCCGTACCCGTAGCCGTAGTAGTTCTCCATCTCCTTGCGGTCACAGCCGTTCAGGACGACGCCGAGGACTTCGGCGCGCAGACGGCTCAGCACGGTGGCGGCCCGTTGGGCCGCGTTGGTGCGGGTCCGCCCCGCTCGCAGCACCAGCAACGTCGCGTCGGCGGCGGCGAGCAGGTCGATGGCATCGTTGGTGGTGAGCATCGGCGGGGTGTCGACGATGACGATGTCGAAGTTGTTCTGGTAGTGGGCGATGAGCTTGCGAAGCTCGAACACGGTGTCGCCGAGCGCTCCGACGTCGTGGGGTGAGGCGAGAAACGAGACGCCCTCGACACGGGTCTCCGCCGGTGCGTGTGGGTCATCCAGGTTCGGGACCGGGACCAGGAACTTGGCGAGCGCGGGGCGACGGAAGTCCGCATCGACCGCGAGGACGCGACGGCCGGTGTCGGCGAACGCGGCGGCGAGGTTTGCCGACGTCGTCGTCTTTCCCTCACTGGGGTTCGGCGAGGTGACCAGGATGACCGGCGCATGCGGTCGGGAGGAATCGCCGTCGTCGCCGATACCGAGGGGACGTTCGGTCGCCGATTCACCGAGCGAGAACAGTGCCGCGGTACACGTGGCCCGGTAGCGCTCGGCGATCGGCGATTTGGGCGTGTCGACCATCGCCACGGCGTGCGTGGCCGCTTCGTCGGAATCGAGGTTCGGGATCTCCGTGAGGACGGGAAGGTCGCAGAGGGCCTCGACCCGGGCCCGACTTCTCACCTTGTCGTCCCACGCCTCGATGATGAAGCTGATGACGATCCCGATCGCCAGGCCGATCGCGCCGCCGATCAGGATCAACTGGAGGCGACCCGGCACCGTGGGGCGTGACAGGTCCGTCTCGTCGATCATGTCGTCTGACGGGGTGACCGGCGCGGTGCCCTGCTGGAACTGGCCGGGGAGGTTGATCGCGTTCTGCAGGCGCGCTTCGTATCCCGCCTTGTTGATCTCGATCGCGTGGGCCTCCTGCGCGGTGGCGAGACCCAGTTTCGACGGTGCGCTGCCCATGGCGGCGAGCTGCGACTTCACCTGGGTCAGGTTGTTCTCGACGACGAGCAGCTGGGCCGCGGCCGCGGTCGAGGTATCGTCCCGAAGCTCGTCGGCCCGCTTCTGCAACCGGTCCTGTTGGTCGGTCAGATCGTTGAACAGCGTCTGATAGGACCTGCTCGCTTCTTCGTCGGCCATCTTGGCGAGGGTCGACGCGGCGGTGTCGGCGAGCCGCTCCGCGGTCTTCGGCGACTCCGCGATGCCCACCACATCGATTGCGAACTGTTCGCCTCGCACGTTGGCGGCGAGATGGTGGCCGGTCACGACCGGATCCCAGTCGACCTTCTTCGCGACCACGTCGATCAGTCGCTGATCCATCACGAGCTGTTGTGCCCGTTCGAGCGAGTAGCCCTGCGTGGTCCCGCCACTCGACAGACCGGCCCCGCCGTCACCGGACATGACCAGGGTGTTGACGGCCTTGTAGTACCGGGTCGTGACCGGTTCCTGCTTGATGAAGAAACTGGCGACCAGACCGAGCACCAGACCACCGGCGAGGCACAGGACGCTGAACCGGGCACGTCGTCGGAGGACGCCCGCGTAATGACGCAACGGGTTGTCGGGTTCGATGAAATTCGGCTCGGCTTGTCGACCCGCGTTCGGGTCGGAATCGCGTGTGGTCAACGTGACCTTCCAGGAAGTCGCAGGATCACGCAGTTTATCGGGAGCCGGGCCGGGCCGGTGCCTCGGCCGGCACCGACGTCGAAGGGCCGGGCCGGTGCCGGGCCCGGCGAGACGTCCGCCGGAGTCGGGCTGCGAAGCTGGGGTCGGTTCCGGGGCGTGGTGCGACGAGGCCGCGCAGCATGGTGAGGCGTGGGCGGACGCCCCGGAGTTCGAGGAGCACGGCGACGGGTTCGATTCCCCGGACCGGGTCGTCGGGGCGGTCGGCGCGCAACCACGCACGGTCGCGCCGCGACACCCGGAGTTCCGCCGCCCAGCGTGACAGCGGATGGGCGTCGGGGGTCAGTCCGATCTCGCGTTCGGCCATCCGCAGTGCGACCGCGAGCACCGCCTCGTGCCCCCACCGCCTGGCGATCGCCACCGTTCGTTCCGGGTCGAGCGCCGGTCGCGTCGCGAGCTGTGCGACGTCACGGACCTCGCTCGCGCGGATGGCGCCGAGCAGCAGCAGATGCGCGGACATGTGGATCAGCGTGCGTTCCACGTCGAGGGTGACCGCCGGGTGTCCGAGCCGGTCGAAGGTCCGGCCCGGGGCCCACAGATCCGCTTCTGGCACCCGCACTCCCAGTGGGCCCCACGACAGCAGCCGATGCAGGTCGACCTCGAGACCTGACGGCATCCTCACGGTCAGACCCTTGAAGACCCGGCGGGCGAAATCGGCGGTGGGTTCGGGATTGACCTCGCGGGCGCCCTCGGAGATGAGCAGGGCGGCGGCCTCGAGCAGGTTCGCCCCGGGCACGAGCACGTCGAGATCCGCGGTGGGTCGGAGCTGGGGATCGACGTAGTCGGACCAGGGCAGCGCCGAACCCTTGATCAGACGGACGGGAAATCCCGCACCTTCGAGCACCCCCAGCACCGGTCGGCACACGTCGTCGTAGCGGCTCCGGGCCTGTGAGAGTCGCAACTCGAGCGCCGCGGCTTCGGCCATTTGTCGCGGGGTCGTCGGCAGGGCACCGTCCACGACGCAGGCCACCAGATGGCCTTCGAGCCGGTGCGCGCCACATTCGGACAGCAACCGCGCCCAGGTCTCGTCGTCGAGTGGCGACGTCGGTGGCCGGGACGTGGTGGGCAGGCCGTACCCCAGGACCCACCTCGTTTCGGTTGCGAGTCCGGCGAACCCCCACTCGGGGGCGTCAGCCATCGGGGTCCTGGAACTGGTCGATGGCACCCGGCGGCACATCGGTCACGATCATCCCGGGAATGGCCATCCCCTGACGGAGCAGCGTGTTGGCCGTGTGTTCACACGACTGGGCGTGGGTCTGATCGAGCCGCACGATCAACACGGCCGCATCCGCGTACTGCAGGTACTCGATCGCATCGGTCGTGGACAGCACCGGCGGTGTGTCGAGCAGGATGACGTCGAAGTGCGCGCGCTGCGCGTTCGCGCGCCGGACCAGGCGGGCCACGATCGCCGACGAGGTCGCTCGGCGATCGGCCGATTCGGGGTCGTCCATGTGCCAGACGTGCTCGATTCTCGTCGGCGCCGGTGCTTCGGGATCGACGAAGCTCGGAATCGGGCGGACGATCTTGCGCAGACTCCGGTGGTGGTAGTCGCCGTCGACGGCCAGCACGTCGAAACCCAGATAGGCGAGTGCCGATGCCAGCGCCGCGGTCGAGGTCGTCTTGCCTTCGGCGGGCGCGGTGGAGGTCACGAGCACCAGGGGCGCTCCGCCGGTACCGTCCCCTTCGACGGGCGGTCGTGTCTCGCCGACATCGGGCCGCGGATCGAGTCCCAGTTCGGTCGCGATCACCCATGCCGCTTCGCGATAGCGGATCTGTGCGTCGGCCACCTTCGGGTCGGGGTCGTCCGCGACGGCGTCCGTCATGGCACGCAGCCGACGTCGTGACAGGCGGGGGATCTCGACGATGAGCGCCATGCCGGTGGCCCGAGCTGCGTGGTGACTGGAGTGGAGGCGGTTGTCCCACGCCTCGCCGAGGACGACGCCGGAGATCCCCATGACCAGGCCCGCGAGCAGACCGAGGGAGATCGGTTGGATCGGCGGGGGGATCTTCTCTTCGGGAAGTTTCGTGTCCGCGATGAGCTGGCGGGCGACCTTGGTCTGGCTGGCGGAGTCCTGGCTGGTGACACCGGCGAGGGTCGCCGTGGCCTGGATCCTGGGTACACCGAGGTCGCTGGACGCCATCGACCAACGCGAGTAGTAGGCCTTCGAGTTGATCTCGATGGGCTCCGGTGGCGACGAGAGGGTGAACGTCGGCGGTGAGATCGTCGTGCCACGTCGGATGTTGTCGAGTGTCCGCGCCCGGGCTCGTGCCGCTCCGAGGTCACGGCTGATCTGGGCCCGTTCCTCCCCGGAGGCGTCGGGGAGTTTGTCGCGCAGGGCGCTGATCAACGCGTTGACCGACGCCACGCTCTCGGTGTAGTCGGAGAGACGGTCCAACTGGCGAAAGCCGGTGTTCTCGGTGATCGCATCATCGAGCTGGAGTGCGGCGTGGTAGGCGATCTGCACCGACTGCTGAGGGTCGGTCGACACCACGGTGATGTCGAGACTCGCCGTGTCGTCGTACGCGATGCCCATCACGTGGTTCTTGATGAACGTCGAACTGACGCCGGTCTCGTCCGCGACGCCTCGCCGGAACTCGGCCGAGGCCATCGCCAACTGCGCCAGTTGCAGACTCCATCGCGCCTGATCCACCGGCTGGGTGGTCGTCGCGGGGGTGTCGAGACGCATGACCGCGGTCGCCTTGAAATACCGCTTGTAGGTGGTCGTCGGCTTGGTCGTCACCGCTATCAGGCTGCCGCCGATGAGCCCTCCGAGCGCGCCGAAGACCAACCACAGGCCGCGGCGCCGGAGCGCACCTGCGATCGTGCGCAGGCTGCGGCCCAGTTCCTGGATTCGCCTGATGGACTCCGGCGCCTCGGTCGCCAGTGTCGGTTTGGTGTCCATGTCTTCGGAAGTCAGAACGAGACAGCCTACCGGGGGGCATGGGAGATGGGCCCGTGCGCCGAGCAGAGCAGAGAGAACGACCACCCTGCGCCCGACGCGATGAGTCCTGTTCGCCTCGGGACCTGGCCGCGTCGAGGCGTGACCGCGCCGTGCGGTCGTCGCCGGGTCGCGCCGCGTCGGCCCGAGCCGAACGGTGTGGGAACATGTCGTGTGTCCAGCGAAGCAGCCACGCGTCCGATCCTCGTCGTCATCCCGGCCCGGGGCGGATCCAAGGGCATCCCGCACAAGAACCTCCGGAACGTGGCCGGTCGTCCGCTGATCTCGTGGTCGATCGACCACGCGCTCGAGGTGCCCGGCGACGTCCGGGTCGTGGTGTCCACCGACGACCCGGAGATCGCGGAGGTGGCCGCCGCCGCGGGGGCGGAGGTTCCCTTCCTCCGACCCGCCGAACTCGCGCAGGACACCTCACCGACCGAACCGGCGGTCGCCCATGCCATCGACGAGATGGCGGCCCGCGGTTTCCACCCCGACGGAGTCGTCCTTCTGCAGGCGACCTCGCCGTTGCGCCTGCCCGGAACCGTCGCCCGGGCGGTCGGACGCTTCCGTCGCGGCGATGTCGACGCGCTCGTCGGTGTGGTCCCGCAGACGCCCTTCCTCTGGCATCTGGAGGAACCGCCACGAGCCGAGTACGATGTGTCGCGTCGTCCCCGTCGTCAGGAACTCGCGGCCGGCGACTTCTTGTATCGGGAGACCGGCTCGCTCTATGTGACCCGTACCGACCTCTATTCGACACCGGGAAATCGGATCGCCGGCCGTGTGGAACTGTTCGTCATGGATGAAATCGAGGGGATCGACATCGACTCGGAAGTCGACCTCCGTCATGCGGATCAGCTCATCCGCGACCGGGTAGGAGCATCCCCGTGATCATCGAACGCAATCTCGAACGCTACGTGGTCTATTCGGAGGACCCCCTGGGGCGGGCGCTCTCCAAGATCACCGACAACAAGTCACGGATCATCTTCTGCGTGTCGGAGCGCGGCATCCTGGAAGGGGTCATCTCCGACGGCGACGTGCGTCGTTGGATAGGCGACCACGGGAATGTCGACGTGGACGCCACCGCATTGAGCGTCGCGAACACCACGTTCGTCTCGGCGCCGGTGGGCACGAGCGTGACCGAACTCGCGGTGATGTTCCGGCCCGGCGTCGACCATCTCCCGCTCACCGACGACCGGGGTCGCATGGTCGCCCTGGCGATCGACCGGACCGACGAGATCCGCATCGGGCCACTCACGGTGGCCGAGGACCGACCGACGGTGATCATCGCGGAGATCGGGATCAACCACAACGGCAGTGTCGAGTTGGCGAAGCGACTGGTGGACGCGGCGGTGGGCGCGGGCGCCGACTGTGTGAAGTTCCAGCTCCGCGACATGGCGACGTTGTACCGACGCTCGGGACGTGATCGCGCGCGGGGCGAAGACCTCGGCCCGCAGTACATCCTCGACCTGCTGGCCCGCTTCGCACTCGATGCCGATGCCCTGTTCGGGGTGTTCGACTACTGCGCCACGATCCCGGTTCCGGTCATCTGCACCCCGTGGGACCTCGCGAGCCTGCAGGCGCTCGACGACTACGGCATCCCCGCGCTGAAGATCGCGTCCGCGGATCTGACCAATCACGAACTGCTCGTCCGTGCGGCTGCCACCGGGCGCCCCATGGTGCTGTCGACCGGCATGTCGACCGAATCGGAGATCATCCAGAGCGTCGAGATCCTGGAGCGTTCCGCGGCGTCGTTCGCGCTGCTCCAGTGCAACTCGACGTACCCCGCCCCGTTCAAGGACCTCAACCTGCGGTATCTGACCCGACTGGCCGAGATCGGTCACTGCCCGGTCGGCTATTCGGGCCATGAACGGGGTTTCCACGTGCCGGTCGCCGCAGTTGCTCTGGGGGCACGGATCGTCGAGAAGCACTTCACGTTCGACCGGTCGATGGAGGGCAACGACCACAAGGTGTCGCTGCTCCCGAGCGAATTCTCGGACATGGTGCGACAGATCCGTGACGTCGAGAGTGCGCTCGGCGTGTCGGAAGCCCGGGGGCTCACCCAGGGCGAGATGATGAACCGGATCAACCTCGCGAAGAGCCTGGTGTCAGTGCGTGCCATCTCGGCGGGCGAGATCATCACCGCCGAGTCGGTGACGGTACGGAGCCCGGGGCGGGGCCTCCAACCCAACGCCCGGCCCCGTCTCATCGGGCGGCGTGCCGTGCGCGACATCGCCGCCGGCGACTACTTCTACGCCACCGACATCGGTGAAGGCCTGACCCGGGCCCGCGACTTCTCGTTCCGGCGTCCCTGGGGTCTCCCGGTGCGTTTTCACGACTTCCGGCCACTGGCGGCGCAGACCAATCCCGACTTTCTCGAGTTCCATCTGTCGTACAAGGACATGGATCTCGACCCGAGCGAGATCTTCGACGAGCCGCTCGAATGGGGCTACACCGTCCACAGTCCCGACCTGTTCGCGAACGATCACATCATCGACCTCGCATCGGCCGACGACGAATACCGGAAACGCTCGGTCGCCGAGCTGCAGCGCGTGGTCGATCTGACCCGGGAGTTGGCCCAATGGTTCCCGAACGAGGACCATCCCGTGGTGATCCTCAACGTCGGCGGGTTCACCCGCGCCGGCTTCGTCTCGGTGGACCGTCGACGTGAGCTGTACGAACGGGTGGACGAGAGTTTCCGCATGGTGGATTCCGAGGGCGTCGAGCTGCTGGCACAGACCTTGCCGCCGTACCCGTGGCTCATGGGTGGGCAGCTCTACAGCAATCTGCTGCTGTCGGGTCCCGATTCGGTGTGGTTCGCCGAGACCTTCGGTCACCGGCTGTGTCTCGACACCTCCCACAGTCGCCTGGCCGCGACCTACACGGGGGAATCCTTCGTCGACATGGTCGAATTGCTCGCTCCCCATTCTGGCCATCTGCACCTGGTCGACGGGACCGGGGTCGACGGGGAAGGCGTGCAGATCGGCGAGGGCGACATCGACTGGGAGGTGCTCACCCGCCAGCTCGACGCGCTCGCCCCGGGTGTCCGTTTCATTCCCGAGATCTGGCAGGGTCACGTCGACAACGGTGCCGGCTTCTGGGAGGCGCTCGACCAACTGGAGCCACTTCTTTGACTCGACGGCTGTCACGGCCCACGGGTGCGGGTTCGCCGACCGTGAGGCCGTCCCGTGGGTAGAACCCGGGTCTTCTCACGCGACACACCGACCTGGGTGCGTCAGAGCATCCGCGCGATCGTCGCGCTCGCGCTCGGGATTCTCGTGGGCCTGTCCGCATCGGAACCGGAGATCCTCGTCGCGGTCGCCGCGATCATCCTGCTGGTGTTCGTCACCGCGAGCCTGAGGCGGCCTGATCCGCTGGTGTTCTTCGCGTTCGTGCTGCTCGCCATGCCGAAGTTGAACGTGCCCGGTTCGCCCCTCCCGCTCGGGGAGACGATCATGCTGCTGGCGGTGCTCAGTGCGTTCCTCACCCTCAAGGAGGGGTTGCACCCGCTGCCGCGTTGGGCCCGCCTGACGCTCGGGGCGTTCGTCGCCACCCTGGTCCTGTCGAGTGCCGTCAACGGTCTGTTCACCTACGACTCGTTCAAGCGACTGTTGCACGTGGGCGTCTGGTCGTTGGTGATCATCGGTCTGGTGCGCGGCCTGTTGCCCCGCAAGGTCGCCATGCGCGGATTGCAGGTCGGCATGGTCATCTCGGTGCTCTCGGGTTACGTCCTGCTGCCGAAATCGGCCTACGAGGGGCGCTTCACCGGCTTCTTCGGTGATCCGAACGTCGCCGGACTGTTGCTCGTCGTCCTCGGCGCGGTGGCGCTCAGTGGCATGGAACGCCGACGCAATCAGGTGCTGTTCGCGGCATTGATCGTCCCTGCGATGGTGCTCGCCTATTCGCGGACGGCGCTGATGGCCGCGGTCCTGGTGTTCGCCTGGTTCTGGGTGGGTCGCAAGCTCAAGCCCATTCCCGCGGTCGCCGTGATCGCCGTGGTCGCCATGTCCATCGCCTTTCTCCCGACCAGCCTCCAACAATTCGGTCCGTTCAGTGATCGGACGGGAAGCGACCAGTTGCGGGACCGGGTCTCCACCCAGGAGTTCGACCTCGTCAGTCAGAAGCCGATCCTGGGCCACGGTGCCGGAACCGCGACCGTGTTGGTCAACTCGGGTACGACGAAGTTCTATTTTCACAACAGCTACCTGGCGGCGATGCAGGAAGGCGGGGCGATCGCGCTCGGTCTCGTCATGATGCTGTTGATCGGGACCTTTCTCGCATTGATGTCGTTGCAGACCACCGACCGACAACCGCTGCTCGAAGCGTCGATCATCGGGACCTGGGTGATGGCGATCAACCTCGGTGAGGTGCTGCTGGAACTGTCGACTGCGATCGCGCTCGGCTTCGCGCTGACCTATGTGGTGCACACTCGGATCCGGGCCCGTGACGGCGACGCTCCGCCGGTACCCGCGTCGGTATGAACGCCGCGATCGACATCCTCGCCAACAACGGCACGGTTGGCGGCGGCGAGGTCATGATGGTCGCGTTCGCCGAGGCGGCACGTGCGGTCGGCATCCCGGTGCGGGTGGTCGCGCCGCGCCGCCCCGCCGGCGCGGCCGACCTCGCCCGGGCCCATGGGTTCGAAGTGCTGGAGATTCCGGCCGAGGACCGTCGCGACTACCTCGAGAACCTCGCCCTGCGCCGACGGAACCTCGATGCGGAACTGTTGTGGTGCAACGGTCTGGTCCCGGCTCTGGCGACCGCGGCGAGTCGTCACCGCCGGATCGTGCAGCTCCACCAGGTGCCGAGCGGGCTCCAGCGGCGGGTTTGGCAGA
Source organism: Actinomycetota bacterium (assembly GCA_040255345.1). Taxonomy (GTDB): domain Bacteria; phylum Actinomycetota; class Acidimicrobiia; order Acidimicrobiales; family Iamiaceae; genus JAFDWI01. The sequence goes on along the minus strand of JBDZUV010000005.1, from coordinate 4,019 downwards.
TCGCCCGCCGTGGGGTCTCCCAGGTGTTCGTCCCGTCGCGGTCCATGCAGGCCCAGGTGCCCGATTCGGATGTGCTCGTCAACTGGACCGACGATCCCGGCCCGCCACGACCCCCCGAACCGAGTGATTCCGAGGGCCTCCGCATCGGCTTCATCGGCCGCTTCTCGCCGATCAAGGGGCTGGACGTGCTCGCCCGGGCGGTGCAGCGGCTCGACCGGTTCTCGGATCGGCCGGTGCGACTGGTGCTGGCCGGAGACAGCCGCTTCGTCGACGACTTCGGCAGCGGACTCATCGAATTGGAACTCGGTCGGGTGGCCCACGTCGAACGGCTCGGGTGGGTCGAACGCGCCGCGTTCTTCGCGGCGGTCGATCTGGTGGTGGTCCCCTCGGTCTGGGCGGAGCCGTTCGGGCTCGTGGCGGCCGAGGCGATGGCGTTCGGCCGTCCCGTGCTGGTCAGCGACGCCGGCGCGCTCGTCGAGGTGGTGGGCGCGTCCCACCCCTGGGTGGTCAGGGCCGGTGACGCCCTCGACACGGCCCGGGTCATCCAACGCTTCCTCGACACCGATCCGGGCGAGGTGCAGCGCGTCTGCTCCCAGGCGCGCCGGCGTTGGGAGACCGAATTCTCTCCAGCGGCAGGTCGGCGTCGGGTCTTCACGGTGCTCGAGCAGCTGGGGATGCTCTGACATGGCGAGCTCGTCGACGCCGGCCGAAACGATCGGTCGGCCCGTGATCGACCCGGTCGCGTCGTTGGTGGTGCCCTCCTACGGTGGTGAACGCCGCCTTCCGGTGCTGTTCGACGCGTTGCGCGCCCAGCGCTGCGCCGTCGCCTGGGAGGTGGTCGTCGTGCTCGACGGTGTGGTCGACGCATCGGAGTCGGTGATCGATGCCGCGTCCGATCTGGGAGTCCGCGTGGTCCGGTTCGCCGAGAACCGTGGCCGGCCGGCCGCGCTGAACGCCGGGTTCGACGCGGCCCGCGGCAAGGTACTGATCCGCTGCGACGACGATCTCGAGCCGGCGCCGTCCTATGTGGCCGATCACGTTCTCGCGCATCGTGGTGGGAAGCCGGTGGGAGTCGTGGGCCTGTACCACAACCGCTTCGGCGACACCGCGTACGCGCGGGCGTACGGACACCGCTACGACACGTCGGTGCGGGCCGGCGCGTACCGGGGTTCACTCGGTGACCCCCGGTACTTCTGGGCCGGGAACTGTTCGGTGACCCGTGCCACCTTCGACCGGGTGGGCCCCTACGACGAACGCTTCCGGACCTACGGCTGGGAGGACATCGACTGGGGGTTCCGGCTCGCTGCCGCGGGCGTCCCGATCGTGCTGGATCCCCGCCTGGAGACCACGCACCACGCCGCGAACGTCGATGCGGTGATACGTCTGCGGCGGGCGTATGCATCGGGTCTGGCGCGGGTGCGCTTCGACGACAAGCACGGGACGACCTATGCGCCCGAAGCCGGTGTCGGAACGAAGGCCAGGTTGTGGCGGGCGTTGGTGCATCGGACGGCGGCGCGCGCGACCCCGGACCGGCTCGCGACCTGGGGGCGCCGCATCGACGAGTTGTTGCCGCGGGTGCCGCCCCCGGTCGGGTTCCGGGTGTTGGCGGGCGCGGTCGACGCCGCGGCGCTCGCCGGATACCGGCAGGGACGCGCCGACGCGGCGGGCGCAGCGGGCAGCCCGGAGCGGTCGACACCGGTGGGGGTGCCGCGGTGACGGCGCCGGTGGTGAGCGTCGTCGTCCCGTCCTATGGCGGCGCGGACCGGCTTCCCGTGTTGTTCTCGACGTTGCGCGCCCAGACCTTCGAGGGGGAATGGGAGGCGGTGGTCGTCCTCGACGGTGTGGTCGATGCCTCACCCGAGGTGGTCGCTGCGGCCGGCCTCCCGATCCGACTCGTCGAACTGGCCGAGAACCGCGGTCGACCGGCGGCGCTGAACGCCGGCTTCGCGGCGGCCCGTGGCGACGTGCTCGTCCGCTGTGACGACGACCTCGGGGTCGCGCCGAGTTTTCTGGCCGAGCACGCCACGGCGCACACCGGAGGTGACCCGGTCGGTGTGGTCGGGCTCTGCCATGACGTGCTCCCCGAGTCCGCCTATGCCCGGTGCTACGGACGGCCCGCGAACCAGCGCCTGCGGGCCGCCGCGTACGCGCTGGCGCCGGAGAAGTGGTGGAGGTACTGGGCGGCGAACTGTTCGGTGACGCGGGAGACCTTCGAGCGGGTCGGACCCTACGACGAGGACTTCCGGGGCTACGGCTGGGAAGACGTGGACTGGGGCTACCGCCTGCACCGGCTCGGTGTGCCGGTCACCCTCGAACCCCGGCTCGAGGTGCTCCACCTGGCGGCGAGCTCGACCGCGGCGATCCGGATCTCCCGCGCCTATCTGGGTGGCCGGGCACACGCCCGCTTCGATCAGAAGCACGGCCTGGAACCGCACCGTCCGGACGCGGCCGGTACGGCGCAGCAACTGTGGCGGGGCGCCGTCGAGTCGGCCGCCCGGAGCGGCTCCGAGCAACGGTTCCGGGCCTGGAGCCAGGCGCTGGATCGTCGCCTCGAGCGACTGCCCGAAGCGCTCGCCGCACGAGCGGTGGCGTTCCTGGTCGAGGCAGCGTCGATCGCGGGCTACGCCAGCGTCGAGTGACGTCGCCCGCCACCGGTCGCCGCGGTGACCGTGCCGCCGCGACGTCGAGGCGTATCGCCTGCGGCGACCTCGAGGAACGGTCGTGCCGGAACCCCGACCTCGACCGGCGTGCCGGTAGCCTTCCGCCGTGAGCGACGACGACCGCGGACGGCTGGCACTACCGGCGGAGACGACGCGGCTGGTGGGAGTCGCCGTGGCGACCTGGTGCGCACTGCAGGTGGCGGGCATCGTCGTGGGACGCACCCTCGTCGGACGCCACGGTGACGGACCGGCCCGTCACCTCGACGTGCCGATCCACGACTGGTTCATCGCCCACAGGTGGCACTTCGTGGGCATCGCGAAGGCCGTGGCGGTGGTCTTCGACGCCAACATGCTCGGCATCATCGTGGTGGTTGGGACCGCCGTCGTCCTGGCGGCGGCGTGGCCTCGCGGTCGGGCCACGTGGTCGATGTTCGGCCCGTTCGTCGCCTACCTGGGCGCCGAGGTCACCGTGTACGTCGTGCGGATGGTGATCCATCGGCCACGGCCGGTGAGTGCCGACTACCCGGGCGCCGGAGCCCTGGCCGGTGTGCACGAGACCTCGTGGTCGTTTCCCTCCGGTCACGCGACCGGACCGATCGCGGTGTTGCTCGCCCTCGCCGGCATCCTGGTGCTGCGACGAGGACCGAGATGGGCCTACGCGGTTGCGGTGGTGCTGGGCCTGGCGATCGCCACGACCCGGTTGGTGCTGGGCGTGCACTGGTTCACCGATGTCGCGACCGGCACGGTGCTCGGCGTGGTCTGGGGGGCGACGGTGTGCTGGGTGCAACGCCGCGTCGATTCCGCCGTCGTCGTGCGGCGCGACGCTGCGGGCGCGGTCAGTCCGCGCTGAGCTCGAGCAGATCCGCGGCGGTGCGCAGAGCGGCCAGGTGACCCTCGACCCCGCCGAGGCCGAGGCGCATCGTGTCGATTCCCAGGTGGGTGGCGCCGGCGTCACGCCAGCGTCCGACCTGCCGGAGGAAGCGTCCGGGGTCGTCCGGCTGCCACTGCACCCGCCCCTCCATGCCGAGTCCGGAGATGTCGCGCCCCGCTTCTGCCGCCGACGCGGCGATCGTGGCACGGGCCGCGTCGAGCGCGTCACCGGGCGGGACCATCGGGAACCACCCGTCCGCGAAGCGACCGATGCGTCGGTAGGCCGGTTCGGACGCGCCGCCGACCCAGATCGGGATCGGGCGCTGCACCGGCGGCGGGCACAGCCCGGCACCGGTGACCCGCTCGAAACCGTCGTCGACGGTGACGCTCCGCTCGGTCCACAGACGCCGCAGCAACGGGATCTGGTGGTCGAGGCGACGACCTCGGGTGGTGAAGTCCTGGCCGAGGGCTTCGTACTCGACGCGGTTC